>DAOROE010000007.1:0-30337 GCA_035441345.1 Candidatus Nanopelagicaceae bacterium
CATCGCGAACGGTTGATGGTGAGGTTCGCGGATTCCTGGGCATCATTAATGAAGTGGGGTTAGTTCGCGAGAAACCTGTAACGGCAATTGGCAAAAGCCTCAGCGCTACTAACTCAATCTTCCAAGGTTCGATTAAAGCCTTGATAGGACTGCCTGCCCAGATTCCATCTTTAATGCGTCAGACGTTTCTAGGTGAAGAACGCACCGCCGATGGTCTTGTTGGAATTGTGGGAGTTGCTCGCGTAAGTGGCGAAACAGTTTCAAGTGGAAACTTAACTACAGGAGAGAAATTCGCAACCTTCTTACTTATCGTGGCATCACTCAATATTTTTGTAGGAATTTTTAATCTGCTGCCGATACTTCCACTTGATGGTGGGCATATGGCTGTTGCCATGTACGAAGGCACGCGCCGTCGAATCGCAAAGATGCGGGGCCAATCCGATCCTGGGCCCGTCGATGTGGAGAAACTCACCCCAATTACGATGGTCGTCTTTATCTTGCTCGCGTTCTTAACGCTCCTGCTTCTCTTTGCCGATATCTTCAATCCGATTAATTTGAATCTTTAAGGCAGAATAAGCCCATGGTCAATCTCGGAATGCCGCAAGCTCCTCTTCCCACACTTGCGCCACGTCGAAAATCTAAACAATTAAAAGTCGGCAGCGTTCTTGTTGGTGGAGATGCGCCAGTCTCTGTTCAATCCATGTGTACAACGCTTACTGCTGATGTGAACTCAACGCTCCAACAAATAGCAGAGTTGACCGCTTCTGGATGCCAGATTGTCCGAGTCGCCGTTCCGAGCCAAGATGATGCCGACGCTCTTAAGCACATCGCAAAGAAATCTCAGATTCCTGTCATTGCAGATATTCACTTCCAGCCGAAATATATTTTTGCTGCAATCGATGCTGGGTGCGCTGCAGTTAGAGTAAATCCAGGCAACATCAAACAATTTGATGACAAAGTAAAGGAAGTTGCAAAAGCAGCAGGAGATGCAGGAATCCCGATTCGAATTGGTGTTAACGCAGGTTCTCTTGACCCACGTCTCTTAGCTAAATACGGAAAAGCAACACCGGAAGCGCTTGTTGATTCTGCGATGTGGGAGATCGGTTTATTTGAAGAGCATGGTTTTACCGATATTAAGATTTCGGTTAAACACCATGATCCCGTCACAATGGTGAAGGCGTACCGCTTACTTGCCGAAAAATGTGATTACCCGCTACATCTTGGAGTTACTGAGGCTGGTCCAATTTTCCAGGGCACAATCAAATCGGCTACCGCATTTGGAATTCTTCTCTCCGAAGGAATTGGAGACACAATTCGCGTCTCACTTTCTGCACCTCCAGTTGAAGAAGTTAAAGTTGGCATTTCTATTCTTGAATCACTTAACCTTCGCCAGAGAAAACTTGAGATTGTTTCCTGTCCATCATGTGGCCGTGCTCAAGTTGATGTGTATACCCTTGCTGAAAAAGTTCAAGCAGGCTTACAAGGAATGACAGTTCCACTCCGCGTCGCGGTCATGGGTTGTGTGGTTAACGGTCCTGGCGAGGCACGCGAAGCAGATCTCGGCGTTGCATCTGGAAATGGCAAAGGCCAGATCTTCGTTAAAGGCGAAGTAATCAAGACTGTTCCTGAAGCACAGATCGTTGAAACTCTCATTGAAGAAGCGATGCGTCTTGCAGAAGAGATGGAAGCTGCCGGTGTCGCTTCGGGCGAACCGACTGTAAACGTTAAGTAATTCGCTAGGCTACGCCGCATGTTGCGGATGTCATCTCTCTTTCTACGCACCTTACGAGATGACCCATCTGATGCTTCAGTCGCTAGCCACAAACTTCTTGTTCGCGCCGGTTACGTCCGCCCCATCGCTGCAGGAATCTTTTCCTGGCTCCCTCTTGGAGTTATCGCACTTCGAAATGTAGAACGCGTTATCCGTGAAGAGATGGATCGAGCTGGATTTCAAGAAGTTCACTTTCCTGCACTTCTTCCTAAAGATCCTTATGAAAAAACCAATCGCTGGGAGGAATACGGCCCCGCGCTATTTAGATTGCAGGATAGAAAAGGTAGCGATTATTTATTAGGCCCAACCCATGAAGAGATGTTCACCTTGATGGTGAAAGGTGAATACTCCTCATATAAGGATTTACCGCTATCTATCTATCAAATCCAGACGAAATATCGCGATGAAGCCCGCCCTCGCAGCGGCATCATCCGTGGACGAGAATTCGTAATGAAGGATTCTTACTCTTTCGATCTTGATGATGCTGGTCTCGAAGTTTCTTACCAAAAACATCGTGATGCATACATCTCAACCTTTAATCGCCTTGGTTTGAAATTCAACATCGTCTCCGCGATGTCTGGAGCTATGGGTGGATCAAAATCCGAAGAATTCCTTGCGCCATGCAGCACGGGTGAAGATACATATGTGCTCTGTCCCAAGTGTGGCTATGCCGCAAATGTTGAAGCGATGACCACAAAAGTGGAGAGTAAGGATTTCGGAAATCCTCCTGCGATGGAGATACTCGATACGCCAGATACTCCGACCATCGACACTTTGGTTGATGTGATGAATTCCAAATATTCGGCTGGCATCACAGCAGCCGATACTTTGAAGAACGTCTTGCTGATGGCTGATGGTCATCCCATCTCAGTTCTCGTTCCTGGCGATCGCGAAGTTGATCTAAAGCGCGTCGAAGCAAATTTGCCTGGCGTAAAGGACCTACGTCTATTTGAAGATGCTGACTTTGCGAAGCGTCCTGAGCTTGTTAAGGGATACGTCGGTCCACAAGATGCAAAGAAATTTGGTCTCAAACTTTATGCTGATCCACGCATTCAAATCGGATCACATTGGGTTACTGGTGCAAACCAGAAGAACAAGCACATGCGATATGTAACTCATGGACGTGATTTCACTGTTGATGGATTTATCGAAGCTGCCGAAGTTCGGGAAGGAGATTCCTGTCCTTCGTGTTCCACTGCAGTCATTATTGATCGTGCAGTTGAAATTGGACATATCTTCCAACTCGGTCGCAAGTACGCTGAAGCACTTGAGCTGACGGTGCTTGATAAAGAAGGTAAAGCACGGGTAGTGACGATGGGATCCTATGGAATCGGTGTTTCTCGCGCCGTAGCAGCAATTGTTGAGCAATCTCATGATGAGATCGGAATTGTCTGGCCGGAAGAAATTGCGCCTGCAAAAGTACATATTGTGGCGACAGGCAAAGAAGATGAACCTTTTAACGTTGCAGAAAAAATTGCGCTCGAACTAGAGAACAAAGGCGTCACGGTGATGCTCGATGATCGTCGCGATTCCAGCCCTGGGGTGAAATTCAAAGATGCCGAACTCATTGGAAACCCATACATCGTTATCGTTGGTAAAGGTCTACAAGAAGGAAAAGTAGAGTTTCGTATCCGCAAGACAGGTGAGAAATCTGAACTTCCTGTTGGTGATGTTGTTGCTCATCTCGTAAAGCTCATCGGTTAACTCTCGACTGTGGAGATCTCCCTCGAAGTAATCATCTTTCTCGTTTTAGCCTCAGGTTTTGCTGGCTTTGTTGATTCGATTGCTGGAGGCGGGGGATTGATTCAACTTCCCTCACTTCTTATCTCTATGCCTAACACTGCACCTTCATTGCTATTAGGCACTAATAAGTTGCCATCTTTTCTGGGAACCCTCGGTGCAACCGCTTCTTACCTAAGGAAAGTTAAGCCTGACTTCAAGTTAGCTTTCGTGATGGCGATACCCGCCTTTATTGGTTCGGGACTTGGTGCAAGCGTTGCAACGAATATTCCTAAGGATGCATTTAAGCCCATCATTCTTTTCATGCTCATCATCGTTGCGGTCTATACCTGGCGAAAAAAGGAGTTAGGTCTCGTTGAAGATTTCCGCTTTGCACGTCGCCACCAAGTTGCAATGGGAGCGATTGCTGGCTTAGTTATTGGTTTTTACGATGGCATCTTTGGACCAGGAACCGGTTCATTCTTGATGTTGATTCTTGTTGCGATTATGGGTTTTGCATTTCTCCAAGCATCTGTCACAGCAAAGATTGTTAATCTCTCGACAAATCTTGGCGCGATCGTAGTCTTTGGAATTAACTCTCAGATCATGTGGATCTTGGGTCTGACGATGGCGATCGGAAATATCACTGGGGGATTCCTTGGAGCGCGCTGGGCGCTTAAAGGAGGATCAGCCCTCATCAGAAAAGTCTTCCTCGTGGTTACAACGCTTCTCATTCTGCGCTTGGCCTATGACACCTTCCTGCGAGGTTAATTTCTCGGGTATCCTGCGCTCCCACAACTAAACAACAACTAAATAAGTAGGTCGAATGATGTCACTTGTAAATAACCTCACAGAATTACTCACCCCTGCAGTTACACAAGCAGGTTTTGTCTTAGAAGAAGTCACTGTCACTCCTGTTGGAAAACGTCGCTTAGTGGCTGTTGTTGTGGACTGTGAAGATCGAAATCCATCACTTGATGAAGTAACAGTTGTGTCGAAGGAAGTTTCTGCAATTCTTGATAACTACACGCAAATGGGCGAGATGCCTTTCACTCTCGAAGTTACAACTCCAGGAATCGATCGCCCATTAACTTTAGGACGCCATTGGAAGAAAAACATCGGCCGTCTGGTGAAAATCACTCCAAAAACAGGAGAGAAGTACATCGGAAGAATTGCCTCAGTCAAAGATAACGCTGTCACAATTGAAATTAAGGGCAAAGAGAGCGAGATCTCTTTTGCGGAGATCTCCCGCGCCCAGATTGAAGTGGAATTCAATCGTAAGGAAGTGAAGTAGCGATGAACGTAGATATGAAAGTTCTAGAAGCTCTCACGATCGATCGCGATATACCACTTGATCGACTTATTACTGCAATTGAGATTGCGGTAAAGACTGCGTATAACGAGATGGAAGGTGCTAAGCCTTTTGCTCATGCAAAACTGGATCGAGTTACTGGCGAGATCAAGATTCTTATTCCGGTATTTGGGCCAGATGGAGAGAAGATCGATGAGGTCACAGATGAGCCAGCTGGATTCTCTCGAATCGCTTCATCGACAGCGCGCAAAATCATCAAAGAGAAGATGCGCGAATCAAAAGATCTTGAAATTGTTGGTGAGTTCAGCGCATCGGTCGGGGACATTGTCTCCGGCGTTATCCAACAAGGTCGCGATCACCGTATGGTTTACATCGATTTAGGTCGCGTCGAAGGAAAGATTCCACCTCACGAACAAGTTCCAGGTGAGATCTACAATCATGGCGATCGCATTAAATGCTTTGTCGTTGAAGTAAAACAGGGCCAGAAAGGTCCGGAAGTTCTTCTCTCACGGAGCCATCCTGCGTTAGTGAAACAACTTTTTGCTCTTGAAGTTCCAGAAATAAGAGATCGCGTAGTTGAAATTATGGGAGTCGCGCGCGAAGCCGGACATCGCACCAAGATTGCAGTTCGCGCTCACCGCGCTGGTGTAAGTCCTAAAGGCGCTCTCATTGGTCCGATGGGTGCGCGCGCTCGTGCAGTCATGGATGAATTACATGGCGAGAAGATAGATATTGTTGATTGGTCAGAAGATCCTGCTGAGTATGTTGGAAATGCACTGGCTCCTGCTCGAGTTTCTAAAGTTGACGTTGTGAATATTGATACGCGATCTGCAAAGGTTGTCGTACCTGACTATCAACTTTCTTTAGCGATAGGTAAGGACGGTCAGAACGCTCGCCTTGCCGCTCGCCTCACGGGTTGGCGCATCGACATACATTCTGATGGCGCTCCCGCAGCAGGCGAGGCCCCTGAAGTTTCGTGAATTAAGACCCCTAGAGGTATGGTTGCGGAGTGAGGATTTACCTCACAAAGTTAGAAGCGAAAGCTAGGTCTAAGGCAATGGCACTCAAATGAGCACTACACAATCATGAGTAGGTCAATTTAGGCTTCGCGTTTTATAAGTAAACGTGGGGCCACAAAAGGAGAAAAGTGGCAAAGGTCCGCGTTTACGAATTAGCAAAAGATGTAGGGATGGATAGCAAGGATGTCCTTGCAAAACTCCAAGAGATGGGCGAGTTTGTTCGCTCTGCATCTTCAACAGTCGAACCACCAGTCGTTCGAAAGTTCCTAGAAAAATTCCCACCAGTAGCAAAACCTGCGGCTGAAGAGAAGCCTGCAAAGAAGGCTCCTGCCAAGAAAGCTGCTGCTAAAAAAGCTGCTGTAGATAAAGCTCCCGCAGAAGCTGCCGTTGAGTCACCTGCGATTCCTGAAACTCCGGTTACTCCTCCCGTTTCGAAACCTACAACTCCTGCTGTCACGCAAGTTCCACAAACTCCTCCAGCTAGACCATCAAATATTCCTTCTCCAATCCCACAACGTCCTGGAAATAATCCATTTGGAACTCCAAATGCGCCACGTCCACCGCGTCCACAAGCGCGTCCTGGAAATAATCCATTTGGAACTTCCGGTGGTCCACGTCCACCAAGACCGCAAGGCGCAGGCGGTGCACCGCAGCGTCCGGGCGCTCCGCGCGGTGGAAATATGGCAGGACCTCGTCCTGGTTCTGTTCGTCCAGGTTTTGCAGCGCGACCACAACAACGTCCCGATGGTTCACAACGACCACAAGGTGGCCAAGGTGGACAAGGTGGAAGATTTGGTGGCGCACCATCATCATCTCCGTATCGCACACAAGGTGGACCACAACGTCCTGGTGGCGCTGGTGGAAAACCAGGTGGTGGTGGATTTGCTCCCGGTAGACCAGGACAACGTCCCGGTGGCGCTGGGGGAGCATTTGGAAAGAATGCTGGTAAGAAAAAGAATTACAAGAGTAAGAAAACACGTCGCGAAGAGATCGACAATATGCAAGCCCCCACACTTGGTGGCGCTGTTGTCCCACGCGGCGATGGAAATACTCCAATTAAGTTACGTCGCGGCGCCTCACTCGCGGATTTCGCTGAAAAAATCGGTGCAGATCCCGCAGCGCTGGTCTCTGTTCTCTTCCATCTAGGAGAAATGGTTACCGCTACACAATCCGTTGATGAAGACACACTTCATGTTCTTGGTGGCGAATTTGGTTACAAGATCACAGTCGTCTCTCCAGAAGATGAAGACCGTGAAATCTTGGAAGAGTTTGATATCAATCTCGAGCAGGAATTATCTGAAGTTAATCCGGATGAATTAAGCATTCGCCCACCAGTTGTCACAGTTATGGGCCACGTTGATCACGGTAAAACTCGCTTACTTGATGCAATTCGCCAGACCGAAGTTGTTAAGGGTGAAGCGGGCGGAATCACTCAGCACATTGGCGCCTATCAAATTCACCATGATCATGATGGCATCAACCGTGCAATCACCTTTATTGATACCCCAGGTCACGAAGCCTTCACCGCTATGCGTGCCCGTGGTGCCAAAGTTACTGATATCGCTGTTCTCGTTGTTGCTGCCGATGATGGCGTGATGCCACAAACTATTGAAGCGCTCAACCATGCTCAGGCTGCCAGCGTTCCCATCGTTGTTGCGGTCAATAAGGTTGATAAAGAAGGAGCAAACCCTGCCAAGATTCGCCAGCAACTAACTGAGTACAACTTGGTTGCTGAAGAATATGGCGGAGATACGCTCTTTGTTGATGTCTCAGCCACAAAGGGAACCGGTATCGATCAACTTATCGAATCAATTCTTCTCACTGCCGATGCTGCAATTGATCTTCGTGCGATTCACGATGATGATGCGCGCGGCGTTGCAATCGAAGCCCACCTCGATCGTGGTCGTGGACCGGTAGCAACAGTTCTTGTCCAACGTGGAACTCTCAGCGTTGGTGATGCCATTGTCGCAGGAAGCGCTTTTGGTCGCGTGCGCGCGATGATGGATGAGTTTGGGCATGCAGTGGAAATCGCTGGTCCATCACGTCCAGTTCAAGTACTTGGTTTCACATCTGTTCCAAGCGCTGGAGATAGTTTCATCGTTGCTCCTGATGACCGCACTGCGCGCCAAATCGCGGAGAAACGTCAAGCAGGAGAGCGCCATGCTGCTCTTGCAAAGGCGCGTAAGAAAGTTTCCTTGGAAGACTTCCTCGAGAAATCTAAGGTCACCACACTTAATCTCATCTTGAAGGGTGACGTGAGCGGTTCAGTCGAAGCGCTCGAAGATGCTCTTATCCAACTCGATGTCGGAACTGAAGTAGATCTCCGCGTTATTCACCGTGGCGTCGGCGCTATCACCAAGAGCGATGTCACCTTAGCTTCTGCATCAGGAGCTGTGATTGTCGGCTTCAACGTCAAACCTGAAGCGCACACAGCAATCTTTGCTGATGAAGAAGGCGTTGAAGTTCGCTTCTATTCGGTGATCTATAAAGCAATTGAAGAGATCGAAGCAGCTCTCAAGGGACTTCTCAAACCTGAATTCGAAGAAGCCACAATCGGAACTGCTGAAGTTCGTGAAATCTTCAAGTCCAGCAAGTTCGGAACTATCGCAGGTTCGATGGTCTCCACTGGAATCATTAAGCGCAATGCAAAGGTCCGCGTTCTTCGTGATGGAGTTGTCGTAGGTGACAACCTCACCGTTGAATCGCTGAAGCGCTTTAAAGATGATGCCACTGAAGTCCGCGAAGGTTTTGAGTGCGGTATCGGTGTTGGATCCTTCAAAGATCTCCGGATTGGAGATGTCTTCGAAGTATTTGAGATGCGAGAGAAGAAGCGGGCATAAATCATGGGAAAGTCGCACCGCGCAGCAAAGGTTGCCGATCGCATCAAGGTCGTCATTGCTTCTGCGCTCGAATCTAAAGTCAAAGACCCGCGCCTGGGTTTTGTGACGATTACTGATGTGCGAGTAACTGGTGATTTACAACAAGCTTCGATTTTCTACACAGTTCTTGGTGATGACGAAGCTCGCGAAAACTCTGCAAAAGCCCTCGAAAGTGCAAAAGGGTTGTTACGTACTGAAGTAGGTCGCGAACTTGGAACACGCATCACTCCATCTTTAGCTTTCTTTGCTGATGCGCTATCTGAAACGGCACGCAATTTTGAGGATCTCCTTGATCAGGTTCGCAAGCATGATGAAGAGATTGCTCATCTCCGTGATACCGCCCAACCCATTAGCGGTTCAGATCCCTATCGAGCACCTCGTATCCGCGAAACAGAATGACGGTAAATCACGGGTTTGTTGTTATTGATAAACCCTCAGGTATCACAAGCCATGATGTTGTTGCCCAGCTTCGCAAGAAGCTCGGTACGAAGCGCGTAGGGCATGCCGGAACTCTTGATCCGATGGCAACCGGAGTGCTTGTGCTTGGAATAAATAACGCAACGAAGTTTCTCCAATACATCACCGATGGCAAAAAGCGTTATCTTGCAACAATTCGACTAGGACAAAGTACGACGACCGATGACAAAGAAGGCCAAGTCATCTCAACAAGCGACACTTCAAAAGTATCCGAAAGTGAGATACGAGATTTACTTGCCAAACAAGTCGGAACTATCATGCAAGTCCCAAGTAAAGTTTCAGCAATCAAGATTGGTGGCGAGCGCGCATATGATTTAGTGCGCCAAGGAAAAGAAGTCGATATCCCGGCTCGCGAAGTCACTATTCATTCACTAGCGATTCTTGGAATAAGAGATGAAGATTTCATCGACGTCGATATAGATGTGGAGTGTTCCGCAGGTACTTACATCCGTTCGATTGCACGCGACCTAGGAGAATCCTTGGGGGTTGGAGGTCATCTCATATCTTTAAGGCGAACAGAGGTCTCACCATTTACTCTCGCCGATTGCAGCGCTATTGATAACCCTGAAGTTCGTCCGCTTACAGAAAGTATTGCTGCAGTGATGCCAATCCGACATATCGATCTACAAGAAATGCAAGAACTCTCTTTTGGTCGATCTCTCACAAAATCAGAGTTTTCGGGAGTAGGAGTTGCGATTGGACCGAATGGTGATGCAGTAGCAATTCTCGAGAATCGAGAGTATGGCGCCCAACCACTAACAGTTTTCAATTCATGAAAGAATGTGCGCACGATGAGATTCATTCCTGACATAACATGGCATGGAGCGCCGATACATGGCGCCGCCGTTGCTATCGGGATTTTTGATGGCGTCCATCAAGGCCACCAAGCGATACTTAATGAAGGAATAAAGGCCGGACTTCCAGTCATTGCTGTAACTTTCGATCCACATCCCACCGCAGTTTTTGCTCCCGATCGCACCCCAACGAAGTTATTGACCATCAAGAATCGCGTCCATCAACTAGCAACTCACGGAGCATCTACCGTTGCGGTCATAAAGTTCACCGAAGAATTCTCCAAGCTATCGCCTCAAGAATTTATCGACCAAGTTCTTGTTCCAATCTTTGAACCACAAATCGTAATTGTTGGAGAGAACTTCACCTTCGGAGCCAAAGCTGCTGGAGATGTGAAATTCTTAGCAGAGAACTCTCCATTTAAAGTTAAGGCGATGCCACTTCAAACCCAGGGTGACATCACAGTTTCTTCAACTCGAATTCGCGAAGCAATTCGCGCCGGGAATATTGAAATCGCAAATCAACTTCTGACTCGTCCACACCAACTTGTGGGACCTGTGATACATGGTGAGAAGCGCGGTAGAACTATTGGCTATCCGACTGCAAATATTGGTTTGGGAGCCGATGCCACAATTCCATCAGATGGTGTTTACGCTGGCTGGTTAAGCGTCGGAAACCACAAGTGGCCTGCTGCAATATCAATCGGAACGAATCCAACTTTTGATGGCGTTCGTGGCCGACAAGTTGAAGCATATGCACTCGATCGTGATGATTTAGATTTATATGATCAAGAGGCAACAGTAGATTTTGGCTGGAGATTACGAGACACCATCAAATTCGGTGGCCTCGATGATCTATTAGTACAGATGAAGATTGATTGCGATGAAGCTCGGAAATTGACTCATTCTCACGCGTGATTTCCTCTCGATTTTAGATATATAAGCCCCGCTGGTAGATTTCAGCCCTCAAGCGAGAAAGCGTGCGCTCGTGCGTAAGACCGAGGGCCCTCGTGAAAGATGTAAAGGAAGTTAGACCATGGCATTAACACCTGCCGAAAAGAAAGAAATCATCACCAAGTTTGGCGCCTCTGCATCAGACACAGGAAGCCCCGAAGCACAGGTTGCACTTCTCTCTAAGAGAATTGAACAAGTAACTGAGCACCTACAGACCAACCAACATGATCACCACAACCGTCGTGGTCTATTGCTCCTCGTAGGTCGCCGTCGCAGAATTTTGCAATACCTTGCAAAGACAGATATCGCTCGTTATCGCGCGATCATCGACAAACTCGGCATCCGCCGCTAGTTTGCTGAACAATTAAATAAATACCCAGCGCAGCACCAGACGATTGGTCCTCGGTGGTGGCTTACGGATCTATACAAGAACGCCGTGGGCTTCGATCGAAGATCCATTCTCTGCCAGTGCGCTGGTGATAGAGAATAGGAGAGACCCATGGAGGGTCAAGACGTTAAGTCTGCCGTTGCAACAATAGACAACGGAAAATTTGGAAAACGAGAGATTCGTTTTGAAACCGGCCGCCTAGCGCGCCAAGCTGCAGGAACTGCAGTTGTATACCTTGATGATGAATCGATGTTGCTCTCAGCAACGACCGCTTCAAAGTCACCACGCGATCAATTCGACTTCTTCCCATTAACGGTAGATGTTGAAGAGCGTATGTACGCCGTAGGAAAGATTCCAGGATCATTCTTCCGCCGCGAAGGTCGTCCATCAGAAGATGCGATTCTGACCTGTCGCCTTATCGATCGCCCACTTCGTCCATCCTTTATTAAGGGTCTACGTAACGAAGTACAGATTGTTGTGACTGTCATGGCACTCAATCCAGACCATATGTATGACGTTGTTGCTATCAATGCAGCTTCGATGTCAACACAATTAGCAGGACTTCCATTCTCAGGTCCGATTGGTGGCGTGCGCGTTGCACTCATCGATGGACAATGGGTGGCATTCCCTAATCACAGCGATCTGGAGCGCGCCGTATTCGATATGGTCGTTGCTGGTCGCATTGCTGGCGATGATGTTGCGATCATGATGGTCGAAGCTGAAGCCACAGTAAAAACCATTGGACTTATTGCTGGTGGCGCTGCTGCTCCAACAGAAGAGATTGTTGGCCAGGGCCTTGATGCTGCAAAGCCATTTATTCGCACGCTATGCGAAGCACAACTTGAGCTTGCAAAGGTTGCCGCTAAGCCGACCGCTGAATTCCCAGTCTTCCTTGATTACCAAGCTGATGCTTTCGAAGCGGTAGAAAAAGCTGCGAAAGCTGATCTGGCAAAAGCGCTCACAATTTCTGGAAAGCAAGAACGCGAAACAGAAATCGATCGCATCTCCGCATCAGTCAATGAATCACTTGCTGCTTCATTTGAAGGTCGCGAAAAAGAGATTCCTGCTGCATTCCGCTCTCTTACTAAGAAGCTCGTTCGCCAGCGTGTATTACGCGACAAGATTCGTATCGATGGTCGCGGACTTCGCGATATCCGTCCATTGACCGCAGAAGTTGAAGTTGTCCCACGCGTACACGGCTCTGCAATCTTCGAACGTGGCGAAACTCAGATTTTGGGAATCACCACTCTCAATATGCTCAAGATGGAACAACAACTTGATACGTTGAATCCTGAAGACCATAAGCGTTATATGCATAACTACAACTTCCCGCCATACTCCACAGGCGAGACTGGTCGCGTAGGTTCTCCGAAGCGCCGCGAGATTGGCCATGGCGCACTTGCAGAACGCGCTCTCTTGCCAGTTCTTCCAGCGCGTGAAGAGTTCCCTTATGCAATTCGCCAAGTATCTGAAGCTCTTGGATCCAATGGTTCAACATCAATGGGTTCAGTGTGTGCTTCAACGCTCTCGCTCCTCAATGCTGGTGTTCCTTTGAAGGCGCCGGTTGCGGGTATCGCAATGGGTCTCATCTCTGATGATGTTGATGGAAAGACAGAATATGTCGCTCTTACTGACATCCTCGGTGCTGAAGATGCATTCGGTGATATGGACTTCAAGGTCGCCGGAACAAAAGATTTCGTGACTGCGCTCCAGCTCGATACAAAACTCGATGGAATCCCAGCCAGCGTTCTTGCTGCTGCGCTCCACCAAGCGAAAGAAGCGCGCCTAGCGATTCTTAATGTTATGAATGATGCAATCGATCGTCCGGATGATATGAATCCGCTCGCTCCACGCATCATCTCCATCAAGATTCCAGTCGATCAAATTGGAGCGGTGATTGGTCCTAAGGGCAAAGTCATCAACCAAATCCAAGAAGAGACTGGCGCAGAAATCTCAATTGAAGATGACGGCACAATCTTTATCGGAGCCACCAACGGCACCGCTGCTGATGCTGCTAAAGCACAGATTCTTGGAATTGCAGATCCGAAACTTCCAGAAGTAGGAGAGCGCTACAACGGAACTGTTGTAAAGCTTGCAACATTTGGAGCATTCGTAAATCTTCTTCCTGGCAAAGATGGACTCCTTCACGTCTCACAGATTCGCAAGATGCATGGAGGAAAGCGCATCGAGAATCTCGAAGATGTTATGAAGGTGGGCGACAAGGTAAATGTTGAGATCGGTGAGATTGACCCAAAGGGCAAGCTCTCACTCATCCCAGTCCTTGAAGATGGCGCCGCATCTGATTCAGCAAGCGAGTAACTCTTAACTTATGACTGTACGTAAGACCGTTCTTCCGAGCGGTCTTCGTATTGTCACGGAAGAAATTCCTGGAGTCCGCTCAGCCGCTTACGGAATCTGGGTCAATGTTGGCTCACGTGATGAATCCACCAAAGTTGCTGGCGCATCTCACTTCTTAGAGCATCTGCTTTTCAAAGGTACTAAGACTCGTAGCGCCCTTGATATCTCATCATCGATTGAAGCCGTCGGTGGTGAAATGAACGCGTTTACCTCGAAGGAATACACCTGCTTCTATGCACGTGTGATCGATAACGATTTACCGCTTGCTATCGATGTTATTTCTGATCTCATCACCTCCTCAGTCGCCCGTCCTGAAGATGTTGATGCGGAACGCAAAGTAGTTTTAGAAGAAATCTCCATGCGTGATGATGACCCTTCAGACCTCGTGCACGAACTCTTCGCAGAAACTTTTTATGGAGATACAACACTTGGCCGACCAATTCTGGGAACCACCCAATCCATCAAATCTTTAACTCGAAATTCAATCTTCAACTACTACAAAAAGCGCTACCTTCCTCAAGATATTGTGATTGCAGTAGCTGGAAATCTGAAGCACCAGAAAGTCGTTGACCAGGTAATTAAGGCAATGTCTAGAGATGGTTTCTTGGATCATCCAAAGGGTGATTACAACCTTCGACCCAACACTTTGGTTCGAAAGAACTCCAAGAAGAACATCGGAGTTCTCAACCGTAAAACTGAGCAGGCCCATCTATTTCTAGGTATGCCGGGAGTCGCTCGTGACGATAAGCGTCGTTTCACCATGGGAGTGCTTTCTGCAGCGCTTGGTGGAGGAATGTCATCTCGTCTCTTCCAAGAGATCCGAGAAAAACGAGGCCTGGCATATTCGGTTTATTCGTATGCCCAGCAGTTTGCTGGAAGTGGATTCATAGGATTTTATGCTGGATGTAATCCAACAAAAGCTCCCGAAGTCATTTCGATTATGCGTGATGTTCTCCATGATGTTGCACAGAATGGCTTAACTCATGAAGAGCTCTCCCGCGCACAAGGCGCAGTGAGTGGAGCGCTGGTCTTAAGCCAAGAAGATACTGGTTCGCGCATGAGCAGAATTGGTAAGAGCGAGTTGGTCTATGGCGAAATTATGAGTTTTGACCAGATCCTCAAAGAGGTATCTGAGGTAAACAGCGCTGGAATCCGCGCCTTAGCCGATGAGATTCTGCATGCAGCGCCGACGCTGGCTGTTGTGGGACCATTCTCCAAGCGTTCAGTATTTGATCGAGTGATGAAGTAAAGGTGAAGGCGTTATGACTATCAACGTTGCCGTTCTTGGCGCTAAAGGTCGTATGGGTACAGAAACCGTCAAAGCAATTTCTAGCGCCTCTGACTTGAAGTTGGTAGCACAGATCGATCTCGGAGATTCCCTTGACCTACTTACCTCTAGTGGAGCCCAAGTCGTTGTTGATTTCACCCATCCTGAATCAGTCATGAAGAACTTAGAGTTTGCAATTACACATGGAATAAACGTAGTTGTAGGAACCACTGGATTTGATGAGAAGAAACTATCTCAAATTAAGAGTTGGTTATCTGATAATCCAAAAGTTGGCGCCGTCATCGCCCCAAACTTCGGACTCGGAGCTGTGCTGATGATGCAGTTTGCGGCCAAAGCAGCTCGCTATTTCGAATCGGTAGAAATTGTTGAATTACATCATCCTGATAAAGCTGATGCTCCTTCAGGAACAGCATCGCGAACTGCAGAGATGATTAGCGAAGCAAGAAAATCCGCACATCGCCCTGCGATGCCAGATAAAACTTCTAGCGCGCTCGAAGGTGCTCGTGGCGCCAAAGTGGGAGATGTTCCCGTGCATTCTGTGCGACTACGTGGCCTTGTTGCACATCAAGAAGTTCTGTTGGGGGACCAAGGTGAAACCCTCTCCATTCGACACGATTCGATTGACCGCAGTGGTTTTATGCCCGGAGTATTACTAGCAGTGCGAGAAGTAATGAATCGTCCAGGTCTTACTTTTGGGCTCGAACACTTAATGGAACTATAAGAAAACTACGAACGGAGCAGATATGTCATCGCAAATCACAATGTACAGCGCAGATTGGTGTGGAGATTGCCGTCGTTCGAAGCGCCTATTGGATTCACTCAACGTCGAATACACGCTCATCGATGTTGAAGCAGATGCATCGGCTTCTGAAAAAGTCATTGAAATTAACGGTGGACAGCGTTCTATTCCTGTCATTGTCTTCTCAGATGGCACGCACTTAACCGAACCATCAGATAACGACCTCAAAGCAAAGCTCGAAGCGCTTAATATTATCTAGAGGTTATAAATAAGTGCAGATGTCACTGCGGCCAGAAGCATCATGACGGGGAAACTCGCTTTAAAACGCAAGGCAATACCTGCGACAAGAACTCCAGCTAATCTGTGATCAATTTCTACTGATTTTTCATTTCCTAAGGTCTGTACCGCTACAAGAGCGCTCAAGAGCGCAATTGGGATCAGGGAATTGATGCGCTGCACAACTGGCTTATTTAAAACTGATTCTGGTAGCGAGTATCCAAGTACTTTCAAGATAAAGCAGATGAGGCTTGTGGCCAAAGTGGCAATCCAGATAGGAGTCATGATCGTCTCCATCCGAAAATTACAGCGATCGCTACCGTTGCGATGATGGGAACTCCAGCAGGTGCAATAGGAGTAAGTGCAACGGCGAGAAGTGCAGCCGCGATAGCAACGAATCGAGTTTTAGTATCAATAAGTCTGGGCCAGACAAGTCCAAGAAATGCTGCGGGAACTGCGGCATCAAGTCCCCATGCAGAGGGATCACCAATTGCTTGCGCTCCTAGGGCACCTACGAGGGTAAACAAATTCCAGAAAACATAGACGCCAATACCAGTAGCCCAGAAACCATAACGACTCGCTTCGACTCCGCGAGGTTCCTGGCCAATAGCTACTCCTGTTGATTCATCAATCGTGAGTTGTGCGGCAAGAATTTTCTTTAATCCACGTAGCTTGAGAATAGGAGCCATTTTTAAGCCGTAGAGTCCATTGCGAAATCCAAGTAAAGAACCTGTTGCGATCGCACTCAGCGCAGATCCACCAGCGCCCATCACGCCAACAACTGCAAATTGAGAGGCTCCAGAAAAAAGCAGTAATGAAAGTAAGCAGGTTTGCAGTATCGAGAATCCGGCGGCAACTGATGCTGCTCCGAATGCGGCTCCATAGGTCCCGACGGGGATTGCGACGGCAAGTGAATCGCGCAACACAGTCCGCTTGTTGAAGGGAGCTCCGCTCAATGACACGCGCCAATTCTGCCGTACAAAATCCCAACCCTAAGCCGGTCAATAGATAAGGTCGCGCTCGTGAGTGAATCGAATAATCCAACGCAGCACCCAGATATTGTCTTTCGCGACGATGTCACGGTCGAATTGGTAAAAGCAAGCGCCAACGATGCCGATGTAATTTGGGCAGCTCGTGTTTCAACTGCTGGAGAGAATTCACTCGATGAAATCAACGCCGATCCTTCTCGCTCGGCTGGTCTCATTAATTACTTAGCGCGTGAGCGCCATGGCTCGCCATTCGAACATACCTCAATGACATTCTTTGTTAGCGCACCCATTTTTGTTTTCCGGGAATTTATGCGCCATCGCATTGCGTCATATAACGAAGAGAGCGGTCGTTATCGTGAACTTTCACCGGTTTTCTATGTTCCTAATAAGGATCGTAAGTTAGTTCAAACTGGGAAGACTGGACACTACGTCTTCGTTGATGGAACACCAGAACAATACGAAGTTTCT
Organism: Candidatus Nanopelagicaceae bacterium; assembly: GCA_035441345.1. Classification (GTDB taxonomy): domain Bacteria; phylum Actinomycetota; class Actinomycetes; order Nanopelagicales; family Nanopelagicaceae; genus MAG-120802. The sequence continues at coordinate 17,429 of DAOROE010000007.1, forward strand.
GTTGCAGCCATGAAAGAGACATACACTCTTGCATATGCCAATTACAAGAAAATGCTAGATGCAGGAATCGCTCGAGAAGTTGCGCGCGCAGTTTTACCAGTCGCGCTCTATTCATCGATGTATGTGACGATGAATGCTCGCGCGCTCATGAATTTTCTCTCGCTCCGAACGAGCCGCGAAGGTTCGCATTTCCCAAGCTATCCGCAGCGCGAGATCGAGATGGTTGCCGAGAAAATGGAAGAGCATTTCGCTCGTTTAATGCCGCTTACCTATGCGGCCTTTGAAAAATCCGGTCGCGTCGCGCCGTAGGGCAGGCGTAGTAGCCTTAGCGCATGTCGATTACACCACCGTTTGGTCGCTTGCTGACCGCGATGGTGACGCCTTTTAAAGATGACTTATCTATTGATTGGGCCGGAGTAGAAAAACTCGCATCACACTTAGTCTCAACTGGCCACGATGGAATTGTTGTTAATGGAACAACGGGTGAAGCTCCCACTACATCTGATGACGAGAAGATTGAAATCATCAAAGTTGTGCGCAGCGCAGTCAGCGGTCGCGCCAAAGTAATTGCTGGCGCTGGTAACAATGAAACGACGCATTCTGTTGAGCAAGCAGAAATGGCGGCTAAAGCAGGAGCTGATGGACTTCTTGTCGTAACTCCGTACTACAACAAACCTCCTCAAGCTGGAATTGAAGCGCACTTTCGAGCGATGGCAGATGCCACCGATGTACCAGTCATGCTCTATGACATCCCTGGTCGTACGGGAGCGCAGATTGAACCCGATACCATCGTGAAGTTAGCTGAGCACCCAAATATTGTGGCGCTGAAAGATGCTAAAGGTGATGTTGCATCAACGTCGTGGGTAATCAAGCGTTGTGGCATTCCCGTGTATTCCGGCGATGACATTTTGAATCTTCCATTACTTTCGGTGGGCGCTGTGGGATTTGTTTCTGTATGCGGCCACACTGTTGGAGCAGATCTTCGTGCGATGCTCGATGCTTGGTTCGCCGGAAATAACGCTAAAGCACTTGAGATTCACCAGAAACTTTTGCCGGTGTATACCGGAACATTCCGAACCCAAGGTGCAATCCTCACAAAAGCTGCGCTCTCCATGATGGGTCTGCCAGGCGGAAAAGTTAGACTTCCACTTGTCGATGCAACTCCATCACAAGTTTCCCAACTACGAGAGGATCTTCGCGCCGGCGGCGTGAACGTTAACTAATGAATCATCCGCATCCCGATTTAGGGTTGCCGCCACAACTTCAAGATAAGACCCTACGTATTGTTGCCTTAGGCGGTCTTGGTGAAGTTGGCCGCAACATGACGGTCTTTGAATATCAAGGCCAACTCCTCATTGTTGATTGCGGCGTTCTCTTCCCTGAAGAGAATCAACCTGGCGTTGATCTCATCCTCCCTGACTTTTCTTATATTCGAGATCGCCTGAAAGATGTTGTAGCGGTATTTCTGACTCATGGGCACGAAGACCACATCAGCGCTCTTGGTTATCTGCTTAGAGAACGAGAAGACATTCCTGTTATTGGCTCTGCGCTCACCTTGGCTTTCTCAAAAGGTAAGTTAAAAGAAAGACGTATCTCACCAATCTCCATTGAAGTAAGAGAAGGTCAAACTCGAAAAGTTGGGCCATTTGATTTGGAATTTATTGCGGTTAACCACTCCATTCCTGATGCGCTCGCAGTTGTCATCAAAACTCCCGCGGGCGTAGTTCTCCACACTGGTGATTTCAAGATGGACCAATTACCGCTGGATGGGCGCACCACAGATCTAGCCCGCTTTGCTTCTCTCGGCGCTTCAGGCGTTGATCTATTTATGGTGGATTCCACCAATGCAGATATTCCTGGATTCACAACTTCCGAACGTGAAATTATGCCGGTGCTAGATCGTGTTATAGGCGGAACAAAACGACGCGTAATTGTTGCATCTTTTGCTTCTCACGTTCATCGCATTCAACAAGTTATTGATATCGCATTCACACATGGCAGAAAAGTGGCATTTGTTGGACGTTCAATGGTGCGCAATATGTCGCTTGCGGGGGAGATGGGATATTTACACATTCCACCCAACACCCTGATTGATATTGATGAGATCGATGATGCTGGCGACAACATTGTGCTCATCTGCACTGGTTCTCAAGGCGAACCACTTGCAGCGTTATCGCGTATGGCAAATGGTGATCATCGAATCAAAGTCGGACAAGGTGACACTGTCATTCTTGCTTCATCACTGATCCCAGGAAACGAGAACTCGGTTTATCGCGTCATCAATGAACTCACGCGTTTCGGCGCGAAAGTCGTCCATAAAGGCAATGCTCTGGTGCATGTATCTGGCCACGCGGCGGCTGGCGAACTGCTTTACTGTTATAACGTAGTGAAGCCGAAGAATGTGATGCCAGTTCATGGTGAATGGCGACATATGCGAGCTAATGCGGAATTGGCAATCTCAACTGGAGTGAAGCGCTCGAATACTGTTGTGGTTGATAATGGCGTTGTTGTTGATTTGGCAGACGGAAAAGCTCACGTTGTAGGCGCAGTTCCAGTCGGTTATGTCTATGTTGATGGACAGAGTATTGGTGATATCACCGAAGCTTCACTCAAAGATCGCCGTATTCTTGGAGAAGAAGGTTTCATTTCAGTAATTGTCGTAATCGACTCACAAACAGGAAAGATTGTTGCTGGCCCTGATATTCATGCTCGTGGATTTGCGGAAGATCTTGCGCTCTTCGAAGAGGTCAAAGGAAGAATTGAACGCGCTCTTGCAGGAGCTGTTGCTGGTGGAATCAATGGAACTCACCAACTCTCACAAGTCGTCCGCAAGACTGTTGGAAGTTGGGTCGGAGAAGAACATCGTCGTCGCCCGATGATTGTTCCCGTAGTTATTGAGGTCTAGTCGACCACTGTGGGCGGCGCGCCTCTTAGTTAAGAAAAATCATTTCTAATACGATTTTTCGTTGTGGCAAAGAAGTCTTCTCCTCGAAAAGGTGGCGGAATCGCTAGTTCGGTTGCGCGCGCCTTCGGAGCCATCTGGCGCTCCTTTGCAAAAGCTCTTGGCGCATCCATTCGATTTGTAACTCGTGGCGCGAAAGATCTCGATCCCGAACATCAGCGTGATGGTCTTGGATTACTCCTTTTAATTGTTGCGCTTATCGCAGCTGCAACGTCGTGGTGGCAACTTGATAATTGGTTTGGCCGCGCTTCATATGCCTTCTTCTATGGAGCCGTTGGTCGCCTAGCAATACTCACACCTGTTCTCTTTGGTTACTTTGCGCTCCGCCTTTTCCGCGCCCCACAAGATAAAGCCGCTACGGGTCGCATCACGATTGGTTCTTTATTACTTGTTCTGAGTTCAACGGGGCTCATCCACATCATTAATCCAACCTCTATTAATACTGGCGCGACCGCTATGCGCGAAGGTGGAGGGTGGATTGGTTACGGCGTTTCCACTCCACTTGTAGCACTTGTGACTGATGTTCTTGCTATTCCAATCTTGATTCTTACTCTTTTCTTCGGTGCGCTTGTCATTACCGCAACTCCATTCTCCAAGATCCTTACAGTTATTAAAGGGCTGCTCTCTGGAGCAACTAACAAAGTTGGCTCTGCGCTGGAAGAGCGACGAGAACGCAAAGCAGAAGAATTCGAAATTTCAGATACACCTCCTTTTGAAACCCCTTTAGTGCAAGAGTTTGTAAATAAAGAAGATGAAGAAGAGATTGATGAAGAGAGTTTTGACGAAGAATTCACGGTAGAAATTCCTAGAACGGATTTACCCAAGGCTGAGGCGCCGGCCAAGCCCTCAAGGCCGGTCCAATTAGTTCTCTCCTCGAGTGATTCATACGAACTTCCCTCAATGGATCTTTTGCGCAGCACTCCTGCGACAAAGGGTAAAACAAAGGCAAATGATCAAGTAGTTGCCGCCCTGACTGAAGTCTTTGCTCAATTCGAGATTGATTGCGAAGTTACTGGATTTATGCGCGGACCTACTGTCACTCGCTATGAAGTTGAGTTGGGCTCAGGTGTTAAGGTCGAAGCAATCAGCGCGCTGAGCAAAAATATTGCCTACGCGGTCGCAAGTAGCGATGTTCGAATTCTCTCGCCGATCCCAGGTAAGTCTGCAGTAGGAATTGAAATTCCAAATACTGATCGTGAGATTGTTTCACTCGGTGATGTGCTTCGATCCAGCGTTGCTGGAAATGACCACCATCCGATGGTGATTGCTCTCGGTAAAGATGTAGAAGGAAGCTTTATCTGTGCGAATTTGGCGAAGATGCCGCATCTCTTAGTTGCAGGCGCTACGGGTGCTGGAAAGTCTTCGATGATTAACTCACTTGTCACATCAATCTTGATGCGTGCGACGCCTAATGATGTACGACTCATTCTGATTGATCCAAAGCGCGTTGAGCTCAATGCTTACGATGGCATTCCACATTTGATTGCCCCAATTATCACCAACCCTAAGAAAGCCGCAGAAGCTTTGGCGTGGGTGGTACGGGAAATGGATATGCGTTATGACGATCTTTCAACCTATGGATTTAGACATATCGATGATTTCAACAAAGCAGTTCGAGCTGGAAAAGTTGTGGCTAAAGAAGGTTCTGATCAAGCACTTGAACCGTATCCATACTTACTTGTTGTCATCGACGAGCTTGCAGATCTCATGATGGTTGCAGCGCGTGATGTTGAAGATTGCATTGTTCGCATCACCCAGCTCGCACGTGCAGCAGGTATCCACCTCGTTATTGCAACTCAACGCCCTAGCGTTGATATCGTCACTGGACTTATCAAAGCTAATGTGCCATCTCGATTATCGTTTGCGACCTCATCGCTCGCTGATTCACGAGTCATTCTCGATACCCCCGGAGCAGAAAAACTCGTAGGACAAGGAGACGGGCTCTTCCTTCCAATGGGAGCCAGCAAGCCCATGCGCATTCAAGGCGCGTATGTCTCCGAACGTGAAATTGAATCGGTTGTTTCGCACGTTAAATCACAGCTAAAGCCGGTCTATCGCGAAGATATTTTGAAACCAGTCGTTACTGCTCGCTCTGGCGATGATGAGATTGGCGATGATAAAGAGTTGTTGATTCAAGCAATTGAATTAGTTGTGAGCACACAATTTGGTTCAACGTCGATGTTGCAACGAAAGTTAAGAGTTGGATTTGCTAAAGCTGGACGCCTTATGGATCTGATGGAGAGCCGCGGAATTGTTGGACCCTCAGAAGGTTCTAAGGCTCGCGTCGTTCTGGTGAAGCAGGAAGACCTGGCATCAGTACTCGAAGTTATTCAGGGGTGATTCGCAAGGGTTAGCGCTCGGCTCATTCTTATTCTGGGGTTGTCTCGCATTAAGTGAGCCTCGTACAATTTGCGCCCCACCCCACAGTTGCGAGGCAGATATGTCAGTTGGTTCGTCGCTTAAAGAAATGCGAAAGTCAGCAGGTTTTACTGTTGATCAGCTTTCTGCGCGCACTCGCATCCCAACTTCTGTTATCGAAGATTTAGAGCGAGACAATTTCAGTACCTGCGGTGGACCTACTTATGCTCGAGGACACATCAGAACTATTGCGCGAATTTGTGGAGTCGGCGATAGCGAAGTTCTTTTAGCTTTTGAATCACAAACAATCCCTTTGAGTAAATCAATCAGAGATTTATTGAATGACACTAACGCAACAGCTGCAAAGAAAGAACGTAAGCCGCTCTCGTGGAAAGCGCTTGGAGGAGTTGCAGCCGGTGTATTTGCTTTTGCGATTTTCGGAGTTGGACTTCTCTCGAGTGGAGAAAATAATTCAACAACAGTTACCTCCTCATCAAATTCGGAGACGAGTAAAGATTCGCCAGTGGCTGCAAAACGTAATGGCGTAGAAGTTACCCTCAAAGGTGTTAATGGTCTTTCATGGGTTGCAATTAGTGATAGCACTGGTACAACACAATTCAGCGGTCGTATTCGTCAGGGCGAAGAGCGCACATTCTCTGATAATCAACTTCTTTACGTTGTTATCGGAAATGCAGGTGCGATCAACTTAACTGTGAATGGCGAAAATATCGGTGTTCCTGGCAGCGTAGGCGAAGTTGTTCGCCTCGAATTTGGCCCGCAAGCTTCAACTAATCAAGGTTAACGTCGAACTCACTCTGTAGAATATCTGGGTGTCAAAGCCCACAACTGTTGCTCTCGTAACTTTGGGCTGTGCCCGCAATGATGTCGACTCCGAAGAGCTTGCCGGGCGTCTCGCTGCAGATGGTTGGACTCTTGTTGACGACCCAGCTTCTGCTGATATCGCTGTAGTAAATACCTGCGGTTTTATTGAGTCCGCCAAGAAAGATTCTGTGGACGCACTTCTCGAGGCTCATTCCTTGAAAGCTGATGGCTCTGTTCGAGCAGTAGTTGCGGTGGGCTGTATGGCTGAGCGCTACGGAAAAGAGTTAGCTGAAGCTTTGCCTGAGGCTGATGCCATTTTGGGTTTTGATGATTACGTAGATATCTCAGATCGGCTGCGAAAGATTCTCGATGGCGAGAAGCGTGAAGCGCACACTCCGAAAGATCGGCGCACCATCATTCCTATCTCACCGACCGCGCGCCAAGAGGCGAAACGTGTCGAAGAGGTAAAAGTAAATATGGGGCAGGGGAGCACCTTCTCTCGAAAGCGGCTCGGGAATTCACCGATGGCGCCACTCAAGATTGCATCAGGCTGTGATCGTCGTTGCACATTCTGTGCCATCCCACTATTTCGTGGTGCATTTGTTTCTCGTAGACCTACTGAGATTATCGAAGAAGCACAATGGCTCTCCGAAAATGGTGTGAGTGAAATCTTCCTGGTCAGCGAAAACACCACCTCTTACGGGAAAGATTTTGGAGATTTACGTGTTATGGAATCTCTTCTTCCTGAACTCGCCAAGATTGATGGCATTGAACGTATCCGACTTTCTTATCTACAACCTGCTGAGATTCGACCAACCTTGCTTCAAGCGATGGTCGCCACCGAAAAAGTTGTGCCGTATTTTGATATCTCATTCCAACATGCATCAGGCACACTGCTCCGCCGAATGCGGAGATTTGGAGATAGCGAGAAGTTTCTACATTTGCTCTCTCAAGTCCGCGCCCTCAATCCCGACTCAGGAATTCGCTCCAACTTTATTGTTGGATTTCCTGGTGAAACTGATGAGGAGTACAACGAGCTTGTGGAGTTCATCGGGGCAGCACGTCTAGATGCGATCGGAGTCTTTCCTTATTCAGATGAAGACAATACTGAGGCGCTCAAGCTTGAGAATAAAATTGATGAAGATCTCATCACTGAGAGAACGAACAAGCTGACATCTATGGCAGAAGAATTAGTTAATCAACGAGCTCTTGAGCGAGTCGGGCAGCGAGTGCGAGTTTTGATTGAAGATGAAGAGACCCAAGAAGGTCGCGCTGAACACCAAGGCCCTGAAGTAGATTCCACAACATTTATAACCGTTCCAGGACGACCTTTCGCTGGGTACAAGGTCGGGGACTATGTCGATGCAGTTGTGATTGATGTTGCTGGCGCTGATCTGGTGGCGCAACCGCTATGAACCTTCCTAACGCCTTAACAATTGCGCGCATTCTTGCGTTGCCGTTCTGTGCCTGGGCGCTATTCAAAAACGGCGGAGATGATCCGACGTGGCAGGTTATTGCCTGGTGCATGTTCTTTGTTGTGGGAATGACCGATGTCCTTGATGGTCGTATTGCACGTAAACGTAATCAGATCTCTTCCTTCGGAATCCTTCTTGATCCCATCGCAGATAAGGCCTTTATTGCGACCGCCCTGATTGGACTCTCAATCCTGGAAAAAATGCCATGGTGGGTAACAATCGTGATACTTACGCGAGAAGTTGGAATCACAATCTTGCGCTTTGCAGTTATCAAACGTGGGATTATCGCGGCAAGTAAAGGCGGAAAAATTAAATCATTACTCCAGAATTTCTCGGTCGGCTTCTATATGTTGCCATTACCGGAGTATCTCTACACTCCGCGCGACATTTTGCTTGGAGTTGCCATCATTCTCACCGTGACTTCTGGTTATCAATATATTCGTGATGTCATCAAATCAAAGCCATGAATACTCTTTCATCAGCAATCGTTGAATCGCTCAAGTCAAAAGGAGAGAGTCTCTCCATCGCAGAATCCATTACAGGTGGAGCGTTAACATCAGAAATAGTCAGTGTTCCTGGCGCTTCTCACATTCTTAAAGGATCGATAGTTGCTTACTCAGTTGAGATAAAGATGCGCGAGCTATCCGTTCCGCAAGAACTTATCGATCGCGCTGGTGTTGTTTCAGAAGAGGTAGCTCTTGCGATGGCTGATGGCATTAGAGCGCGGATGAACACGACATGGTCAATCGCATCCACGGGGGTTGCCGGACCTGGCCCCCATCATGGGATTGCTGCCGGCACCGTCTGGTTGGCGATTGTTGGTCCTGATACCCGTGAGACGGTGAAGTTGGCCCTGGAAGGTGATCGAGAAAAGGTCCGACGCGGCGCGGTAGAAAGCGCGCTTGGGGTCTTCACGCGTATCCTTAGCGCTTAGTTAGTTAGCCATTCGCGAGTGGTTAAGAAATTGGTCAACGAAGAGTTTATGAAGAAAGGGGTAGGGCTGTGACACTTCTCCGCACACATATCGGCCAGACCCTGCGCCAAGCTCGCATCTCTCAAAGCCGCACCCTCCGCGATGTTGCCAAGGAAGCGCGCGTTTCATTGGGTTATCTCTCTGAAGTTGAACGTGGTCAAAAAGAAGCATCATCTGAACTTCTCAACTCAATCTGCATTGCTTTGAACTTGTCCCTATCCGCCGTACTTGTTGAAGTAACTTCCCTTATCAAACTTCACGAATCCCCAGTACTTACTGTCGTTGATACCAACGCGGCTTAATTAGTCGAGCGGTCCTGTGACCTCCAATAGCGCACGCGCCACTTACCAACACCAATCAACAATTCATCGTCGCACTCGCGGCGCAATCATGGAAGCGGCAAAGTCTTTGCTCGCCGACAAAGGTATTTCTGGCACCAACATGATTGAGATTGCCGATCGCGCCCAGGTATCGCGCGCATCGCTCTATAACCATTTCCGCGATAAACATGAAGTCTTTGTTGCGCTCGTTGAAACAGAGCTCGATCGGATTGCAACTCTTGCAATGATCTCTCAATCTCGTGGTGAAGCGCTCTACTTAATTTCTCGAGAAATCTCGGGCCATCCAGGATTGAAGACTGCGCTTCAAACAGATGGCGACATCATGGCTGCAGCACTTACCGCACGCGAACATAAGATTTGGGTTGAGATCTACTCACAACTCGCCAAGATTTTTGCCACCGATGTAGTGGGAGTTGGACTAATCCTTCGTTGGTTGATGGGACAAGTAACTGCGCCTTTGTCTGATGATCACTCGAAGCAACAAGCTGAGCGTCTCGCCTCCATTCTCTAAATTTCTTTGATGCGTATCACCGAACTTCGTCGTCGGTTGACCGAACATTTTGGCGCTGATTGGGCGCCCTCTTATGCCAAAGACTTTGTCATGGCTGAACTTGGTGGCCAGACTGTGGATCAAGCTCTTGCGATGGGAATGGAGCCGGCCGATATTTGGCGCGCAGTTGTTAAAAACAACCCCGATATTTCAGATCAACTCAAATAAGCGAGACGCGCATCGGAACTGCGCCTTTGGGGCGATACGTTGCGCGCGGTTGAGGTTGAGGAAACGCCGAAGTCAGAGTGAGTGACATACGTCGAGCAATCTCCAAAATGATTATGCGGCCTTCGAGTAGCGCGAATTGATCGCCGAGACACTTTCTCGTTCCAGCGCCAAATGGGAAATATGCACCGCGCGGTAACGACTTTTCAAAGTCACCAAACCAACGCTCTGGTTTGAAGGTATCGGGCTCTACAAAATATCGCTCATCTCGATGCGTCACATATTGGCTCACTAAGACATGAGCGCCTTTGGGAATTGCTACACCACCCAAAGTCAGATCTTCGAGTGCACGTCGTGGGGCAACCCAGACTGGTGGGCAGAGCCGCATTACTTCATTGAAAATAGCGCTGGTGAGAGGTGCAGCCAAAAGGTCTTTGGCAAAGGTTTCTTCACCACTTTTTGATAGAACTAAGTCTGCCTCTTTTGCTAACTCGCTCCAATATTTGGGGTTTTCGCTCAGGTAAGAAAATACCCAGGTAAGAACATTGGCTGTTGTTTCATGTCCGCTGAGAATTAATGTGAGAGTCTCATCGGATACCTCCCGAGCTGTGAGTTTCTCGCCTTCAGGAGTTGTGGCTTCTAGCAGCACGCCCATCAGATCATCGCGTTTGATTCCTTGGGTAATTCGCTCATTGACGATGCGGGTGGCAACCTCATGAAGTTCGTTAGCGGCACTTCCGAACTTTCGAAAATATGGAATGTTTAAGTGATCGAAACGATCGAGCCCAGGAAGCATGGTGCGTTCGATGCGATCAATTGCGATGTGCATAGCGCGCTGCACCTTGGTGGTATCTGCAGATATATCAGTCCCAAAGAGAATATCTGCGACGATATCGAAAGTGAGGGCCATCATTTCTGGGCCGAGGGCTACAACATCGCCATCTCGCCAGGTTGAAATATGTTTCCGAGTGAGCGCCAACATCGTGTCGGCGTATGAAGAGATCTTGCTGATATGGAAAGGTGATTGCATCAAGCGACGATGACGGAGGTGAATAGGCTCCTCGTTGGTCAGTAGCCCCGTGCCGAGCACTTTGCGCATCCGATCAAAACCCACGCCTTTGATAAATTGATGTTGCTTGCTGACAGTTACTTCATTCACCATCTCGGGTGAAAATGCTCCGATAAAGAGTTGGCCTCCAAGATAGAACGAGACACAATCGCCGTATCGATCACGGGCACTGCGTAGAAAACCCGGCGTATCTTTTTGAAATTGCAGAGTGAGTAGAGGGTTGCGAGGCCCGGAAGGAATTGAGCGACCGCGAAGATCGCGCCGCTTGAGGGGTTTGGGAATGGGGGCATATTCAGCTGGCCGCGGAGCGACGAATGGGGCCAGATCAACCATGGCCCACGGTAGGCATGGCGTGTCCCTAAAGTCATTAGAACAAATGTTCGGGTAGACTTCTCTCCATGACAGCGGCGAGCTGTTATGCCCAACCAGAGCGGTTCCACATTTCCGCAGACCTTATGGGTCAGCCGTCAGTGGTAGTCCGTACCTTCTGGACCAACCTACGAGAAGAAGAGAGGCAAGACTGTGGCTAAAGAAGCCAAAGATCCTGACGATAAATCCAAACCATCTGCTGAACGGCAGAAAGCCCTAGACACCGCGCTTGCTCAAATCGAGCGTCAGTTTGGTAAGGGCTCCGTCATCAAAATGAGCGATCGCATAGCGACTCCTATCGAAGTAATCCCAACCGGTTCTATCACTTTAGATATGGCCCTTGGAATTGGTGGCCTTCCACGTGGCCGCGTTATTGAAATCTTCGGACCTGAATCTTCAGGTAAGACAACGCTCACACTTCATGCGATTGCCAGCGCCCAGAAAAATGGCGGCATCGCTGCATTTATCGATGCAGAGCATGCATTTGATGCTGAATACGCCAAGAAACTCGGCGTTGATATTGATTCACTTTTAGTTTCTCAGCCCGATACTGGAGAACAAGCACTTGAGATTATGGATATGTTGGTTCGCTCCGGCGCACTTGATCTCATCGTTGTTGACTCTGTCGCAGCCCTTGTTCCACGCGCTGAAATTGAAGGCGAAATGGGCGATTCTCATATGGGTCTTCAAGCTCGTCTGATGTCACAAGCGCTCCGCAAAATCACTGGCGCACTTAGCCAATCCAAGACCACCGCAATCTTCATCAACCAGCTCCGCGACAAGATCGGCGTCTTCTTCGGATCACCTGAAACCACTACGGGTGGAAAGGCACTGAAGTTCTACGCATCTGTCCGCATGGATATTCGCCGTATTGAAACTCTTAAAGATGGACAAGAAGCGGTCGGTAACCGTACTCGCGTCAAAGTTGTGAAAAACAAGATGGCGCCCCCATTTAAGCAAGCAGAATTCGACATTCTTTACGGCATCGGAATTTCACGTGAAGGCGGACTCCTTGATCTCGGTGTAGATCTTGGAATCGTCAAGAAATCTGGCGCTTGGTTTACCTACGAAGGTGACCAGCTCGGACAAGGAAAAGAGAATTCACGTCAATTCCTTATTGATAACCCTGATCTTGCAAATGAAATCGAAGGCAAGATCCGTGCGCATTACGCCGCGAGCGATATCGATCCAGCACTTGTTGCTGCGATAGATGAAGCCGCTGCTGATGTCGAGTTCTAGTCCTGTAGAAGTCGAGAGCGACCCCTACTCAGTAGCTCAGACCATTGCGCTTATGGCCCTTGGTCGACGTGCAAAAAGTAGGGGAGAGCTCTTCTCACTTCTCAAAAAACGCGGCATTGAAGAAGAGGTCGCTAACGCCGTTCTCTTCCGCCTTCAAGAACAAGGCTTTATCAATGATCATGAATTTGCTCGTTATTGGTGCGAATCTCGACAGCGGACAAAGAAAGTTTCCAAGCGGATCATCACCGGAGAACTTCGCTCCAAGGGAATTTCCGACGAGATTATTGAATGGATTACGAGCGATATCACCGATGAATCTGAATTTGCTAATGCGATGCAATTTGCAGAACGCAAATCTCGTTCGGTTCGAAGCTTGGCACCTGAAGTCGCGTATCGACGTATGCATGGAGCGCTCTCGCGACGTGGCTTCTCCGGCCATATCGTGAATCGAGTCCTTGCAGAGCTAGGTATTACTCGCTCATAAATCGCTTGTAGCGTTACATAGGTACGATTACGCATGTGAGCCGTACCTATGTAATCCAAACTCTGGGCTGCCAGATGAACGTTCATGACTCTGAACGTATTG
>DAOROE010000008.1:0-15974 GCA_035441345.1 Candidatus Nanopelagicaceae bacterium
TTCTTCTCGGAAACGGTTTACCATCAAAAGTGCGTAATCAATACCTAATCCCAACCCCAAACCTGTTGTGAGATTAAGTGCGAAGATACTGACATCAGTCACAAGCGTGAGAAGATACATAACAAGGAAAGTTCCCAAGATTGCAGTAATTCCTACGATCAACGGCATCGCAGATGCTGCCATCGCTCCAAATACAAAGAGTAGAAGTAGGAAAGTTAGTGGAATAGAGATAGCTTCAGAGATCTTGAGATCATTTTGAATTCGACCATTGATTGCGTTAGCAAAGACCGCTCCACCAGATGCATACACTTCAACGTTTTCAAAAGCACCGTCATATTTCTTCTGGTATTCACCGCCGAGCTTGTCTACTTCGGTGAAGTCCGTAGATTTCAAGTAAACGAAGATGAAGCCAGCGTTTCCATCCTTGCTCTTAAAAGCAGGGACTCCTCCAGCTGACCAATAAGAGATGACATTCTCAGCGCTAGATTCACTGCGGACTTGAGATTCAATTTTCTGAGCAGATGCGACAACTTCTGGATCATCAACGGATTTATCTTTGCCATCAACGACAAGAACAATGGCTGGGTCTTTCACTTTAAAGGTTTCGTCTAGATATTCCCAGACCTTGGCTGAATCGCTGTTGGGGTCTGAGTAGCCACCGGAATCAAAGCGGCTGAAGACTTGGGAGCCGATGCCGCCGGCAATAATCGTTACGAGTATAAAAAACGCTAGAACTTTCTTCTTGTGATGCGCAATGACGTGTCCAAGTGATTCAAACATAATGGCATACTAATGTCATGAGTGAAATTCTTCCCTCCATAACGTCAGATGAAGTCGATCACGAGATTGATGTCACTCGCGACGATGAAATCAAGGGAGATAAACCCCCTCATCACGGATAACTACTCGCTCGACTTTGGAGTTGTAGAAGGAGTTGAAGAAGTAGTTGGAGAAGGTGGAGTTGAGGTGGGTTTGGACTCAGTCTTTTTTGCTTGGGAATCGGTCTTATAGAACCCAGATCCTTTGAAAACAATCCCTACATTCGAGTAAATCTTGCGGACATCTTTGCCACACTCAGGACATACTGAAATCGCTGCATCTGTGAAGGATTGCACTACCTCGAAGGCGTGATCGCAAGCGTTACATTGGTACTGATAAGTGGGCACGGGCGTAATCTTAGGGATGTACTTTTGCCTAGGCGAATTGAGTTAGAGGTCCTGAAGTGTTCTTCGATATAGCCAACACAGCGTTATCAGTATTGGTGGTTGGCTCGCTGATTTCAATTTCTTTTCTACTTCCAGAACGTGACGGTTATTTGCTGGACTCGTCCGACCGCACCAAGACTTTCCTTAAAGTGACCTCAGGATTATGGGTTATTGCTGCGATTGGAAATCTCTTATCAACACTGGCAAATATCTTTGAATCGAATCTTAGCGAGGTTCTTCAAGCCACAATCATTCGTTCATTCATTACGCAAGTTACCTTAGGAAAACTCCTTGCCTATCAAGTGGTTGTGGCGCTTCTCGTCTTTCTACTTTCATCGCGGATAAAGCGGAATGGTGGAGGGTTCTGGTTGATGGTTATTGCGTTCACCGGATTACTTGCTCCTGTCTTTCAGAGCCATTCAAGTTCATTGGGAAGTCATAGCCTTGCGATTGGTTCGCTTCTTATTCACGTTTTGGCGCTGACGTGCTGGATTGGAAGTGTTGTTGCACTTCGCTTGATGGCAACGGAAGATCAAGCCCTCGCGTTCCCTCGAGTTTCATCCATCGCGCTCTGGTCTTCAACTGCAGTTGTTTTAAGTGGCGTGGTTAATGCTTGGACGCGATTAAGAGTAAGTGATAGCTGGTTTACGGGTTATGGAGCGCTGATTGCAGTAAAAGTCACTCTCACTATCTCTGTATTCATTCTGGCTAGCAAGCTTCGTAAAGGCATTAATCTGCAATGGTTACTTCCTTTTGAAGTTGGATTGATGTCTGTAATTCTTGGAATCGGGGCGGTCCTCAATCGCTTTACGCCCGAAGAAACTACTCCAACTACTTTTGATCGAGTCCGAGAGTTAACGGGTATTTCAATGCCACCGGAACCCACACTCTCTCGAGTCTTCTTCGAATACGAAGCAAATGGTCTCATTCTTGGAATGTTGGTTTTTGTGACTGCACTTTACATACGTGGTGTTGTTGCACTTTCGCGTCGCGGGGATAAGTGGCCAGTCGGAAGAACGATCTCTTTTGCCATTGGAATAAGCCTTCTTGATTATGCGACGAGCGGGGGATTAGGACTCTACGCTCATTTTTCATTCCAGTATCACATGATTGCTCACATGGTTTTGAGCATGATTGCGCCGATTGCAATCATCTTGAGCGCGCCAATAACTCTTGCGCTCCGAACTCTTCCGATAGGACGCGGTAAAGATGAAAGAGGCGCTCGCGGTCTACTCATTGCATTCCTGCATTCAAAATCAACCGCAGTGTGGACCCATCCTGTAGTAGCGCTAGCAATCTTTGATGGATCACTCTTTGCGCTCTACTTCACGCCTTTGTTTGGAGATTTGATGTCAGGTCACTTCGGGCACCTGATTATGGATCTCCATTTCATTGGCGCAGGTTTACTTTTCTTCCACGTCATTGTTGGGATAGATCCCAATCCGAGAAAAGTTCATCATCTAGTGAGAGTTGTGATCTTGCTAGCCGCTATGAGTATTCACGCCTTCTTCTCAGTAGCGCTCATGTCAGCAAACAATCTCATTGATGGTGGGTATTACCAACTTCTTAATCGACCTTGGGCCACAGATTTACTGAGTGACCAGAAAGTCGGTGCGGCGATCGGTTGGGCGATGGGAGAGATTCCGATTGTTGTGGCCCTCATAGCAACCTTTATTCAATGGATGAGAAGCGATGCACGTGAGGCAAAGCGGGCCGATAAGAGATCTGCCACAGATCTAGCGGAATACAACGCTTATCTCGAGAAGCTAGCATCACGAGAAGATAAGTAGTATTCGCACCATGGAATCGCTCTTCACTCTGCCTGAGGAATATCAAGCTTTGCGTGAGAGCGTTCGCGCGCTTGCAGATAAGAAGATCCAACCTTTTGCACATGATGTAGATGCCAATGCGCGGTTCCCACAAGAAGCGCTTGATGCCTTACAAAGCGCTGGTTTAGCAGCCGCTCACGTTCCCACTCAATACGGTGGCGAAGGTGCAGATGCGCTTGGCGTTGTCATCATCATTGAAGAGGTAGCGCGAGTTTGCGCATCATCATCGTTGATTCCTGCGGTAAATAAACTGGGCTCAGTTCCTTTGATGTTGGGCGGAAATGAAGAACAGAAGAAGCGTTGGCTTACTCCACTCGCCCAAGGAAAAGGTTTCTCCTATTGCCTCTCTGAATCCGAGGCTGGTTCCGATGCAGCTGCGATGAAAACGCGCGCAGTACGTAAAGGTGATGGATGGGTATTGAACGGAAGTAAGAAGTGGATCTCACATGCTGGCTTCTCAGATTTTTACACTGTCCTTGCATCAACTGATCCAGAAAAAGGTTCAAAGGGAATTACCGCTTTCGTTGTAGAGAAGAGCGATGCAGGAGTCTCCTTCGGTGCACATGAGAAGAAGATGGGCTTTAAAGGTTCACCAACTCGTGAGGTCTATTTTGATAACGTCGAGTTTGGCGATGACCGTCGTATTAGTGAGATTGGTGCTGGTTTTGCCTTAGCAATGAAGACGCTTGACCATACGCGTATCACTATCGCTGCCCAAGCACTAGGAATTGCACAAGGTGCATTTGAAGTTGCCACAAAATATGCCCACGAGAGAAAACAATTCGGAAAGCCGATCTTTGATTTTCAAGCGGTTCAATTTATGTTGGCAGATATGGCGATGGAGATTGCTGCTGCTCGCCAACTCACATACGCGGCTGCAAGTAAGAGTGAAGACCTTGCTAGCGATCTCACCTTCTTCTCTGCAGCGTCAAAGTGCTACGCGACCGATGTCGCAATGAAAGTAACGACCGATGCAGTTCAAGTGCTTGGTGGATATGGATATGTAAGCGACTATCCAGTCGAGCGAATGATGCGCGATGCCAAACTCACCCAGATTTATGAAGGCACCAATCAGGTCCAACGCCTCGTGATGGCGCGAAACCTCAATTCTGTTCTGTAAACCGCACCAGAATTTCTGCCGTTGCAGCGGCGTCTACGCGCTGATCGTGGACTTCTCGCGGAACTTCTTCACTTGTTAATTCACCTGGATATACCAGCGCCACTTTCCAGGCCTTAGTTCGCGCTAGAGCGCGATCGTATGAACCGCCGCCCTGCCCCAAGCGATTGCCTTGGCGATCAACATGAAGTGCAGGAACTATCACGACATCGATATCTCCGGTATAAATATCGCCGACGGGTTCGTGAACTAAACCTCGGGAGATGAGATCTTCATTTCTTCCACTCCAGATAATCCAATCGAGATCTTTATCATCTCGTAATCGCGGCAAGAGTAATTTCTTACCAAGTGAAATGAGCGATTGATTGAGATCATGAGTATTGGGTTCATCTCCATAGGCGAAGTAGCTCGCGACGACCAGCGCTCTCTTTACTTCGCTTGCGTCCAGCAGATGTTCCCAACTCGAATCAACAACAAGAAACTCTCGCTCTGCGCGAAATCTCTTTCGCAATTCTGACTTGATTTGCGTCACGGAGTTAGTTGAATCCACGGGAATAGCGTAGGTTCAAAGTATGGTTGCGGCGTGAGCGAAACGATAAAGGTCGCAGACTTAGCTGCTGAATTACTGGCGCTAGCCAAGCCACTTGCAGCATTTGATATGCCGCTGCTTGATGCACATGGCGCGACTCTTGCTCTTGATGTGACGTCGGGTGAACGAGTAGTAATGAAATCTGGCTCTCGAATTAGATCCACTCAGATTGGATTAGCAGCATCGTTGGGACTTGACCATC
This sequence comes from Candidatus Nanopelagicaceae bacterium, assembly GCA_035441345.1. GTDB lineage: Bacteria > Actinomycetota > Actinomycetes > Nanopelagicales > Nanopelagicaceae > MAG-120802. The sequence goes on from DAOROE010000008.1 coordinate 4,943, forward strand.
TTCCAACGCGTCCCCAGCCCCGAGTTGTAGTGGTCTCTGTTGGCGATGATTTAGTAGAACCGGGCACACCACTTCGCGATGGCGAAGACGAATTTGAAACTAACTCATGGTTGCTAACCACCGCAGTAAAAGAAGCGGGCGCAGTTGGATATCGGGTACACACAATTCCGGAGAAAGCTGAAGCGCTCAAAGATATTGTTGAAGATCAACTAGTGCGCTCTGATCTCATTGTGATTTGCGGTGAGAGCCATGATGAATCTTTTGATCTCATTCATTCTGTTTTGTCTCAACTCGGAACGGTCCGTGAAGTCTCTCCGCTTATAGAAGGTACGGGACGCCATGCTTTTGGAGCTATCGGTCCAGATAAAACTCCAGTCGTAGCTCTACCGGGTGATCCAATATTTGCTTACATCTCCACAGAGCTTTTTATTCGTCCGATGATCCGAAACATGATGGGCTTGTATGACATCCACCGTCCTGTAATTAAAGCAACGCTCACCAATGATGTTGCCAGCGAAACCGGACGGCACTCATTTATTCGTGGAATTCTCTCAACCGACAATCCCAACCGCAGACTCATCACTGCCATAGAGAATCAAGGTGATCTCGTTGGTTTATCCGATGCAACGGGTCTGATTGTGATCCCAGAATCTGCCAGCGGTGCACGCGCCGGTGAAGAAGTTGATGTGCTTGTTCTAGAGCGTAGGTTTAATTAGTTCTCATGGCTCGGGTTTCACGCAACCAATGGCCCCTGGTGCTTGTAGAGGGTGAATTAACTTTACGTCCGTTACGAATAAGAGATCGCGGAGCCTGGCTCTCGGTGCGACGGAAGAATCGAGAATGGTTAACCCCATGGGAGGCAACATCTCCGATTTCGGAAGAGAATCGAAATCTTCCGACCTTTATTGAAATGGTGCAGTTTCATAACCGCGAGGGCAGAGCTGGTCGATCCATCTCACTAGCTATCTGGTTTAACCGAGAACTTATCGGCCAGATTACTTTGGGTGGCATTTCTTATGGCGCCTATCGCGGAGGCCATATTGGTTATTGGATCTCTCAAGACCATGCGAATAAGGGGCTCACAACACGAGCCGTACGAGAGGTCACTCGATACGGGTTGGAAGAACTTCGTTTACACCGCATCGAAATTAATCTAAGACCTGAGAACTCAGCTTCGAAAAGAGTGGCAGAAAAAGCAGGTTATATCTTTGAAGGTTTACGTCCCCGATATCTTCATATTGATGGTGATTGGCGCGACCACCTCTGTTTTGTAATAGAGAATCCAAGAATTTAACTTAGAAATTTTCGTTGGCGAAGCGGGGGAAATACCCGAAAAGTCCAATTGTTACCTTTAGGGTTGGGCTTCGTGGGCTCAGGACTTATCTACTTAATCATCGTAGGAATGTGGATTGCCTATTTCCTCCCACGCTGGATCTCTACCCATGAGGAAGTCTCGGGCCGAACCGTCGAAAAATTTGAGAAGACGATGAAAGTCGTAGGACTTACCTCAGGTAATGAGGCGCCAGATTATGAAGCGCTTGCCAAGAAAAAAGAACAACAAATTGCGATTCGACGCATTCTCTTCTTTTCAATCATTGGCTTAACAATTGTGCTCTCAATTTTTGCAATTGTGGGACTTGTATCTCCCATAGTTCTCACACTTCCGGTCTCAGCATTTACTCTCTATGTTGTTAATGCTCGTCACCAAATACATCTCCTACAGGAAGAAGAGAAACGCGCTCGTTCGGTCGCAGGTGTGACTGCAAAACCATCATCACGGAATTACTCGGAAATTATCGCTCGCTCCAAGAGCGCTTCGACCAAACAATCTATCTTTGAAGAATTTGAAAACGCAGAGCAATGGACGCCACTTTCAGAGCGGGTCACAAGTTATACCCGCGAAGTTCAGAGCATTGTGATTTTGCCAAAAGGAAGTGCGCAACAGAGTGGCCAAACTTGGCAGCCAACCGCTGTTCCTGCTCCTCGATATGTAGGCGCCCCCAAAGCTGCGCCTCAACGTCGCGTTATTGATTTAACAATTCCTGGGGCATGGAGCGAAGCACAAGAGCGCGCTATGCGTGAAGCAATGTCTCCGGCGTCAGATCAAGTATTTGATCAAGTTCAAGCCGATGAGATTGAAGAACATCTCCGCACTCAACGCGCAGCTGGTGAATAACTAAATCCAGCTCGTAAACCACATCCGTGAGTACCAGTCTTCATAGGTCATGACCCCACCCACAAAAAGCGGGAAAAAGTAGGCAAAACATAAGGCGATAAGCCCCACTCCGGCCATTACATATTTCTTTCTCTCTCCTTGAAGTTCAGGAGTTTCCAATGCTTTGGCAATAACGTAAATGATCACCAAAATCAAAAATGGTTGAAAGGCGATGGAGTAGAAGTAAAAAGTGGTCCGTTCTGGAAATGCTAACCACGGTAGGTAGCTCGCAAGCAAGAACATCAGAATCAAGCCAGCGCTACGTTCGCGGCGATAGATGAAATACCCGATCGCAATAAAGATTGAAATCACTCCAGCCCACCATAAGAAAGGTGTTCCAATTGCCAACACTTCTTGCGAGCAACTTTCGCTGTCACAATTTTTTGGGGTTGCGTAGAAGAATGAAGTTGGCCTACCAAGAATTAACCAATTCCAGGCACTAGCTTCATAAGAGTGTTCCGTAGTTAATCCAGTATGAAAGTTAAGCATCTCTCGGTGATAGTGAATCCAAGAGATAAGTGGATTTGAAGAATGATTTCTGCTCCAGCCTTCATTGCTAATGAACCAACCGGTCCATGAAGAGAGATAGACAAAAAACGGAACAACTCCAAATTGAATGGGAGTGAGAAGAAACTTCTTGTCGCGGAGCAAAAGATAAATGCCAAGAGCGGCTAGAACATAAACCGCGCTCCACTTTGTGCCAAGCGCTAAGCCCATCACTATTCCCGCGAGCCATAATCGCTCTGTTATTAAGAAGTAGAAAGCCAGCAAAATAAAGAATGATAAGAAAATATCGAGTAGCGCGGTGCGAGACATTACGAGATGTAGCCCATCGAGAGACATCAAGATTGCTGCTGTGATGCTGAGGAAATAAGAGTTAAAAAGTTTTCGGGTGATAAAAAATATGAGGGCGATGGAAAGCAAACCCACTAAAGCTGCGCTAAAACGCCATCCAAAGGGATCATCGCCAAATACTTTGATTCCTGCGGCGATTGCCCATTTTCCAACTGGGGGATGAACGATGAATTCAGCCGACCCTTTATCGAGCTCCACTCCTGAGGAGAGGAAATCTCGGGCGCCATCAACGTAATACACCTCGTCGAAAACTAATTCTCCGGGGCGTCCCAAGTTAATAAATCTCGTGAGAGCTGCAAAAGTGAGCACGAGCGCTAATCCCATGATTTTGCGATGGCGCAGTGAAATAGCGTTCATGATGGATAAGGATACTGACCGCCATAATGACGCCATGAGTGAGTTGATTCTGGCGGCGGTTCCTTTAGGGAATGTCGGAGATGCCTCAACTCGCCTTAAGGAAGCTATCTCGCAAGCCGAGTTCATTGCAGCCGAAGACTCACGTCGCTTTTTGCGACTTTGCAAAGACCTAGGAATCGAATGCAAAGCTCAGATCTTCTCTTTCTTCGAAGGAAATGAGAGTGCACGACTAGATGAAATTGCTGAGAAGTTAAGTTCTGGACATAACGTCTTATTGGTTACCGACGCAGGTATGCCATCAGTAAGTGATCCGGGATATCGCGCTGTACGTATGGCTATCGATGAAGGTTTCAAAGTTTCAGTAATTCCAGGTCCGAGCGCCGTTCTTGCAGCGCTAGCGTTATCGGGTTTACCAACCGATAGCTTTGCATTTGATGGATTTCCGCCACGCACATCTGGAGCTCGTGATCAGTGGTGTGAAGATCGCGCTCATGAAGTTCGCACTCTTGTTCTCTTTGAAGCGCCACACCGAATTGCCGAAACGATAGGGGCTCTTAGTCGTGCATTTGGAGCAGAACGACAAGGCGCAATTTGTCGCGAAATCACCAAGACTTATGAAGAAGTTGTCCGCGGATCTCTTGCCCAACTACATGAATGGACTTTAAGTAAAGAGATGTTGGGCGAATTCACAATTGTTGTTGCAGGCTTTGATGCCTCAACACAAGAGTTAAGTGATGGTGAGATTGCTGCAATTGTTCATCGATATGAATCCTCGGGAATTACCCGCAAAGAAGCGATTGCGATGACTGCGAAGGAACTTCATATTCCTAAGCGCAAAGTCTTTGACATCATGATCGATGAGAAGTAGATAGAATTCTGTCTATGTCCAGCGCGCCTAAGTCGTTCTATTTAACGACGCCCATTTATTACGTAAATGACGCGCCCCACATTGGACATGCCTACACCACCGTGGCTGGCGATCTCTTAACTCGTTGGCATCGCCAGAAGGGCGAATCAGTCTGGTACTTAACGGGAACTGACGAACATGGCCAGAAAGTAATGCGAACTGCAGAAGCGAATAACACCCCACCCCAACAATGGTGTGATCGTTTGGTCGAAGAGGCCTGGAAACCTGTATGGAAACATCTTGAGATCGCTCATGACGACTTTATTCGCACAACTGAACCGCGTCATATGGAGAGAGTTCAGAAATTCCTGCAAGGTTTGATGGAGAAGGGATTTATCTACGAAGGAAAGTATGAAGGTCCTTATTGCGTAGGTTGTGAAGAGTTTAAGTTACCTGGCGATTTGGATGAGGGTAAGTGCAAGATTCACTCCAAGCCTGTTGAAATGGTGAGCGAAACTAATTGGTTCTTCAAACTTTCTGCTTTTGTGCAACCACTACTTGATCACTATAAGAAAAATCCCGAAGCTTGCGAACCAGCAAGTGCTCGAAATGAAGTGGTGTCGTTCCTCGAAGGTGGTGTCTCTGATTTATCTATCTCGCGCTCTACCTTTAATTGGGGAATACCTGTTCCATGGGACACCAAGCAAGTTGTGTATGTCTGGTTTGATGCGTTACTCAATTACGCGACCGCAGTTGGATTAACTGATGCCAAAGAAAGTGAAGGCGGAAAGTTCTTTGAGAAGACGTGGCCGGCTGATGTCCATTTAGTTGGAAAAGATATCTTGCGCTTCCATGCTGTGATCTGGCCCGCGATGTTGATGGCTGCTGAGATTCCAGTTCCTAAGAAAGTTTTTGCCCATGGTTGGCTCCTTGTTGGCGGGGAGAAGATGAGCAAGAGCAAACTCACCGGTATTGCACCTTCAGATATCACCAATCACTTTGGGGTTGATGCTTTCCGCTATTACTTTATGCGCGCGATTCCATTTGGAAGTGATGGTTCATTTTCTTGGGAAGATATGTCAGCTCGCTACACCAGCGAACTTGCAAATGATTTCGGCAATTTAGCCTCCCGTTTAGCTGCCATGGTTGAGAAATATTGCGATGGCATTCTGCCCGCCAAAGCAGAGGATGCAGATTTAAAAGCAGCCTTAACTAAGACGGTTGCTGAAGCAGATCGCGCAATCTGCGCCCTTGATTTCCAAGGCGGAATAAATGCCATTATGGATTTCTGCAAGACCGTCAATGGTTATGTGACTGCACAAGAGCCTTGGTTGGTTGCCAAGAATCCAGATCGCAAAGCAGAACTTGATGACATTCTCTACAACACAGCAGAATCACTACGCGCACTTGCCATCTTGCTTCATCCCATCATGCCAATCTCCACTCAAAAACTGTGGAGTTCATTAGGGGCGGAAAGTTCTCTCGGAGCGATTGGAGCCCAGAAGATTTCTGATGTTGCGCAATGGGGCCAACTCACCCCAGGCACCAAGGTTGCTAAAGGCGAAATTCTCTTTCCTCGCTTGCCTGAATTAGAGAGCTAAATTCCTACATGGCTGATCGTCATAATCGCGATCTTGATCGTCAACCAGCTCCACTTCCTGAAGCGCTTCCCACCCCATGTGTTGACTCTCATGCGCACTTAGAGATTGTCACAAACACTGAACCTGATCATCCAGAGATTAAAAGAGTTCTTGATGAAGCCGCTAGCGTCGGAATAGATCGCGTAGTGCAAGTTGGATATTCTGCAGAACAATCTGAGTGGTCTGTGAAATGTGCTGAGACATGGAATACGCAAGTACTTGCAGCTGTTGCACTGCACCCGAATGAAGCACCTGTCGTTGATGATTTAGAGAAAGATCTCGCGATTATCGATTCACTTGCTAGCCATCCACGCGTAAGAGCAATTGGTGAGACGGGACTTGATTTCTTCCGCACCGAAAGTGCGCTGCAAGATAAGCAGAAGTACTCATTTAAGAAACATATCGAAATTGCAAAGCGACACAATAAAGCGCTGGTGATTCATGATCGGGATGCTCATCGTGCGGTCCTTGATACGTTGGATGAGGTTGGCGCACCTGAGATCACCATTTTTCACTGTTATTCCGGGGATGCCGAGATGGCCAGGGAATGTATCGATAAGGGTTATGTGCTCTCTTTTGCTGGAACGGTAACTTTCAAAAACGCTCCACAATTAAGAGAAGCAGTGAAGTTGGTTCCCCATAATCAACTCCTTGTTGAAACAGACTCTCCATTTTTAGCGCCGATGCCACATCGCGGCTCGCTCAATACTCCAGCCCAAATTCCAAATATCGTGCGATTCATCGCAGCGGAACGGGGCGAAGATTTAGTAACTCTCACAGCTGCAATCAGCGCAAATGCCGATCGCATTTTTGGGTCATTCCAGCCATGAGCATTTCACTACTCGGCGCCGTCGAGATCCGCGAGATTGCCGAGAAGTTAGATCTCCATCCCGCAAAGTCATTAGGACAGAACTTTGTTATTGATGGCAATACCTGTCAGAAAATTGTCAGACTGGCAGTCATAAGCCAGGGCGATCATGTCGTAGAAATTGGCCCCGGTTTAGGATCGCTCACACTTGCGCTATTGCAGGCAACAGATCGCGTCACAGCTATTGAAATAGATTCTCGATTGGCTACACAACTTCCATTAACGGCGGCCGAGCACGGTGTTCCACATGGTGCGCTCGATGTCATCAATCAAGATGCGATGAAGGTCTTTGATATTCCTGGCAATCCCACAAAATTAGTAGCGAACCTTCCCTACAACGTCTCTGTGCCAGTGCTCCTCACAATTCTCGAAAGATTCCCCACCATTACTTCCGGAGTTGTCATGGTTCAAACCGAAGTTGCCGAAAGATTGGCGGCAAAACCTGGAAGTAAGGTTTATGGAGTCCCCAGTGCAAAAGCGGCATGGTGGTGTGATGTTGTGCTTGCGGACTCCGTTTCACGTTCCGTTTTTTGGCCAGTTCCCAACGTTGATTCCTCGCTCGTTAAATTCGTCCGACATGAGCCTTTGGGTGATGAGAATTTGAGAGTTCGAACCTTTGATCTCATCGATCGTGCATTTGGACAACGGCGCAAGATGTTGCGCTCCATCTATTCGGATATTTACGGAGGCTCAGGTGAAGCAGAAAGCGCCTTAGCTAGCGCTGGAATCGACCCCACAATCCGTGGCGAATCGCTCTCGGTAGAACGCTTTGCTGCAATAGCTAAACAATTAGATAGGCGATAACGAGGGCTAAGTAATACGCTCACCACATGCCTTCATCTGTGGTTACGCGCGTCCCTGGCAAGATCAACTTGCAACTCTCGGTGGGACCTTTACAGCGCGATGGCTATCACCCAGTTGCAACAGTTTTTCAAGCAGTTTCTATCTTTGATGATGTGAAGATTGCTTTATCGGATAAGTCAGGAATCACCATTCATTCTGCAAAATCAGATGAACGCTTACCACTTGATAATAACAACCTGGCATTTAAAGCTGCACAGTTAATGGCTAAGAAGTTTGATATCTCAGATAGTCTTGAGATTACATTAAATAAAGAGATTCCGATCGCTGGCGGAATGGCAGGTGGTAGCGCTGATGCTGGCGCAACCATTGTTGGAATAGATGCGCTCTTTAGTTTAGGTTTGAAGCGAAATGAAATGGAGAAGATTGGTTCCGAACTCGGCGCTGATATCCCGTTTACAATCTCAGGCGGCACTGCAATTGGCACCGGTCGTGGAGATCAGATCACTCCCGTTTTGTCGAGAGGTTCATATAGCTGGGTGTTAGCGCTCTCTAGTTCTGGACTTTCAACTCCTGCGGTCTATAGCGAGTGCGATCGTTTACGTGAAGGTCTTCAAGTTGCGCCGCCGCATGTCAGCGATTCACTACTGCACGCGCTAAGTGCGGGAGATGCTGTGGCACTTGGCAAAGCTCTTTCTAATGATTTGCAACCAGCCGCATGCTCCTTGAAACCGGCGCTCCGCTTAATTCTTGATGTGGGCTTGGATTATGGAGCACTTGGCGGATTAGTTTCTGGTTCAGGTCCTACCGTTGCCTTTCTTGCAGAGAATGAAGATCATGCACTCGATCTTGTTGTTGCCCTGACTTCAAGCGGAGTTGTGGGAAATGTTGTCCGCGCCAGCGGTCCGGTTCCTGGGGCGCGCGTCATTGAGAGCGCGTAAATACCTCGATTTCTAAAGCGTGCGCCGCACCCAATAGAATTCAGGTTCCTCCATTGTGTAGTGGCTAGCACATGGGCCTTTGAAGCCCAGGGTCCAGGATCGATACCTGGTGGAGGAGCCACTTCGAAGCAAGGCCCGCTTAAGAGTTAAAGAAGAGTTAAATAGAATAAGGCACCAGACGCGAGAAAGGTGGGGAGTTGAGCCAGCTGGATCTCGCAATCGTCCTTGCTGCTGGTGAGGGCACTCGAATGAAATCCACGCGCGCCAAAGTTCTCCACGAAATCGCAGGTCGCTCACTTCTTGATCACGTACTTCATGCAATTGCTCCGCTACAAGCGAAAGAAGTTCGCGTTGTAGTTGGTGCGTCAAAAGATGAAGTCATCGCGCATCTCAAGGAAGTTTCACCTGCATCGCGTACGGTCTTGCAAGAAGTTCGTGGTGGAACAGGTCATGCCGTCAAGCTTGCACTTGAGAATTACAGTGGCAGCGGATCAGTCCTTGTTTGTGCTGGCGATACTCCACTTCTAACTTCGGAAACTCTTACTAATCTCTTTAACGCACATAACTCTTCTAAGGCTAGCGCCACTGTTCTCACGACAGAGATGCCGGACCCGAGCGGATACGGCCGCGTTATCCGAGATAACGATGGAAACCTGGCTGAGATTGTCGAGGAGCGAGATGCCACCGAATCCCAGAAGCAGACTCTTGAGATTAACTCAGGGGTCTATATTTTTGATCTCGATGAATTGCGCGTAGCGCTCTCTCACTTAAGCGCCAGCAATTCCCAGAAAGAAGAGTATTTAACTGATGTGATCGCGATTCTCAAGAAATCTGGCAAGAAAGTCGGAGCATTTGCTTCACATGACTTCACCGAAATCTTAGGAATCAATGATCGCGCACAGCTCTCCACGAGCAGTTTCATCATGAACGCCAGAATCTGCGATGCCTTGATGAGAAGCGGCGTAACAATTGTCGACCCGATGTCGACCTGGATTGATATGACTGCAGAAATAGATATCGATGTGCGAATCGAACCTGGAACTGCCATTAAAGGTAAATGCAAGATAGGTAAATCCGCAGTCATCGGACCACGCACCACGTTGATTCATTGCAACGTAGGCAGCAACGCCCATATCTTGGAATCGCATTGTGATTCAAGCGCAATTGGCGCTAATGCAGTCGTTGGTCCTTACTCACATCTTCGCAGTGGAACAGTCCTTGCTGGCAATGTAAAAGTCGGCTCCTTCGTTGAGATTAAGAACTCCACAGTAGGAGAGAGTTCTAAAGTTCCTCACCTTTCTTATGTTGGTGATGCGACGATTGGTACTGAGTCGAATATCGGAGCTGCTACCGTCATCGTGAATTACGACGGAGTTGAGAAACACCAGACCACAATTGGAGACCATGTTCGAATCGGTAGCGATTCAATGTTGGTAGCCCCCGTAACAATCGGAGATGGCGCTTACACCGCAGCAGGATCCGTGATTACCGAAGATGTCCCACCTGGCGCCCTTGGTATGGGACGCGCTAAACAAACTAATATTCTTGGGTGGGTATTAAAGAAACGTAAAGGTACAAAGTCAGCAGAAGCGGCAGCCAAAAAAGAAGGGTCGAAATGAGTAACGAACTCCGTCTCAGTTCCGAAAAGCGCCTCCGTATCTTTACCGGTCGCGGTTATCCTGAACTTGCCGAAGAAGTCGCAGGTGAACTTGGAGTTCCCATCACCCCAACTTCTGCTTACGACTTTGCCAATGGTGAAATCTTTATTCGATTTGAAGAGAGCGTCCGTGGTTGTGATGCCTTCGTAATTCAAAGCCATACCGCGCCCGTGAATAAACAGATTATGGAACAACTCATCATGGTCGATGCTCTGAAACGTGCTTCAGCTAAGCGCATCACCGTGATTGCACCTTTCTATGGATATGCCCGCCAAGATAAGAAACATCGCGGTCGCGAACCGATCTCAGCCCGCTTGATGGCAGATCTTTTCAAAACCGCAGGTGCAGATCGCTTGATGACCGTTGATCTCCATACCTCACAAATTCAAGGTTTCTTCGATGGTCCAGTTGACCATTTATTCGCGCTACCACTTCTCGCAAATTATGTTGGTTCAAAAGTTGATCGTTCGCGTCTAACAATCGTCTCTCCAGACTCTGGTCGAGTTCGTGTTGCAGAACGTTGGAGCGACTTACTTGGTGGAACCCAGATCGCATTTATTCACAAGACGCGCGATCCACGTATCCCAAATGAAGCTGTCACTGGTCGCGTCGTTGGCGAAGTTGATGGACAGACCTGTGTGGTTATTGATGACATGATCGATACTGCCGGAACAATCACTAAAGCCGTAGATGCGCTCTACGATGCGGGAGCAAAAGAAGTGATTGTTGCTGCGACACATCCAGTTTTCTCTGGCCCTGCTGCTGATCGACTCCGCAACTCCAAGGTAAGCGAAGTAGTTGTTGCAAACACACTTCCCATTCCTGAAGAAAGTCGCTTTCCAAATCTCAC
>DAOROE010000008.1:16074-30128 GCA_035441345.1 Candidatus Nanopelagicaceae bacterium
AAACTTGCCCGTGAGTCAGCTCAAGATCGACCAGAGATTATTGGAGTTCAAGAGGCAACAATGTGGTACTGCAAGAAGGATTTTTTCTCTGACAAAGTAGAAGTATTTAATTTCCTCGATCAATTCATCTCAGCAACAAAGGCATCCGGCGTGGGATATTCACTAGCAACGGCAAATGGGGTTGAGGCTTTTAATCCCGGCTATTCCATTGCTGCGATTCCATATGTAACCAAGGTGCGCGATCCCGAAGTCTTTAACCCAATCTTTGGGCAAGACACCGCTTCATGTGGTTTCACCATTGGCGATGCTCTACTTGTACGAGATGATGTCAAAGATCGCATCATCCAAGTCGGAAACACAGAGTACGACGCGACTTACTCGATTGTTCCCACCTTGATGACGATTTATCGTGGCTACACGTGGGCCGATTTCAAAGTACAGGATTCGGTCGTGCGGCTTATCACGACACACTTGGAATCGATTTGGGATGAAAATAAAGTTCCTAATTCAGCTCTCCAAGCACAACAACTTGTTGCCGACCTTAAAGATGCGAAGATGCCGATAGTGATTATGGGCGACTTCAATGCCGACTATCGCGATCCCAGACCACAAGGCGAACCAAATCCTGGAGAACAGCCCGTAGCAAGTGAAACCTGTCCCACTCCTGGCGGCGCTAAATGCAACGCGTACTCCACGATGATTGAAGCTGGTTTTGAGAATGCATCACCTGATGCAAAAAATCCTCGTTATTTCACGTGGGGAGCATCTGCTCTTTTGAATGGACCAGATAAGAAGCGAGCGCTAGATGCAAAGAAATTTGGTAATCAATATGGTTTTACCGACCGACTTGATTACATCTTCACGAAGAATGTTTATGCAACAGTAAGTTCAAAGATTATTGGCAATGTGTGGCCTGATGGAAGCGGAGTATGGGACTGCGGGAAAGATAAATGTTTCCCATCAGATCATGCCGGCGTTGTTGCAACCATAGAGTTGCCACGCAGCGCAGGTGCAATTGACCCAGATCTACCTGAGCACACTCGATTCCCACTTGGATTTTGGCATTATTTTGCGGCTGCGCTGCTGCTGGTAATTTCCTGGCGAATCGCCCGACGATTTGGCCGAAAGCGTAAGTAATACGCGCGATTTTGCGCTTCTGAATTGAGTTAGGTAACCTTCAGCCCACTTAAGGCGAGGGGTCAACCCCGTTATCGACGAAAGGCTTAACAATGGCTGAAGTATCAATCAAGGGCGCAATCCGTAATGAATTCGGAAAAGGCGCATCACGCAGAATTCGACGCGATGGCAACGTTCCAGCGGTTATCTATGGTCACGGTGAGAAGCCAACACATATCTCCCTACCAGCTCGCGAAGTCGGAGTTGCAATCAAAACTTCAAACGTTCTACTCAATATTGATCTCGAAGGAAAAGAAGAACTCGTCCTTCCAAAGTCCATTGTTCGTAATCCACTCAAGGGAACTCTTGAGCACATCGATTTGATTATCGTCCGTCGCGGTGAGCGCGTAGTTGTTCACGTTCCTGTTCACGCACACGGTAAGCACGACCCAGAAGGAATTCTTGAGCACGTTCATAACACCATTGAAGTTGAGGTAGATGTAACGGCAATCCCAGCTTCTCTTGATCTTGATATCGAAGGTCTTGCTGCTGGCGATTCCAAGACAGCTGCTGACGTTGTTCTTCCTGCCGGTGTCGTTCTCAAGAGCGATCCGAAGATGGTCGTCATCCACCTCTCTGTCCGTGCCGCTGTTGAAGAAGTCGTACCTGTTGCTGCTGCGCCGGCTGAAGGTGAAGCTGCTGCCGCTGCTCCTGCTGAAGGCGCCGCTGCTGAAGAAGGTAAGTAAGAACTAAGCGGCTAACCTTTATCCATGTTTGGTCGTTCAAACAAGGATAAATCTCCAGCTAACGCTAACCGTTGGTTGATTGTTGGACTAGGTAATCCCGGTCCTGAGTATGAAAAAACTCGACACAATATTGGCGCGATGGTTGCTGCCCATATGGCGCAGGTTGCCGGAGTGAAATTCACTTCTCATAAAGCCCGAGCGAACGTCGCTGAATTTCGTATTGGCGTTGGCGTTGATGCCCCATCTCTCGTTGTTGCAACACTTCGTTGTTATATGAATGAATCCGGTGGACCGACTAAAGCGCTGGCAGATTTTTACAAGATTAAGAGCGATCACATCATCATTGCCCACGATGAACTTGATATTCCTTATCAAGCAATCCGAGTGAAACTTGGTGGTGGGGATAATGGGCATAATGGTTTAAAGAGCATTACGTCTGCCCTTGGAACTGCTGACTATTTCCGACTACGTCTAGGGATTGGTCGTCCGCCAGGTCAGCAAGATCCCGCAGATTTTGTCTTGAAGCCATTTTCCAGTACTGAACGTAAGACTATTGAAGAATTTCTTATTACGGGAGCAGAAGCTGCCGAATCACTTGTTACTCATGGGCTAGAGAGAACGCAACAGAACTTCAATAGTTGATCAACCGGTATTACGAAGGCCTGCGGCAACACCATTGATAGTGAGTAGCAAAGCGCGAGTAATCAGTGGATCAGAATTGTCTTGTCTTACTTTCTTCAGGAGTGAGATTTGGAGTAGATGCAGGGGAGCGAGATAAGCATCGCGAATCTGGAGAGTCCGCGCCAAGATTTGCTGATCGCCAAGAATTTCTTCCTTGCCCGTCAGTAGCAATAACTCTTTAATGGTGAGGTCAAACTCTTCTTGAATTGTCTCGAGAAGATGGTGGAATTGGGGTTCAACCAGTGAAGAAACGTACTTTCTTGCGGTGTGTAGATCTGTTTTCGCAACAGTCATTTCAACATTACTGATGAAGGTGCGGAAAAAGTGCCAATCCTTCAACATAGCGCTCATTGTTTCGCCATGGCCCGCTTCGCGTGCGGCCTTTAATCCAGTTCCTACTCCAAACCAACCCGGAACAATCTGACGGGATTGAGTCCATCCAAAGACCCAAGGAATTGCACGAAGCGATGAGAGATCAGCGCTGGCATCAGGGCGACGTGATGGGCGAGAACCTAAAAAGAGATTCCCTAATTGTTCTACCGGTGTTGATTGATAAAAATACGTCGGTAGATCTGGATGTTCAACAAGTGCTCGATAGCGCGCAAAGGAAGCATCGCTAATTGCGGTCATTGAGGCGTTCCATTTCAATAAATCTTCTGGACTCTGACGAGCGGCACGATTGAGAACTGTGGCTTCGAGTGCGGCAGCTAAAGTGAGTTCGACATTTTCCCGCGCCAGCGAAGGCAACGCATATTTATCCGAGATGACTTCACCCTGTTCCGTCATCTTGATCTGGCCATCGAGAGTTCCCCATGGCAGCGCGATGATTGCATCGTAGGTAGGACCGCCGCCGCGACCTACTGATCCGCCACGACCATGAAAGAGACGCAATTTGATTCCATACTTACGAGCTACATCACGGAGTTTGCGTTGTGCTTGATGGATCTCCCATTGGCTTGTTGCAATACCAGCATCTTTATTTGAATCTGAATAACCCAACATCACTTCTTGGATATTGCCGCGCATCTCGACAATCTTTCGATAGGTTGGATTGGCGAGCAATCGTTCCAGAATCTCGCCAGCCGTTCGTAACTCAGCAACAGTTTCAAGAAGCGGAGCCACATCAACGCGCGCAACCCCTTTACTTACATCAATAAGTCCAGCTTCTTTTGCCAAATATGCGGCGGCCAATACATCTTCTGGACCTTTGGTCATGGAGATGATGTACGTCTCTACGACAGTAGGGTCGAAATTATCTTGCAGTTCTTGGATCGCAGAAAAAGTACGTAACGTCTTGGAATTCACATCATCCAAAGAACTTGCGTCACGATTTCCATCATTCAGTTGAGCAGTAAGAAACTCACATTTTTGCTCTGATGTAAATGAACTGTAATTCTGCTCTGGGAAGAGGGCTTCAATCACACGTTGGTGGGCGCCTGAATGCTCTCGAACATCCATCGTTGCATGAGTAACGCCAAAAGCAGCCACAGTTCGAATCGTTCGTTCAAGTAATCCATGAGCAATCAACTCTCCACGATTTGCCAGCAATGAGTGATACATCAGCATTAAATCGTTGAGGAGTTCCTCGGTATTTGCATAATCTCTACCTGGTTCGTGGGCAGTTCCATTGTTATGGCGATCGCGAGTCAGCAATAAGCGATGACGAATCGCTGTGGCCTTCAGTCGATAAGGTTCCTCCACGTTGATTCGCTTGAATCGAGGCTCAATCTCGGGCAACAACTCCAAATCTTTTGCTACAGATTGCAGAAGGGGTTCCGAAGTTCCGGCGAGCTTTGTCGAAACCGAGAGCGCCTGACGAAGTTCATCAAGTGCTTCTAAGGTGACACGAATGGCATGGCCCATCTGAAGAACGATTGCTTGTTTTGTGATTTCAGGGGTGATGTTGGGGTTTCCATCACGATCCCCACCAATCCACGAACCAAACGTGAGGGGAGTTGCCGTGGGTGCGAGCTTTATTCCAAGTCGCGAAAGCTCACGAGAGAAGTCATCGAGAACTTCAGGAATAGTGAGGCGGAAAAGATCATCAAGATAATAAAGCGCGTTAATCGCTTCATCGAGCGGTTCTGGTCTTCCTAGTCTTAATTCATCTGTCTGCCAGAGCAGATCGACGGCCTCAGCAAGGCGTCGGTCACGAGTCGGGCTAACTGGATCATCAAGTAACTCCGAAATAGTTGATAACTTACTGAGCACCGAACGTCGCGCAGCTTCTGTGGGATGCGCAGTAAAGACCGGTCGAACTTCAAAATTCTCTAACCATTTCTTCAAATCTGCATCGGAGATTGAATGCCCTGATTTTTTTGCCTCGAGAATATGATCAACTGCGCGCGTAAGCCATGAACCTCCATTAATTCGCTCTTGCGCTAGAACACGAGAGCGATGAACTTGTTCGGCCACATTGGCAAGATTGAAATAAACATTAAAGGCGCGCACGAGCTTTACTGAGTCTGCCGTTGAAATTGAATTCAGCAGATCCTCACCGCTGCCTTCGCGTACCGACTTACGAACTAACTCAACGAGATTGAGTAGCGCTTCGCCATCTTGCCTTGCTAAGGATTGACCTAGTAGTTCTCCAAGACGTCGCACATCGCTGCGCAGCTCAGCATTGTCTTGCTGCGGAGAGAGAGCGGACATGGGCTAATAATGGCACGCTAGTATTACGCCACGATTTCCAAAAAGCCCCTTATCTTGTTAGCAGCCCCCTGCTTTTAAGAAAGGGGCTAATCGGCGTTGTTTTCGCGCTGTGCGCAGCGCCACTAAAGAGAAAGGGGTAAGTCATGAAAGCCAAGTTGCGCGGACTTATCTCGCTATCTGAAACAACAACAGAAATTCTCAATTCCAATCATGAATCTGTGATCTCAACTAGCGCAGCCATCCCATTTCTTATTGCAGAGCAATCAACACACCAGCCGATACTTCTTGTGGCTCATTCCAGCAAACGAGCCGCAGATCTGGTTGCGGAAATCTCCGAGTTCATCGAAGGAGTAATGGAATTCCCGGCGTGGGAAACGCTGCCGCACGAGCGGCTAAGTCCCAATAGCGACACTGTTGCCAAGCGCATTCACACTTTGCTTCATTTAGAAAGCGCAAAAGTTGTTGTCTCCACAGCACGCGCACTTGTTCAGCCCATTATCTCTTCGATTACAACAACCCCTCTTCTCAATCTTGAGATTGGAAATGAGTTCAATTTTGCAGCGCTATTACGAGAGCTTTCGTTGCGCGCTTATTCCAGAGTCGATCTCGTAGAACGGCGCGGGGATTTTGCAGTTCGGGGTGGAATCATCGATGTATTTCCTCCTCTAGCCCAGCATCCCGTACGAATTGAGTTCTTCGGTGATGAGATTGAAGATATGAAGTACTTCGAAATTAGCGATCAGAGAACCTTTGCTCCTGTCGTTGGCGCACTTACCCTCATTCCTTGTAAAGAGATTCTCATTACACAGGAAGTTCAAGCACGAGCCGGTGAATTGAAATCGCAATATCTGGAACTCCGCGAAATGTGCTCCAAAATTGAATCTGGAATCTATGTGGATGGAATTGAGTCTTTGGCTGCGGTACTCCATCCTGAAATGAAAACACTGATTGATTTTCTCCCCAACAATTTCTCGGTTGTGATCTTGGAAAGCGAGAGAATCAAATCTCGTGTTATCGATCTCATCACCACCAATCAAGAATTTCTCGAAGCGGCTTGGTCAAACGTTGCGCTCACCAGCGAGAAAGCTGAGGGAAGAAAACTCGCGCCGTTACGAGAGGAGCTACAGGCGGGTGCTTTTGCAGATCTTGCGACTTTGCGTGAAGTCGCGGAAGGAAAAGGTATTTCATGGCGCAACTTTGATTTGTTTGGCTATGAGGATGATCCTGAGATTACGCAGTTTAAAGAGATAGAACCATTCAAAAATAATGTGGAACGACTCATTAGTGAAATCAAAGCAAAACTCTCTGCGGGTTACCTTGTTGTGATTTCACTCGCTGGACATGGACTTCTTGAACGATATCGCGACATATTGAGCGACGCCGATATTCCTGCGGTGTTAAAGGAGAACTTAGATACCCAGCCCGTACGCGGTTCGGTGTATTTGATTACCTCTCAGTTACATCAAGGGTTTGAAGATGAAGTAAGCAAAGCTCTTTTCATCACTGAATCTGAGATTACTGGCAGCCATGATGCCCGCACCGCTGCTACGCGTATGCCCTCAAGACGAAAAAGAACTATTGATCCGCTGGAGTTAAAGAGTGGCGACTATGTCGTGCATGAGCAACATGGAGTTGGTCGTTATATTGAATTAGTTCAAAGAAATGTTGGCGGTGCTTCACGAGAGTATTTAGTTATCGAATATGCCGCATCAAAACGAGGTCAACCTGCAGATCGAATCTATGTTCCAACTGATGCGCTAGAGCAGATAACACGATATGTCGGTGGGGAAACTCCCGCTCTCCATCGCATTGGTGGTGGAGATTGGATCAAAGCCAAGTCTCGCGCTAAGAAAGCGGTTAAGGAGATTGCTGGAGAGTTGATACGACTTTATGCGGCGCGAACAAGTTCACCAGGCTTTGCCTTCTCACCAGATACAACGTGGCAGCGAGAACTTGAAGACTCCTTTTCCTATGTAGAAACTCCAGATCAACTTGTGACAATTAATGAAGTAAAGGCGGATATGGAGCGTCCGTATCCCATGGATCGCATCGTCTGTGGAGATGTCGGATATGGCAAGACTGAGATTGCAATACGAGCTGCATTTAAGGCAGTGCAAGATGGAAAGCAAGTAGCTGTCTTAGTTCCCACAACTCTTCTTGCGCAACAGCACTTTGCTACGTTTACTGAGCGATACACAGGTTTCCCCATCAAAGTCGCATCTCTCTCTCGCTTTAATTCAACGAAGGAGATAAGTGAGGCATTAACCGGATTGGCAACAGGAAATGTGGATGTGGTCATAGGAACCCACCGCTTGCTCTCAGAAGATATTAGCTTCAGAGATTTAGGGCTCATCATTGTTGATGAAGAGCAGCGCTTTGGTGTTGAACATAAGGAGAAGTTGAAGAAACTCCGTGCCAGCGTTGATGTATTAGCGATGTCAGCTACGCCTATTCCTCGTACTTTAGAGATGGCGATTACAGGTATCCGTGAGATGTCCACCATTGCAACGCCCCCGGAAGAACGCCACCCGGTCCTTACCTATGTTGGCGCATATGACGATAAACAAGTGACAGCCGCGATTCATCGTGAACTACTTCGCGATGGACAAGTCTTCTATATTCACAACAGAGTTGAATCAATTGATGAGGCTGCTGCACGCATTCGACGCCTCGTGCCGGAAGCAAGAGTTGCTATCGCCCATGGCCAGATGAATGAGAACGCTTTAGAGCAGGTGGTGATCGCTTTCTGGAATCGCGAATTCGATGTCTTGGTCTGTACCACAATCGTTGAAAATGGAATTGATGTTGCAAATGCCAACACCTTAATTGTGGAGCGAGCAGATGTATTTGGACTCTCACAACTCCACCAACTTCGCGGACGTGTCGGACGTAGTCGTGAGCGGGCATATGCCTACTTTCTTTATCCTGCAGATAAACCGTTGAGTGAACTCGCCCTCGATCGCCTAACTACCATTGCAAAGAACACTGAACTTGGTGCTGGAATGCAAGTTGCATTGAAAGATTTAGAGATTCGTGGAGCTGGCAATCTTTTGGGTGGCGAACAATCAGGTCATATCGCAGATGTTGGCTTTGATTTATATATGCGCATGGTTGGAGATGCAGTCAACGAATATAAACGGGGCTTTATTGAAGGCACCGAAGAGAGCTTGGAATGCAAAGTCGAACTTCCCATCACTGCACATCTCTCTCCAGATTATGTTCCAGCAGATCGATTACGCCTCGATCTCTATCGCAGGCTTGCAGATTCGAAAGATGATGAGCAGATTGATGCAATTCGCGACGAGCTAGTCGATCGTTTCGGACCACTTCCCAAAGCAGCAGAACGACTCATCAGAGTTGCAAAACTTCGTACTTTTGTGAAATCTCGCGGCATCACAGACTTTGCAGTGCAAGGTAAGTATGTGAAAGTTGCTCCTCTTGCACCAACAGAATCTCTGGAGATGAAGATTCAACGCCTCTATCCGGGTTCTATTGTGAAGTCAGTAACCAAAGTAGTCATGATTGCGCGCCCCCAGAGCGCAGCGTGGGAGTCAGGCGCGGGGGAGCGCGATGAGGAAATAGTGGATACTTCTCTCCTTGATTGGGCGATTGAGCTGGCAGAGACTCTTCTTGAGCGCCCCCAACGAAAGTGAGTTGTAGTGAAGAAATTTCTAGCTCTTGGCCTCGCCATCGCAACCTTCTTTTTGGCGGGTTGCTCTCAAGCGAATTCGGCAGCAACTATTGGGGAATCTGAGATTGCGCTCAAGGAATTACAAACTCAAGTTGACCTGATTCTTGCTGAGCGAAATGGCGTTGATACTTCACAGATGCAACTTGAGAGCGGCGAAGCGCTTACCCGTTCCCAACTCTCGTACATGATCTCTAACGTCATCATTGCAGAACTTGCAAAAGATCAGAAGATTGAAATAACTACATCAGAACTCGAGTCATACAAGGCGCAAATCTTTGCAAATATTGGTGGCGAGGCGAATCTGCCAAGCGTGTTAGTCAATGCATCGATTCCTTCGTCAGGTCTTGATGATGTTCTCCGTCGCGATTTAGTCCTCCGCAAGATCAGTGAGAAAGAGACTGCAGCTGGAGCGGATGAAGCTTCAGTAAATGAAAAAATCCAGGCTCTTGTC
The DNA here is from genome assembly GCA_035441345.1 of Candidatus Nanopelagicaceae bacterium. Lineage (GTDB taxonomy): Bacteria > Actinomycetota > Actinomycetes > Nanopelagicales > Nanopelagicaceae > MAG-120802. Next base: position 25,412 of record DAOROE010000008.1, read on the forward strand.
ACCGAGAAAGCTAATGCGCTCAAAGTGACAGTAAACCCTCGATACGGAACTTGGGATGCGAAGACTCTTACCGTTGTAGCGGCTGAACCTGCAGGTGATGCAGTAACCGATAAGTAAAGGTTGTTATGGCGTACGAAAATCTCATCCGCCTCGCAGAGGTAATGAACAAACTTCGTTCGCCAGGCGGTTGTCCTTGGGATGCAGAACAGACCCATGAATCGCTGCTTAAGTACTTACTTGAAGAGTCCTACGAATTCATTGAATCCGTCGAATCTGGGAATCGCCAGGATATGCGTGAAGAGCTCGGAGATATTCTCCTGCAAGTTTACTTTCACTCCAGAATCGCAGAAGAAGATGGAAAAGATCCATTTACTGTTGATGATGTAGCAAAAGCAGTAGCCGATAAATTGATCTCACGTCATCCACATGTCTTTTCCGATGTGAAAGTAGATTCCAGCGCTGATGTCCTTGAAAATTGGGAGCGCATCAAACGCGAAGAAAAAGGGCGAGCCCTTGCGCATGACGGCGTCCCAACAGGACAACCGGCACTTCCACTTGCAACTAAATTGATTTATCGCGCCCAGAAAAATCACCTCTCTACTCCAGAGATTTCAAATCGTGAGATACCCATTGATGAAGCATCCCTAGGCCGTGAATTACTCTCACTTATTTCTTGGGCAGTAGAACATGGACTCGATCCCGAGATAGCGCTGCGCAAAGCTGCGCTGGAGTTTCGTGATGCTATGACACGAGAAGAATCACGCTAGACTCCGCGCCCGTGACTAACTCAACCTCAATCACATCAATTCGCGCGCGAGAGATTCTTGATTCCCGCGGCAACCCCACAGTTGAAGTAGATGTAACTCTTCACGATGGCTCCTTTGCACGCGCTGCTGTTCCAAGTGGTGCATCAACCGGAGCTTTTGAAGCTGCAGAGCTACGAGATGGAGGGGCGCGCTATCTCGGCAAAGGCGTAGCTCACGCCGTAGAAAACGTCACCACAAAGATCGCTCCCGCAGTTCTTGGCCTTGATGCACTTGACCAACGCGCTCTCGACCAGAAGATGATTGAACTTGATGCCACCGTGAATAAATCTTCGCTTGGTGCTAACGCAATTCTTGGAGTCTCACTCGCAGTTGCAAAAGCTGGAGCACAATCCAAGAAACTCCCGTTCTACACATTTATTGGTGGCCCATCGGCGAATCTTCTGCCAGTTCCTATGATGAATATTCTTAATGGTGGAGCCCACGCAGATACCAATGTTGATATTCAAGAATTTATGATTGCGCCGATTGGCGCACCAACCTTTAAAGAGGCGCTTCGTTGGGGCGCAGAGATTTATCACAATTTAAAATCAGTTCTTAAGAAACGCGGACTTGCCACAAGTATTGGTGATGAAGGTGGATTTGCTCCAAATCTCGAGAGCAACCGCGCCGCCCTCGACCTCATCATCGAAGCGATTGAAAAAGCTGGCTTCAAAGTCGGTGATGAGATTGCACTTGCGATGGATGTGGCTGCAACAGAGTTTTATAAGGATGGCTCATATGACTTTGAAGGCTCCTCATTAACTGCCGCCGAGATGATCGCTTATTACAAGGGATTAGTGGAGTCATATCCACTCGTTTCGATCGAAGATCCGCTGTCGGAAGATGATTGGGATGGTTGGAACGCCATCACCACAGAACTTGGTAACAAAGTTCAACTCGTGGGCGATGATCTATTTGTCACCAACCCAGCTCGACTAGCTCGCGGTATCGAATCAAAGACAGCTAATGCGCTGCTCGTAAAAGTGAATCAGATTGGAACTCTCACTGAAACTCTTGATGCGGTAGCGATGGCTCACAAGGCTGGTTATCGCTCGATGATGAGCCACCGTTCCGGTGAAACTGAAGATACAACTATCGCTGATCTTGCCGTTGCTGCTCTCTGTGGCCAGATTAAAACAGGTGCACCTGCCAGAAGTGAACGCGTTGCTAAGTACAATCAGTTACTACGGATCGAAGAAGAACTCGGTTCCCAAGCAAAGTACGCGGGTCGCGAAGCATTTCCACGCTTTTCTGCTCGCTAAAAAACTTTAAGGAGTGGCTATGAAGCGGAAGAAAATCTCGCTTCGAAAAGCACTTGAAGGCTTTGCTGCAAAGCGCGGAATCTCAACGCGGTTACTCATTCTCTTTATTGTTCTCTTTGCAGTAGCAGTAACCCTTGCACCTCCAACGCAACATTACTTTGCCCAGCGCGCCCAAATCAGCGCCCTTCAAGCTGATGTTGAATCTAATAAGAAAAAGCTAGAAGAAGCGCGGGCAGAATTACAACGTTGGCGAGATCCAGATTATGTAAAGTCACAAGCTCGCGAACGACTTCACTTTGTACTTCCTGGGGAACGCCAATACATCATTTTGGGTGTGCAATCAGAGATAGATAACTCCACCCAAACTGCAGCTCCAATTAATCAAGAATTCCCTCTAGGAGTTCCATGGTATTCACGCGTTATCTCGTCGATTACTTCGGTTGGAGTTGGCGTAAGCACGCCGTAAAGAGTAAATATGAGCGAGAAACCCACTCCTGCAGATCTTCACGCCATTGAAATTCAACTCGGTCGCACGCCACGCGATGTTCACGCAGTCGCATATCGCTGTCCATGTGGAAATCCGGCGGTCGTTGAGACCCCACCGCGACTCAATGACGGAACTCCTTTTCCCACTTTTTATTACGCAACCTGTCCTAATCTGACTTCAGAGATTTCAACATTAGAAAACTCTGATTTGATGTCAACGATGAACGATCGTCTCAACGTCGATGCAGAACTATCTGGCGCATATCGCGCTGCCCACGATGATTACATTGCGGCGCGCACGGCGCTGGGAATCGATGTCCCAGAAATCACCGATATTTCTGCGGGAGGTATGCCAGATCGAGTGAAGTGCCTGCATTCCTTAATTGCACACTCGCTTGCAGCGGGTGAAGGGGTAAATCCTCTCGGCGATGAAGCCTTAGCGAAATTACCCCAATGGTGGCAGAACGGAAATTGTCTCGAGCGGCGCCAGCAATGACCAGAGTTGCTGCGATTGATTGCGGAACAAACTCCATACGTTTACTGATTGCTGATATCAGCGGAGATAACTTTCGCGAGATCTATCGAACCATGGAGATCGTTCGACTGGGACAAGGCGTCGATAAGAACAAGGCATTTCACCCTGATGCACTCGATAGAACTCTCAAAGCAACCGCTCTCTTTTCTGAAGAGATAGCCCGCCGCGGCGTCGAGAGAATTCGTTTCTGTGCAACGAGCGCTACTCGGGATGCAAGTAATCGCGATCTCTTTATCAATGGCGTGAAATCAATCTTGGGCATTTCACCGGAGGTAATCAGTGGAGAAGAGGAAGCAAGCCTTTCCTTTTACGGCGCGACAAAAGAATTAAGGAGGGTAGGCGCCCCTTATCTTGTGATTGATATTGGAGGCGGCTCCACGGAGTTTGTCTTTGGCAATGAAAAAGTTGAATCTGCCAAGAGTCAGAATATTGGTTGTGTGCGGATGAGCGAGCGTCACTTCACATCGGCGCCACCAACAAAAGATGAGATTGCGCGCGCGACTGCAGATATTGATGGCGCCATCAAGGGCGCAGCCACATCTGTTCCCATAACAGAAGCCAGAACCTTGATTGCGGTTGCAGGAACTGCTACCACGGTTGCAGCCGCAGCTCTCAAGCTTGACGCATATGATCGCTATGCAATTCACATGGCTCGCATCTCAGCTGAAAAAACCCACGCGGTATCTCAAATGTTTTTAGGGATGAATAGAGATGAGATTGCAGCGTTGGGATATATGCATCCCGGCAGAGTAGATGTAATCGCAGCAGGTTCTCTTGTGCTATCAAGAATCATGACGCTCACAGGTGCTCAAGAGTTTGTTGCATCAGAGTCAGATATCCTCGATGGAATGGCGTGGTCGCTTGCCAACTAATCCCGCCAAAGTTGCACCAAAAGTTCGTTCCCTTAAAATTCTAGATAAAGAGATTATTGGCTGTAATGCATGCAAAAGATTGGTGAATTGGCGGGAAGAAGTCGCCATCACAAAACGACGCGCTTACCAAGATCAGGAATATTGGGGTAAACCGATTACAGGTTTTGGGCCAGCAGATGCAAAACTGTTAATTGTTGGACTTGCACCAGGTGCGCACGGCGCAAATCGCACAGGACGCATCTTTACTGGAGATAGTTCAGGAGATTGGCTATATCGAGCTCTCTATCGAAATGGTTTAGCAACTATTGAAACCAGCACTTCCCGAAATGATGGACAAGAACTCATTGATACGCGAATTGCATGTGCAGTTCGTTGCGCGCCGCCGGGAAATAAACCGCTTCCAATAGAGGCCGTGACCTGCCAGCCCTGGTTGGTTCGGGAGTTTGAACTTCTCTTTCCCACCGTACGAACTTTTCTGGCGCTTGGATCTATCGCGTGGAAAGCGACGCTGGATGTGTTGGGCGAATTAGATGAACAAATGCCGAGAAAGCGCCCAAAGTTTGGGCACGGCGCCAATTTCAAGTTTCGCGGGAGCGACGGGAATATTAGATTAGTTATCGGGAGTTACCATCCCAGCCAGCAGAATACTTTTACGGGAAAGCTCACGCGATCCCAATTGGATTCGGTGGTGAAAAAGGCAGGTAGATTTGCCCACGCAGGAAAGCCCCTGTAGCCCAATGGCAGAGGCAGACGACT
>DAOROE010000009.1:0-2061 GCA_035441345.1 Candidatus Nanopelagicaceae bacterium
GCTGAAGAATCACATAACGAGATTGGCGCTCTTGAATACCCAACATTTACAAAACCTGCACAATGGCGTGGCCTTACAGTTCCTGAGGTTTTGATGTCGGGCAATCATGGACAGATTGCGCAATGGCGAAGAGATGAAGCGCTTCGCCGCTCCAAATTAGCTGAATGAGGCCTGTTACACGGGAATATTCGCGACACGCCGAGTGTTGGTCAGGACACGACGGTGAGATTTGGGCATTATCCGCCCGTATCTAGGAACTAGATGAGTAGTGCACGTTTTAACTAAAGAATGGTGGTGAGAGATCGATGGCAACTGATTACGACACGCCCCGAAAAACGGATGAAGAGTTACATGAGGAATCCCTTGAGGAGTTAAAAGCGCGCCGCGCAGAAGCGCAATCAGGTCAAGTTGATCTTGATGAGGAAGAAGCCGAGAACGTCGAACTTCCCGGAGCTGACCTTTCTGGCGAAGAGTTAGCGGTTCGTGTGGTTCCAAAACAAGAAAATGAGTTCACGTGCTCACGTTGCTTCTTGGTTCACCACATCACCCAGCTTGCTCGTGGCGAAGGTGCTAAAGCGGTGTGTAAGGATTGCGCTTAACTCTGTAACGCTTCACGTAATTTTTCAGGCGACTTTGAACTAACGAGCCAATATGGTGTGGGATCTCGCGAATCTTTTATTTCAACCTTTAATCCACCTTTGATCCAGAATCGAAAGGCATGAAAGGCCCCAGGATTGATACCTGGACCACGTAAAAAGCGAAATTCCTCAGCAGTCAGAACCCTGATATCGCCAAGATATTTTTTCTCTATTGTGGCGCGACCTACAGAAAACGAATCCTTTTCCACGGAGATGCGCAATGTGGAAGTTGAGTAAAGGTATGCGGTAAAGGCACTAGAAATAATGGCTGCTATGAGTGCTGCGGTATTACCCAAGCCAGCCCAAACCGCGATCACGATAGAGAGATCGAGCCCCACCATCAGTAACATCAACCACCACGGCCACCGAAGTTTCTCCTGATAGATCTGATTGCGCACTGTGCGAGGTTACTTTGAATGGTGCACTCAAAAGTGCATTGAAGCCTTCTTGCGACAAGGTAATCTTCGCCCTATGTCGAGAGGTTTGAGCATTGTTGTTCCCGACAGCGCAGTTATCCCAGAACGCCATGCACAAGCGCCAGTTCCTGGAACGCTTCTTGGATCACATAATCCTGATTGCTATGGATGCGGCGCTTCACATCCTGCTGGACTCCATCTCACTGCATACTCAGGTGAGGGCATGACGATAAATGCAAAGTTCACCGTTACCGAAATGCATCAAGGTGCGCCAGGACTTGCACATGGTGGATTGCTCTCCTGTGCTTTTGATGAAGCGCTTGGAAAGTTGATGTGGCTGGTTCGTCAGCCTGCCGTTACCGGAAAACTTGAAACATCTTTTCTTGCCCCTGTGCCAGTTGGAACCACGCTCTTTATTCAGGCGGAAATTGCTGGTCAAGATGGTCGCAAGATTTACTGTCGCGCTGAAGGTCGAATTGGTTCTGATGAAGGCCAACTAGCGGTAGAAGCTGCTGCGATTTTCGTAATAGTTCCTATGGAGCACTTTATTGACAATGCTCCAGAGGGTTACCGCGATGTCCTTGCGGGGCGAAAAGATCTGTCAATTGCTACCGAATTTGAAATTAATCCATGAAAGTTCTCATCACCCGTTTAGATAAAGATCTTCCAACTCCGCAGTACGCAAAGCCAGGCGATGCTGGGGCTGATATTTATTCTCGAATCGATCTCGCTATTGCGCCGGGGGAGCGCGCTCTCGTCCCAACTGGTGTGGCGATTGCAATTCCCGATGGATATGCCGCCTTTGCTCATCCGCGCTCAGGTTTAGCGATTAAGTATGGCGTAGGCATGGTGAACGCTCCGGGAACGATTGATTCTGGGTATCGAGGTGAATTACAGATCATCATCATTAATCACGACCTGCGCGAGAGTTTTCACATCAAGCGGGGAGATCGCATCGCTCAACTAGTATTCCAACGCGTCGAGCGAGCGGAATTCATTGAAGTTGA
>DAOROE010000009.1:2161-19085 GCA_035441345.1 Candidatus Nanopelagicaceae bacterium
GTGGATTTGGATCAACGGGGAGAGCATGAGCCACGAAGAAGATAAGGCAAAAATTGTTGCTGCCATGGGTGGCAAAAAAGGCTTAATTGATTCAGGTCTGCCTGCGCTTGTTTTTCTCATCGTATTTAATTTCACTAAGGATGTTAGACAATCGTCGTATGCAGCTTTAGGTTTATCGCTAACTCTTACTGCACTTCGTTTAGCGCGAAGAGAGACCATTCAACATGCGATTTCTGGAGTTATAGGGGTTGCAATCTGCGCCTGGCTATCGAATCGAAGCGGGAAAGCTGAAGATTTTTATCTACCTGGACTATGGACTAATGCAATTTATGGAGCGGCTTATTTGGTTTCAATTCTCGTTCGTTGGCCAGTGATTGGATTGATAATAGGCCCACTTTTGGAAGAGAACTTTCGTTGGCGTAAAGATCCCGCTCGCACCAAGGTATATATCAAAGCCACATGGTTATGGGTTGGAATGTTCGTGGTAAGACTTCTCATTCAGTATCCGCTCTACATATCTGGAAATGTCAATGCGTTAGGTACTGCTCGACTTATCATGGGCTATCCACTTTTTATTGCCACAGCATGGGCAACATGGATTGTGATTAAGAGTGGACCTAAATTGCGAGATGATTTAAAAGCGGTTAATTAACTACTAGTTCGCAACAAAGCAGCTTTTGAGCAACTCTTCTGCTTTGGCGCTCGCTACGAAAATCAACTCATCGCCTGCTGAAAAAACATCATGCGCTGATGGAGTAATAACATGGCTATCACGAATAATCGCAGCTAATGAGGCATCTTCAGGGAGTTGAACTTCGGCCACTGACTTTCCGATACAAATGGAGTTATCTGGAAGGGTCAATTCAACGAGATTTGCTTGACCCGCCTTTAATGAGAAGAGTCGAACGACATCTCCAACAGAGACGGCTTCTTCTACCAATGCAGCGATGATGCGTGGAGTTGATACTGCAACATCAACGCCCCACGACGAATCAAAAAGCCATTCATTCTTTGGATGATTAACGCGTGCTACGACGCGCGGAACTCCATACTCAGTCTTAGCGAGAAGTGATGAAACTAAGTTGACCTTGTCATCTCCCGTGGCGGCGACCATAACTTGGCAGATATCTAATTTTGCTTTATCGAGCGCGCTAATCTCACAGGCGTCAGCAAGTAGCCACTCAGCAGAAGGAACGCTCTCCATTTTCAGCGCCTTAGGGTTCTTATCAATAAGGAGTACTTGGTGGCCGTTAGCGATAAGTTCTCGTGCAATGGCGCGACCGGCGTTACCTGCGCCTGCGATAGCGATTCTCATTTATTCACCACCGGGGGCTTGAGCTAATGAATTCTCAGTAGCAGTGAGATTTTTATCCTCCACCATGACGTGAACGACATCTCCTTCTTGTAAGACGGTGTGCTCATTTGGAATAAGACCTTCACCTAAACGCGTAATAAATGCGACGCGGGCATCGGTGTGTTGTTCGATAAGTGATACAGGTTTGCCAAACCATTCCCGATGAAGAGGAACTTCAGCGAGCTGCACTTTGCCCGAAGCATCTTGCCATTCAGAGCGAGAACCTTGGGGAAGTAAGCGACGCATAATCTGATCGGTGGTCCAGAGAACTGTTGCAACAGTAGGGATTCCAAGTCGCTGATAAATCTCAGCTCGCGCGGGATCATAAATACGCGCAACGACGCTTGCTACTCCATAAGTTTCGCGTGCAACGCGGGCTGCGAGAATATTTGAATTGTCGCCATTAGAGACTGCAGCAAATGCATCGGCTTTCTCAATACCTGCTTCCAAAAGAGTGTCTCGATCAAATCCAACTCCAGCAACGGTTAAGCCATTGAAATCTGCTCCAAGGCGGCGGAACGCTTCTCGATCTTGGTCAATTACTGCGACTGAGTGTCCGAGTGCTTGGAAATCTTTAGCGAGGGTAGATCCGACGCGGCCACAACCCATAATCACTACATGCACAAAAGGAGAATTTACACCTTTAGGCTACATACTCTGTAATCCACGCTAAGGATTGCGGTGGAATCCACCATGAAAGCGGCATGAGGAGTGATGATGCAAAGCGGCGAGCGCGTCGAAGTTGATGTCACTGCGATTGCGCATGGCGGACATTGTGTTGCGCGTCATGATGGGCAGGTAATTTTCGTACGTTATGCAATTCCAGGCGAGAGAGTTGTTGTTGAGATTACTGATGTATCAAAGTCATTTGCTCGCGGAAATTGTGTCGAAGTCATCACGGCATCACCGCATCGCATTACCCCTCCGTGTAAATATGCTCATGTTGGAGGTTGTGGTGGTTGCGATTTCCAACACATCGAGGTCTCTCATCAAAGAACGCTGAAAGCTCTTATTATCAAGGAACAGTTCCAGCGCTTGGCAAAAGAGGAAGTTGAAATAGTTGTTGAGGAGGTTGCCCCCACACTTCACTGGCGAAATCGAATGGAGTTTTCGGTTTCCGAAGGTGGAAAGCTTGGGCTTTTTGCTGCTCGAAGTTCAAAGATAGTTGAAATTGAACAGTGCCTCATTGCTAGTGAAGCGATTGATATTTCAGAGATCAATCAGCGCAAGTTACCTAAAGGTAAAAGAGTAGATGTAGCCATTACTTCTCGAGGTGAAAAAGAAATTGTGATAGAAGGACGCGACAATCACTCACTGATTCATGAAGTAGTTGATGACTTTGAATTTTCGCTTAATCCAATTTCGTTCTGGCAGAGTCATAAGCAGGCTGCTCCTTTGCTTTCAAAGGTTGTCAAAGAGTTTGCACAGGTTAAAAGTGGTGATCATGTCTTTGATTTGTATGGAGGTGCGGGATTATTTGCGGCCGCGCTCCTACCCGAAATTGGCCCCGGGGGTCGCATCACGCTCATTGAATCTGATGACAACGCCATAACGGATGCCAAGCGGAATTTTGCAACTGAAGAGCGAGTTGAAGTCGTCCAAGGAAAAGTGGAACGCTCACTTCAGAAATATGTGGCAGCAAATGTCGTTGTTCTTGATCCGCCGAGATCAGGAGCCGGTGCATCCGTTATTGATTCTGTAGTCACACTCAAGCCTCGCAGCATTGTGTATGTAGCCTGCGATCCGGCTGCCTTAGCGCGTGATACTGCCTATCTACGGGATCGTGGCTTTGCTTTAGAGAAGATTCGAGCCTTCGACCTCTTTCCTATGACGGCTCATATGGAGTGTGTGGCGCGTTTCATGCCAGCGTAGGAATTTTGCGCAAGTGGTGCTGGCCAGAGAGAAATCGCTTCAAGTTAGTATTCGCCCATGAGTAAAAACTCCTTTGGCGCGCGTACCTCACTCGAAGTTTCGGGTAAGAGCTACGAGATCTATGACATCACTAAACTTCCAGCCGCGGCAACGCTTCCCTTCTCACTCAAGATTCTTCTCGAGAACTTACTGCGAACCGAAGATGGCGCCAATATCACCGCAAAGCAGATTGAAGCACTTGCTTCCTGGAACCCAGATTCTCAACCAGATACCGAAATTCAATTCACCCCAGCGCGCGTCATCATGCAGGACTTCACCGGCGTACCTTGTGTAGTTGATTTAGCAACAATGCGCGAAGCAATCGCAGAGCTTGGTGGAGATCCCAGCCGTGTTAATCCACTCGCCCCGGCAGAACTTGTTATTGATCACTCGGTTATTGCAGATACATATGGAACAAAAGATTCTTTCCAACAGAACGTAGATATTGAATATGAGAGAAATCAGGAGCGATATAGATTCCTTCGTTGGGGCCAGAGCGCATTTGATGAATTCAAAGTAGTTCCACCTGGAACGGGAATCGTCCACCAAGTAAATATTGAATATCTCGCTCGTGTCGTTATGGTGCGTAGCGTTGACGGTGTTGAGCGCGCTTATCCAGACACTGTTGTTGGAACTGATTCGCACACGACCATGGTGAATGGCCTGGGAGTCCTCGGTTGGGGAGTAGGCGGAATCGAGGCCGAAGCTGCGTTGCTGGGCCAACCCGTTTCCATGTTGATTCCGCGCGTCGTTGGATTCAAACTCAAAGGATCACTTCCTGTCGGAACGACTGCGACTGATCTCGTTCTTACAATCACAGAGATGCTCCGCAAGCATGGAGTCGTTGGCAAGTTTGTGGAATTTTATGGACCTGGCGTTAGCGCACTCCCTATGGCCAATCGCGCAACGATCGGAAATATGTCGCCTGAATATGGTTCGACGGTAGCGATATTTCCTATTGATGAAGAGACGATTAAGTACCTTGAATTAACTGGCAGGACAGCTGATCAACTCGCCTTGGTTGAGAGCTACGCAAAGCGCCAAGGTATTTGGCATGATCCCAATGCAACTCCTCGTTATTCCGAGCACCTTGAATTAGATCTTGCATCTGTAGTTCCATCCATCGCTGGACCTAAGCGTCCACAAGATCGCGTCTCCTTAAGTGATGCAAAGGCTGCCTTTGCCAAGAGCGTTCCTACCTATCTTTCAGATAAGAGTGCGCGCACTCCGGTTGATGTCACAATTAATTCACAAACTGGCTCGGTAACAAATGGCTCAGTTGTGATTGCATCGATTACGTCATGCACCAATACTTCAAATCCGAGCGTCATGATTGGCGCAGGTTTGTTGGCGAAGAAGGCAGTTGAAAAAGGCCTACAGAGCAAACCGTGGGTAAAAACCACGCTCGCTCCTGGTTCCAAAGTAGTAACGAACTATTATGAAAAGTCAGGGCTAACGCCATATCTTGAAAAACTTGGCTTTAATCTCGTTGGCTATGGTTGCGTGACATGTATTGGAAACTCTGGTCCGCTTCCAGTCGAAGTAAGCAAAGCGGTCAATGACAATGATCTAGCGGTAGCAGCAGTGCTCTCCGGCAACCGTAACTTTGAAGGCCGTATCAGCCCTGATGTGAAGATGAACTATCTGGCATCACCTCCTTTGGTTGTTGCATATTCAATCGCTGGCTCTATGGATCATGATTTCGATAAAGATCCACTTGGCAAGGATGCGCAAGGAAATGATGTGTTCCTCAAAGATATCTGGCCTAGCCCTTCTGAGATCCAAGCCGTTATTGATGGAGTTGTTTCCTCTGAAATGTTCAAGAAGGATTACTCGAGTGTTTTTGCTGGCGATCATCGCTGGACTTCACTTGCTACGCCTACTGGAAAAGTATTTGAGTGGGATGCGAAGTCAACCTATGTACGTAAGCCACCATATTTTGAAGGAATGCCGCGCAATCCAGTTCCCGTCACAGATATCAAAGGCGCTCGCGTGCTAGCAAAACTCGGTGATTCCGTTACAACAGATCACATCTCACCTGCGGGATCCATCAAAGCTGACTCGCCAGCCGGTAAATATCTTGCTGAGAATGGTGTAGCTAAAGCTGATTTCAATTCCTATGGCTCTCGTCGCGGAAATCATGAAGTGATGATTAGAGGCACATTTGCGAATATTCGATTGAAGAATCTACTCCTTAACGGCGTTGAAGGTGGTTTTACAAGAAACTTCCTCAACAATGGTGAACAGACCACAATCTATGAAGCTTCGATGGCATATCAAGCAGCAAAAATTCCATTGGTCATTCTGGCTGGAAAAGAATATGGCTCAGGTTCATCGCGCGATTGGGCTGCAAAAGGAACAGCGCTGCTCGGAGTCAAAGCAGTTATTGCAGAATCGTTTGAGCGCATTCACCGATCAAATTTGATTGGAATGGGAGTACTTCCACTTCAATTTAATGATGGCGAGAACCCTGAGTCACTTGGCCTCACTGGCGAAGAGACATTCTCCATCGAGGGTGTCACAGCTCTCAATGAAGGTGGAATCCCCGCTAGCGTAAAGGTGACTGCGGGAGATAAGAGTTTTACTGCGAAGGTACGTATCGATACCCCAGGTGAGGCGGATTACTATCGCCATGGCGGGATCATGCAGTACGTCTTGCGCTCTCTTATTTCTTAGTTCGCCGATACCATTACAACATGAAGTATCTGCCACGCATAAAATCGCCAAGCGATTTGGCGCGCCTCAATCTGGCAGAACTTGAGGAGCTCTCACAAGAGATCAGAACTTTCCTCATCGAGAAAGTCTCTAAATCTGGCGGTCACCTTGGTCCAAATTTAGGAATAGTTGAGTTAACAATCGCTATTCACCGAGTCTTTGAATCGCCACGTGATGTTGTGGTCTTCGATACTGGCCACCAAAGTTATGTCCATAAGATTCTGACCGGTCGTGCTGATGGTTTTGAGAAGCTCCGCCAACGAGGCGGCATCGCTGGCTATCCAAACCGAGGTGAAAGCGCACACGATGTAATTGAGAATTCGCATGCTTCCACCGCTCTTTCTTGGGCCGATGGAATTGCTCGTGGTTTCATGATTCAAGGCGACACAGAGCGCACTGTTGTGGCCGTTGTTGGCGATGGGTCGCTCACGGGTGGAATGGCGTGGGAAGCGCTCAATAACATCGCAGCCTCAGAGAATTTACGTCTAGTGATTGTTGTTAATGATAACGAGCGTTCTTATTCGCCAACGATTGGCGGCGTTGCCACGTATCTTTCAACCCTTCGAGCAACGAAGGGTTATGAAAAATTCTTAGATTGGGGCAAAGGAGTTTTGGAGAGAACCCCAGTCGTGGGTCAACCGATTTATGAAACTTTGCACGGCATGAAAAAAGGCATCAAAGATATTGTCGCCCCACAAGGCATGTTTGAAGATCTAGGTTTGAAGTACTTAGGACCAGTCGATGGCCATGACATCACTGCTCTGGAGAAAGCTTTACTGCAGGCGAAGAAATTTGAAGGCCCAGTGCTCGTACATGCCATTACTGAAAAAGGTCGTGGTCATGCGCCTGCCATTCAGGATGAAGCCGAGAAATTTCATGCTGTTGGCGTTGTCGATCCAGAAACAGGAGAGCCACTCAGCAAAGGTGGACCGTCATGGACCAATATCTTCTCTGAATCCCTCGTGGAAATTGGCCGAGAGCGTAAAGATGTAGTGGCGATAACAGCTGCGATGTTAGGACCCACAGGGCTCGATAAATTCCAGAGAGAATTCCCAGAGCGTACTTTTGATGTTGGAATTGCCGAACAACATGCCACAACATCGGCAGCAGGTATGGCTTATACGGGCCTGCATCCTGTTGTTGCTGTGTATTCAACATTTTTGAATCGTGCATTTGACCAATTACTTCTAGATGTTGCGCTCCACAAAGCTGGAGTTACTTTTATTCTCGATCGAGCAGGCATAACGGGAGATGATGGTCCTTCACACCACGGTATCTGGGATCTTGCTCTTACTGGAATCATTCCAACCGCCCATGTAGCAGCGCCACGTGACGGCGTGAGGTTGCGTGAGTTACTCCGTGAGTGCATCGCGATTTCTGATGCGCCTTCAATCCTTCGCTTCCCTAAGGGCGCAGTTGCTAAAGAAATTCCCGCTTTCGAACGGAGAGATGGCGTCGATATTCTCTATCGCGGCGAGAGCGCAGATATCTTGTTAGTAAGTATTGGTGCGATGGCATCTGTTGCAGTTGATGCTGCTGCCCAGGCTTATCGCGAGGGAGTAGGCGTCACGGTCATCGATCCGCGTTGGGTAAAGCCATTGCCCGCCGCGTCTCTCATAGCTCTAGCGAGACGATATAAACGAGTTGTGGTGTTAGAAGATGGAATCAAGCATGGTGGTATTGCCAGCACGATCTCAGAAATTTTCCGCGAGAATAGTTTAGAGATTCCGCTTCATTCCATCGGCGTTCCATTGGAGTTCATCGAGCACTCCAAGCGTCAAGAAATCTTGGAAGATTTAGGCATTACCGTCCAAAATGTTACGCGTCAGCTTGTGGGCTGGGCATCAGATGGAGTTAAGCAGGAAGCGATGCAACTCCATGCGGATGAAAACGCTGACCGCAAACCGCTTCACTAATTCCCTCACGATCCAAGTAAGGCAAGATTCCGCCGAGATGCATCGGCCATCCCGCACCCAGCAACATACATAGATCGATTTCGGCTGGAGTTGCCACAACGCCCTCATCAAGCATCATGCGCGCTTCTTCGGCAAGCGCCTTCAGCGCACGCATACGTACTTCATCGGAAGTCGAAGATTTTGTGCCCTTTTCAATAAGAGCGACGGCTTCAGGGTTAGGTGCCAATTTTCCTGATTCATCTTTGACGTAGAAAGTCTTCACGCCTTGATCAACGAGACGTTGCACAGTAGGGGAGACTCGATAGCGCGGGCCGAGATTTGCATTGAGTGTCTTGGAGACATGAAGTGCAACACCAGGTCCAACAAGTCCAAAGAGTTCAAATGGCGACATCGGGAAGCCAAGCGGACGAAGTGCGTTGTCAGCAACATCGGCAGGAGTGCCCTCATCCATTGCATCAGTAACTTCACCCATAAATCGGGTTAAGAGTCGATTTACAACAAAGCCAGGTGCATCCTTGCAGATGATCATGGTCTTCTTTAGTTCTTTACCAACATTAATTGCTGTTGCCGTTGTTGCATCATCAGTTTTAGAGGTACGCGCTACCTCAAGAAGTGGCATGACAGCTACTGGATTGAAGAAGTGGAATCCAACAACCCGCTCTGGATTCTTGAGCCCTTCGCCCATTTTCTCTACCGAGAGAGACGAAGTGTTTGTGGCGAGAACGCATTCCGGAGAGATAATCGCTTCGAGATCTTTAAAGAGCTTCTGCTTGATGGAGAGTTCTTCAAAGACAGCTTCAATAATGAAATCTGCGCCGGCGAATACCGATTGATCGACAGAACCTGTGACAAGGAGTGAGAGTCGGCGACCAGCTTCTTCGTTAAGTCGCTTCTTCTCCACTAACTTAGCAATTTCAGCATGTACCCATGCCACACCTTTTTCAACACGGGCCTGATCAAGATCTGTCATCACGACAGGAACTTTGAGGTTACGGACCATGAGGAGCGCGAGTTGTGAGGCCATCAATCCAGCGCCAACAATTCCTACTTTGGTTACTTTGCGAGCAAGAGCTGGCTTCGGTGCACCTTCGACCTTCTTACGCTTCTTCTGAATCAGATTGAATGCATAGAGCGATGCGCGGAGCGGATTGCCCATCACAAGATTTGCCAGGATTTCATCTTCCGCATCAAAACCTTGATCGAGGGTATTGGTACGCGCTGCATAAATGAGTTCAAGAGCGCGGCGCGGAGCTTCTATATCTGCGCCACCATACTTCTTCGCGATAGCCGCTTTTCCGGTGGCAATCGCCTTATCCCATGAGGCAACATCGCTGGTGTAATCCTGTCGCGCAATTTTTTCTTTACCGGAGATGATGCGAGCGGCGAAAGCAACTGACTTCTCGAGGAAATCGGCAGGTTCATAGACTGCATCAATCACACCAAGAGCATGTGCATCTTTTGCTTTCATCATGGTGTTGTTATTCAAAGCGTTAAGGATGATGACTTGAACTGCTCTTTCTGGGCCTATGAGTTTGGGAAGAATCGTGGCTCCACCCCAACCAGGAACGATTCCAAGGAAGCATTCTGGAAGCGCGGTCATCGCAGTTGATGCCATCGTTCGATAATTGCAATGCAATCCAACTTCTAGTCCGCCACCCAGTGCCAATCCATTAATGAAGGCAAAGGTTATTTTCTTACTGCGGCCAAGTCTTTTGAAAATATCATGGCCAAGTTTTCCAATCGCAAGCGATTGACTCTTTTCAGTCACAAAGGGAAGTCCAGATAAATCGGCACCTGCTGCAAAGATAAATGGCTTACCAGTTATAGCAATTGCTACCGCTGAAGAATTTTCAGCTTGAGTTATTGCATTATCGAGTTCCTGGAGAGATTTAGGGCCGAGGGTATTCGGACGCGTGTGATCAAGACCGTTATCAATAGTGATGAGTGCGAGAGTTCCTGTTGCGCCAAAGGCTGATAGATCAATCTCGCGGACAAATGCTTTAGTAACTACTTCTTCGGGCGCGCCAGCAGGAGTTGTAATGTCAGCCATGAGTTATGCCGCCTTACCGTTGTAGTGAGGGTTTTCCCAGATGACGGTGCCACCCATGCCAAGTCCAATACACATCGTGGTGATTCCGTATCGGACATCGGGACGCTCTTTAAATCCTTCTGCCAAATTAAGCATCAAGCGGATTCCGGAGGAGGCAAGTGGATGACCCACCGCAATTGCGCCGCCATAGATATTGACGCGGGGATCATCATCAGCAATTCCAAAGTAATCCAAGAATGAGAGAACTTGAATTGCGAAAGCTTCATTGATTTCAAAGAGGCCAATATCGCTAATGGAAAGGCCTGATTTTTCTAGCGCCTTGAGCGTTGAGGGAACCGGTCCATAGCCCATGATTTCTGGTTCAACTCCAGCGAAAGCAAAAGTGACAAGTTTTGCTTTGGGAGCTAATCCGAGCTCTTTCGCCTTCTTCTCACTGGCGAGGAGAGCGGCAGTGGCGCCATCATTGAGACCTGCTGCATTTCCAGCAGTAACGCGTCCAGCAGGTCGGAATGGAGTTTTCAAAGCGGCGAGCGCTTCAATCGTTGTGCCGGGACGAGGTGGTTCATCAACAGTTGCAACGCCCCATCCTTGTTCGGCAGAGCGCACTGCAACGGGAATCAAATTTGGTTGAATCTTTCCGGAGGCATATGCAGCCGCTGTTTTCTGTTGTGAAGCAAGCGCGTATTTATCTGCGCGTTCTTTAGTGAGATGTGGCAATTTATCGTGGAGACGTTCCGCGGTATTTCCCATAGATAGCGCATCAGTATCAACTAATCTCTCTGCAAGATAACGAGGATTCGGATCCATTCCTTCGCCCATTGGATGATTTCCCATATGTTCAACGCCACCTGCAATGGCGATGTCATATGCGCCCATAGCAATTGAACCGGCAAGTGTTGTTACAGATGTCATCGCACCTGCGCACCAACGATCAATGGAGTATCCAGGAACTGTGTTGGGAAGACCAGCCAGAAGTGTTGCGCTGCGACCAATGTTCATTCCCTGATCGCCAAATTGTGTTGCTGCTGCAATCGCAACATCATCAACATCGCTTGGCTTAACTTGCGGATTGCGCTCGAGTAAACCTCGAATGCATCGCACGATGATGTCATCAGCACGGGTTCCGGAGTACAGACTTCCAGCTTTCCCAAACGGAGAGCGGACGGCATCGACAAGGACTACATTGGTGGAGGCAGTGGCAGTATTCATGCCGCTAGGTTACTCGTCAGTAACCTATTAGGAAATCAGGGTTAGGAAATACCTTTTATTTTGCGGAGAGAATGGGGCTTTGAGATTTTGCTGGCTTGAGATAAAGCCATAGGGCGCCACCAATATATGCACCCCACACAACCAGCTGGAGCCAGGACATTGTGGTATCGAACCCAATAGTTCCAGCAAGAAGTGAAGCAAGAATTGAATCTGGGGCTAGCCAGGAAGTGACATCCCATGCATACGACTCTTCACCAGGCAACCAACCAAGTTCCTGGAATTCGTGAATGCCGTAAGAAAGAACCCCTGCGGCGACGATAATGAGCGCCACGCCTGTGACGGTAAAGAACTTGGAAAGATTGATCTGAATAGCTCGACGATAAATTGCGTATCCCAAGAAGACCGCTAGCACAAGGCCAGAAACGAGGCCGATTGTGGCAGGGGCCTTTGAGCCCACAGCTTGAAAGTTTGTGTAAACGAAGAGAGCCGTTTCAAGACCTTCGCGCGCAACGGCAAAGAAAGCGGCAGATGCCAGCGCCATAGGGCCGACCATCGCAGCAGTTTCTACTTTTTGGTGAAGCTCTTCGCGCAGCGCACGAGCTGTGCGTTTCATCCAAAAGACCATCCAGGTGACAAGGGCGACTGCGACAAAGGAGGTGGTACCAGCGAAGAATTGTTCGCCTCTTTCAGAGAGCTCGGCAGAGGTAAATCCAAGAAAACCGCCTAAGGCGATGCTTAGTGCCAGGGCAACACTTACCCCAACCCATATGGGGGTTAGGAGGAAGCGGCGATTCGTTTTGACTACATAAGCGACCAAGATGCCAATGATGAGAGCGGCCTCAAGTCCTTCACGGAGTGCAATGAGAAAGCTACTGAGCATGGCGTGAGGGTAAACCTCGGAGGGGTATTTTCGCAACTCCAATGTTGCGTAATTCGAGTCACGCTTTAGGCGTGAATTTCACCTTCAGGGGCCTCTCCATTGGGGCTCTCGCTTTCTGCGGGAGACTCAGGAATTGCTGGAGGTTCTGTTTCGCACAAGGAAAGCGCCAATGACTCAGCACACTTTTCAATCTGCCACTCGCGAGCGCCATTGAGTCGGAGCTGAGTTTCTATCTTATGGGTGAGCGAGCGAGACATCTCATAATTTCTCTCTGCACCGCCATCGAATGAAATTTTTCGAACTAGTTCAGGGGAGATCAGATTCTCCAAGGGAATGGAGAGTTCTTCAGCGATCACCTGAAGTCGAGCCTTGGCATGTGAGACATGGGCGTAAGCCAAGGGAAACTTTATCTTCCATATTTTCACAGGTGGCAAAGAATCGCTCTTGCTGCGAAGTTGAGGCCATTCAGATTCAGGTAGTGATGATGCACGAAGAAATGTCTCTAACCACATCTCTAGATAACTCTTCTGGATGTCATTACGAATTCGCCCCTTGGCTTCCGGAAGTTTCATAATGTCAGCAACACTTTTGATCTGTGATTTAGCGAGCGCGATGATGACCGCATCGGAGAGCAGGCGACCTGGGGCTAAATCAATCTCTTTGGCAATTACATCTCGCACTGACCACAATTCACGGATGATTGCCATCTGATATCTAGATTTAATTTCATGCATTCCCGATGTTCTACGCCAAGGATCTTTGCGAGGTGGATTCGGTGGAGCTTTCAGAATTGCAGCAAAATCTTGTTGCGCCCACTGCAATTTTTCTTGTTGTTCAAGGAGTTCAGAAACTTTGTCGCGAAGATCTAAAAGTACAGCCACATCAAGAGCTGCATAATCCAACCATTCTTGTTGCAGTGGGCGAATGGACCAATCAACTGCCGAGTGTTCCTTGGCGAGGGTTATTCCAAGAAGCGATTCGCAGAGCGCACCTAAGCCAACGCGAGCACATCCTGCGATTCTTGCGCCTAATTCGGTATCAAAAAGGATTGCAGGTTCAATTCCGAAATCTCGTAAACAGGCCAGATCTTGCGTGCTGGCGTGAATGACAACTTCGCTATCCGATATAGCTTTGTTGAGTTCGGCAATATGTACCGATTGTGCAACTGCGATGGGATCAATGAGATGGAGCCCGCCATTACGTCTGAAAATTTGAATGAGATATGCCCGCGAGCTGTAGCGAAAGCCTGAAGCTCTCTCGGCATCAATTGCAATGGGGCCGTGGCCACGGGACAGGTCAGAGATGCAGTTACGGAGAGCAGCGTCATCAGTGATGACGGGCGGTGTTCCTTGTTCCGGAACGTGCAGAGCCTTCAGGACTTTAACTTCGTCAGAAATTTTCGGCGCCTTCTTTTTTCTATCGACTTTTTCTATCGCCGTAAGGGCAGTGAGCTCACGCCATCAGGCAAGGGAGCCAAACCTGCTGCGCTGGCCATAAGTTCAAGCCAGGCCGTTACATGCTTCAACAGTTGTTGCGGATTAGTCGGAGTCCAGGAAGCTCGCACTTCAATCTCTGAGGATTCATCGTGAGTTGATAGCTGTCCAAAGGAAGCGCTCATAACTCGTGTGACAGTTCCACTAGGAGCAACATAATCAGCGCCACTGTTATTGAGGGCATCGATAAACCATGACCAGCCAACATCGGGAAGTAATGGATCTGCTTCCATCTCAGTTTCTAAAGCAGAGCGAACAAAAGTTACACAACGAAAATTACCTTCCCACGTTTCCTGGCCAGCTGGGTCATGGAGTAAGACAAATCGCCCCGTTGCAATATCTTCTACATCATCTCCGTTTGTCGGATGGGAGAGATCGGCGAGATCGGCTGAGACTGCATAAGCAAAGGGCGCTAAACGTTGTGGAGCAGGAATCTCTTCCAGTGAAATTTCAGGACGTGGCGAAAAGGATTTCATTTCTGCAACAAAGGCATGAAAGAAGTCTGTTGGATTTGCCACGGTCTAAGGGTAGAAGAGGGTGAATTGAGTAAGCGGGAGGCGCGAGCAGAGATAGAAGCAGAAGAAATGCACACTTGCCGATAATCTTGCCAAATGGGTTCGCTGCTCGCTCTTCTCTCTAGCGTGCTGTGGGGAACAGCTGACTATCTTGCAGGGAATCTTTCTAAGCGATTCAAAGCGCTGGCAGTCACGGGCGTATCACAAACCTTCGGACTTCTCTTTGGCCTCTTGGCGATCTTTTTGGCTAGCGATTTCATCGCGCCCACTCTCGCTTTTGATGGCTATTTCATCCCAGGAGTGATTGCAGGAATAGCGGGCTTTATCGGATTAACCGCTTTCTACACCGGGCTTGCAACAGGACGCATGGGAGTTGTCTCGCCCATTAGCTCTCTCTCCGTACTTATTCCGTTGATTTTTGCTTTATCCCAAGGCGAGCGTCCCACGGGTGCACAAACAGCGGGAATCATCATTGCAATTGCCGGCGCTTTCATGGCTAGCGGTCCCGAAGTTAAGAATGGACTCCCCATTCGTCCTCTTCTCTACGCAGTTATTGCAGCGCTTGGTTTCGGAACGGCGCTGACCTTTATTGCGATTGGATCTGAAACTGATTCACTGCACACAATGACCGCGATGCGTTGCGCTTCAGTAACGGTCTGCGTGATTCTCGCACTGCGTTATAGAACGCTCGGTGGTTTTGGAAAGGCACAGATTCCACTACTAATTTTCATTGGAGTCGCTGATTTCCTCGCTAACTTCTTGCTTGGTGTCGCCACAACAAAAGGCCTTGTCTCCATTGCGATGGTTTTCGGTTCGCTATTTCCAATTGTGACAATTTTGTTAGCTTATAAATTTCTTCATGAACGGCTGCAGCCAGTCCAGTACGTGGGCATTGCAGCTGCGCTCAGTGGCGTTATATTGATTGCTGCTTTCTAGGCAGCCACACTTCAAAGTCATTTTCTTCAAGACTTTCAGAATCAGTAAGTTCATAATTAGTGTCGAGTAAAGAGCGGTCAAGAAAATTCCCATCACCTGAATTTCTTGATCGAGTTATATAAAAAGTATCAATTAATCTCTGCTCGATAAGTGGTCGGAGGAAATTCACTCCACCTTCCACCAAGACCGGCTCACCATATTCGGCGAGGGCTATTCCAATGACTTCCGCTGGAGAGTTATTCAGAAAGTGAACGAGACCTTCACTCTCTCGTTCGTGGGGAACTTGTCGAGTCGCCACCAGGACTGGAAGTTTTGTTTTTCCATATAGCTCGCTCCGGTAAGTGTTGCCACCGATAGCAATAGAGCGGGCTTTGGAGCGAATCTGATGAAAGCGCTGGCGATCGCTGGCCGAACTCAGCGGCGCTGATCGACCTGCCATGGTGGTAGCGCCATTTGCGGCGACGACAAGATTGGCAATTACGCGAGTGGAAGAGGCCTTCTCATTCGCTGATGCGTCTGCCATGGCGCTCACGCTACCGCCCCCATGAAATGTCAGCGGGGAGTTCTATCGTGGAGCAATGATTATTGATTGCGAAAACTGCGTGATGAGAGATATCGCATGTAAAGATTGCGTGGTCTCTGTATTTATTGAAGCACCGCGGACCTCTGCCTCAGCCAGTTCTGAGATTGGGGCTGAAGAGTCTCGAGTAATTGACCTCCTCGCCTCACGAGGAATGGTTCCGCCCCTGCGTTACGCTCACCACGAGGTAAAAATCTCGAATTCACAGGATTCCGAAGCGCTCTCAGGTTGAGGTTTCTGTGTCTCCGCAGTTAGCCTAAACCGATGATTCTCTCGAAGGCGCTGAAACGAGCCCTGCGCAATCTCAGTTTCTCCCTTCTGGCCTTGACCCTGGCAATCACTTTGCTTCCAGCATCCCACGCTGCGCCGAATACCGACTTACGCGCGGTGCGCGCGCAAGTTGAACAACTCCAAGAAGATGCCGCGGAAGCTGGAGAGAATGCCCAGGCTGCCAAAATCCAACTCGCAAAATTGAAGAAACAACTCTCATCCGTCCAGCAACAAGCAGATGTTCAACGTCAGAGCGTTGAATCAATCAAGAAATCTCTCGCTGCAATCGCAATCGCTCGATATAAATCCACGGGCCTTGGCGAGGGGCTCGAACTACTCTTTTCATCCGATCCTTCACTCTATCTCTCGGCTGCCGGTTCGCTTGAAAATGTCACGCGAAAGCAAGCGATCGAGCTCCGTAAGTTTGCAACCGCAAAGCAGCGACTCGATGCAACAACTCTCACCGTGGCTGATAAGTTGAAATTGGTTCAAGCTGCTGAAGCGCGTTACCGCGCCCAAGCCGCTCAAGTAGAGAAGAAGTTGGCGCAGGCTGAGAAGTTGCTGGCAAAACTTGAAAAAGAAGATCGCGAGCGCTTACTCAAGCTGCAAGCGATGGATGAAGAAGAACGACGCAAATACTCCATTGAACAGGCAAAACTGGCTAATGCTGTTTCTGGGCGAGCTGGCGTAGCGCTTCGTTTCGCAGTGCAACAGATTGGTGACAGTTATGTGTGGGGAGCAGCTGGTCCAATCAAGTGGGATTGCTCTGGTCTAACGATGCGCTCTTTCCAACAAGCAGGCGTCCGACTACCTCACTCCTCTCGTGCCCAATATTCCTATGGTCGCTCCATCACGCGAAGTAATTTGCAACCAGGTGACTTGGTTTTCTTCGGCTCTCCAATCTCGCATGTGGGAATTTATATTGGCAAGAACAAGATGGTTCATGCTCCTCGACCTGGAGCACGAGTGCAGATTGCAGAATTTGGTAATTACTTCGGCCGTAAGAAATATGTAGGCGCGCGCCGTCTCTAACCTTCCACTCTTCTCCTGAAAACTCCTTCACAATATCGCCATGCCTTCAATCCTTTTAGTTAC
>DAOROE010000009.1:19185-22645 GCA_035441345.1 Candidatus Nanopelagicaceae bacterium
CGATGGCTCAAGCGCGCCGGCGCAACACATGTCGTTGCTCTTACCCATGGCCATGAAGTGTGGTGGTCACGAGTTTGGCCCTTCTCCTGGCTCATGAGTGAGATAGCAAATAATGTAGATATTGCTACCTATCTTGGCGAGTTCACTCGGAATTCAATGGCGCCTCGATTTAGAGATTCTCGAAAACTCATCAAGATCGCGCCCGGAATTGATACTGAACATTTTGTTCCACATGCATCCGATGATCTCCGCAAGAGATATGGCATCGACACAAAGCCAACGATTGTGAGCGTTGGACGTTTAGTACATCGCAAAGGTCAGGATCGTTTGGTTGAAGCGATGCCCAGAATTCTCGAAAAAATTCCAAATGCACATCTCATTTTTATCGGGGAAGGTCCACATAGAAAAGTTTTGGACACATTGGTTTCCCAACTCGCTCTTGATGACCATGTTTCTTTCATTGGACGGATTCACTATGCCGATCTTCCACGTTACATCTCCATGGGGGATATCTTTGCGATGCCTTCTCGTTCCCGCTTGCTTGGTCTTGAAGTTGAAGGACTTGGAATCGTCTATCTTGAAGCGAGTGCATGCGGACTTCCCGTTATTGGTGGCTCATCAGGAGGAGCTCCCGATGCCGTGAAGCACGGCATCACCGGTTATGTGGTTGACGGAAACAATGTTGAAGAAATTGCAGACCGCTCTATCGAGCTCTTACGCGACTCTGAACTTAGAGCGACTATGGGAGCTGCCGGTAGGAAGTGGGTCGTTGATGAGTGGCGCTGGCAGATCTGGTCACACGAATTCAATAAAGCGCTGAAGATTTAACGATCACACGATCTAGAACTGAGCTGCAGAACGCTAGGCAAGCAAACCAAGCTTTCGCGCAGCGTTTATGGCCTGCACTCGATTCGTTGCACCTAATTTCTTGTAAACCGAGGAAAGATGAGTTTTCACAGTGGACTCGGTGACAAATAGCTGCGCCGCAATTTCAAGAACTGTATCTCCAGTTGGAAGTTTTTCAAGAATCTCAAGTTCTCTGGGAGTTAATCCAGTCTCTTTATTTCGAGCGATGACTGCATCCGTCATGCGGCGCGCCGTAAAAGTTAATGGCTTTTCAGCGCTGGCGCGAATGGCATGGAGAACTTCTCCAATGGGTGCGCTCTTATCTACATGTGAACTCGCTCCAGATTGCATACACGCCAAGACATGCTCAGGAAGATTGGACATCGTGAGAACAACGATGCCAATCTTTTGAGAGAGCGATCGAGCCCACGCTATGACCTCGAGGCCACTTCCATCAGGGAGGTGAAGATCCACGACAATCACATCTGGATTGTGATGAGAAATCTGAGCGAAGGCCTCTCTCTTTGATGCAGCTTCCCCGACTACGGTAATGGTTGAATCTTTTGTGATGAGACGTCGCAACCCTTCACGCACAATGGCGTGATCATCAACAACGAGAACTCTTAGAGACATGAATCTCTAATCTAAATTTTCTAGATTGAATGTAATGCGAAAGTGGGTTCCTGTCTCATCTGCTTTACATTGATAATCTTGAGAGATCAATTTGAGAACTTCATCAATGCCGCGAAGGCCAAAATTTCTCGTTTTGAGTTGAACTTCACCATTTCCATCATCGCCCACGAATAGGAGAAAACCTGAAGGGGTTAATTGATATTTCACATAGAACGAACGCGCCGATGAGTGTTTATGGGTATTTCGAACGATTTCTATCAGCGTTTGATTGAGTAGATTTTCACGCTCTTCTGTTAACTGCGGGTATGTGAGATTCACTTCGGTATCAATGTTGGAAAGGAGGGCCTGGATCTCATTCTCGAGATCTTCACGTTTAAATCGGCGAGTACGGTAAATCTCATCCCTAAAGCTCTGAGTTGCACTCATGACGTTAAGCCGGATAGATCGGAGTTCGGCGCGATGAGAAGGACTTAGTTCGTCATCGCCAATTAGCGCATCTAAGTCATATCCAATAACGGCAAGGCTCTGAGCGAGCGTCTCATGGAGGCGACGCGCCAATCCCAGCCGATCAAACGGCTCAGATTGGCGGATTCGCGATTCTTTGAAGTGTTCGTTGTTATTAGGCAAAAAGTTCGGCGATCTCTGCCGCGAACTCTTTATGTACAACGTGACGCTTGACTGAAAGCTTCGCAGTCAAATGACCTCCAGCGATCGTGAAATCGACTGGCAAGATTGTGAACTTACGAATTGACTCAGCACGGCTGACCGCCTTATTTGCTTCATCAACTGCAGTTTGAATAACGGCGATGAGATCGGGATCCTTGGTGAGCTCCGCGAGAGTCGCACCATCTTTCTTATTTGCCGTAATCCAACCCTTGATTGCTTCAGGGTCGATTGTTACCAAGGCAGCGATGTATGGCTGGTTATCGCCCACAACGATGCACTGGCTGACGAGTGGATGAGCACGTAGGCGATCCTCAAGCACTGCAGGAGCGACGTTCTTGCCACCTGATGTAACGATGAGCTCTTTCTTTCTACCGACGATATATAGGTAGCCTTCCTCATCGAGTTTTCCTAAGTCACCGGAACGGAAATATCCATCATCGGTGAAAACTTCCTTGTTGGCTGCATCGTTCTGCCAGTAACCGCGCATCACGATTGGTCCCTTGATAAGAACTTCACCATCTTCTGCGATTTTGATCGTTGTGCCAGGAATTGGCTTACCAACTGATCCGACTTTATGCGCTGTAGTCAGGTTAAGAGTCGCACCTGCTGTGGTTTCAGTTAAGCCATAGCCTTCAAGAACACGTACGCCCGCTCCGCGATAGAAGTGGCCAAGGCGTTCACCGAGCGGCGCACCTCCAGAAATAGCAGCCTCAACACGACCACCTAAACCATGGCGAATCTTTGAATATACAAGCTTGTCGAAGAGCCCATGCTTTAACTTCAGCGCCAATGAAACGCTTCCTGCATCAAGTGCTTTGCTGTACTCAATCGCCACATTTGCTGC
Organism: Candidatus Nanopelagicaceae bacterium; assembly: GCA_035441345.1. GTDB lineage: Bacteria > Actinomycetota > Actinomycetes > Nanopelagicales > Nanopelagicaceae > MAG-120802. The sequence goes on from DAOROE010000009.1 coordinate 22,175, forward strand.
GGTGCGGAAGATTGAGCCTTTACCTGCGGCATCTGCTTTCGCTTCTGCGCCGTTGTAGACCTTTTCAAAAATACGAGGCACTGCAAGAACGAATGTTGGTTTAAACGATGCAAGGTCTGCGGCGAGTCTTCCAATGACATCACTGCAATGAGCGAGATGTAGACCTGCGCGAATTGAACCGATTTGCACCATGCGTCCGAATACGTGTGCCACTGGAAGGAATAGGAGAGTGGAGCCTCCTGGCTTCATGAATAGATCTGCGGCACCCATCACAACATTGCCACATTCAGATAGGAAGTTACCGTGGGTGAGTTGTACGCCCTTTGGCTTTCCTGTTGTACCTGATGTGTAGATGAGCGTCGCGAGCGAGTCAGGATTGAGGGCATTGCGACGATTATCAATCTCTTGATCAGAAATATCGCGACCAAGATATGAGAGTTGAGCAAGAACATTTTCGGTCATTACCCAACA
>DAOROE010000009.1:22745-24165 GCA_035441345.1 Candidatus Nanopelagicaceae bacterium
CGTTCGGCGACAAGATTGGTGAGATTTCCTGCGGTAGCGGCAGGTTCTAGGGCGGGAGCAAAGTATTCGGTCATGGGGCGAAAATTAGCGGTTACTCGTAGGTAACGGGAAGAGGTAGCCTGTCGCCATGGCCGATATGTCTTCCAGCTCCACCACTATTGATGCCTCCGTCGAGGATGTACGAGCAGTTCTCTTCGATATTGAGGCGTATCCCACATGGACCACCGCAATTAAGTCGGTGGAGGTCCACGAAAAAGATGCGTCGGGTCGTCCGACCAAATTGACTATTAAGGTCGAAGCAGGCGTCCTCAAGGATCGGGCAACTCTCAGTTACGACTGGAGTAAAGCCCCAGATGAAATCTCATTCTCACTTGATGAAGCGGATTTGATGACGGAGATGAATGGTCGATACACCATTAAAGATAATGGAGATGGAACCACAACTGTCACGTACTCACTCGGAACCGCGCTATCAATGCCAGTGCCTGACATGATGCGTCGCAAAGTTGAGATGACAACTATTGAGCAGACAATCTCCCAACTCAAGCAAAAACTCGAGAGCTAATTTTTAACTAAGCCATGAGCTTTGCATTAGGCATTGATGTTGGCGGCACCAAAGTTCTTGGCGGAGTTGTCGATGACTCCGGCGCAATAGTAAAAACTGCGCGCCGCGATACACCGCGCGAAGGTGGACCAGCGCTAACCGGAACTATTGCCGCAGTGGCTCAAGAATTGATGCAAGAGTTTGATGTTGATGCAGTAGGCGTTTCAGCTGCTGGATTTATCTCATCCGACCGTAAAACCATGCTAGCGACTCCAAATATCGCTGGATGGAATGGAGTTCGCCTTACTGATCAACTTGAAGAATTAATTGGTCGGAAAGTTGTATTAGAAAATGATGCCAACTCCGCTGCATGGGGTGAGAAGAGATTCGGTGCTGGAAAAAATTTCAATACCGTCATCATGCTTACCGTCGGGACTGGTCTTGGTGGCGGCTTAATCGTCGACAATCACCTCTATCGCGGAGCATTTGGAATCGGTGCAGAGTTTGGGCATACGCGAGCAGTTCCTGAAGGACATTTATGTGGTTGTGGAATTCGTGGATGTTTCGAGCAATATGCCTCGGGTAATGCGCTATTGCGCCACGCGCGTGAAGCGATACATGCATCACCTGACTTAGCCAAAAATCTCTTGGCGCGCGGTGATGGAACTATTGAAGGAATTACCGGTCGCCAAATAACTGCAGCAGCCCAAGACGGCGATACCGTCGCAATTGCTGCCTTTAACACGACTGGACAATGGCTTGGAGCGCTCTGCGCATCTTTAGTTGCTGCTCTTGATCCTGAAGCCTTTGTTATAGGTGGTGGCGTTATCGATGCCGGCGACATTCTGTTGACACCAACCCGTGAATCTATGTCGC
>DAOROE010000010.1:0-19073 GCA_035441345.1 Candidatus Nanopelagicaceae bacterium
CGCGAAGGCGAGAGTTTGCAGCAACTCCCCCAGCAATCACCAGCGAATCAATTCCTGTTTCTTTGCAGGCCTTAATAGATTTCTGAAGTAGCACATCAACGACGGCTTCTTGAAAAGATGCAGAAACATCAGCGCGAACATAATCAGGGGTCGCTTGTAAGTATCGTGAGACAGCGGTCTTCAAACCAGAAAATGAAAAATCAAATTCGTGTTCTGCCATATCTTTAGCTTGGGTCAATCCACGCGGAAAGTTAATCGCTAATTGATTTCCATTTTTCGCATCTTTATCAATCAGCGGTCCACCTGGAAAACCGAGATTCAATAATCGCGCGATTTTGTCAAAAGCTTCACCTGCTGCGTCATCAACGGTTTGTCCTAACGGTTGGATATCGCTCGTGATGTCATTGACCCGCAGAATTGATGAATGTCCTCCACTCACAAGGAGTGCAATTGTTGGACGATTTTCTTTTTCATGCGTCAAGAGATCTACTGCAACGTGTGAGGCAAGATGATTGACGCCATAAAGCGGCTTATCAATTGCAAGAGCCAATGCATTTGCGGCTGAGACGCCCACCAACAGCGCTCCGACTAATCCTGGTCCAGCAGTAACAGCTATCGCATCAAGGTCTTTGAGGTTTATTCCACTCTCTTTTAGCGCTCGAACAATCGCAGGTTGCATCGCTTCCAAATGAGCGCGAGATGCAACTTCCGGCACTACCCCACCAAAACGGGCATGTTCTTCGACGCTTGATGAGATCACATTTGCCAAGAGCGTACGACCACGAACGATTCCGACTGCAGTCTCATCACAGGAAGTTTCGATACCTAGAACGAGTGGTTGGGTCATTTCGCCAACTCTTTTCGCATGATTAATGCGTGAATCCCTGGGGCGTAGTAGTTGTCGCGGCGCGAAACGACTGAATATCCATGCTTTTCGTAGAGTGGTTGTGCTTCGGCATTTCCCTCTCGCATCTCCAACATGAATGCGGTGACTTCCTTTTCGTTGGCCCAATTCTCAAGTAGGCGGAGCATTTCGGTGGCGATTCCCCTTTTTCGATATGTGGGAATCACAGTCAAAGTGTGAATATCGGCGACATTTCCCGCGAGAGCAATTCCGCCATAACCAACTAACTCATTATCATCCATCGCGACAACATATTTCCGTGTGCGTGGAACCCCGGTGAGTTCTTCTTTAAATTGTGCAGCGCTCCAAGGGCTCTCGGGGAATATGGACTTTTCTAACCCAACAAGAATTGGAACATCTAAAGCAATCATGTCGCGATAGGAAATCATGCGCGCTCACTTGTTGGTTGAGCATCTGGACGTCGTAGATATAGCGGCTCATTAACGGGATTGGTATGCGATTTCGCAAGGAGCATGGCCATTGATGGATAGAGCGCTTCGGTAAAAGCAAAACCAAACTTTCGTTCGCTTCGCCCTTCAATCAATTCCGGCGCAGATACTGACGGTCCTTCAACGCGAATTCCATCTTCGTACTTTGCCCAATACACCTCTTTACGGCGCGCATCCGATGTGACGATGTATGAAGGGCCATCAACATCGATTGCATCTAATGAGCATGCTCCTCTCCACGGAATATCTCGGGCATGCGCAAATGTCTGGGCAAATGTGATTCCCACTCGAAGTCCCGTGAAGGGACCTGGTCCCATGCCCACGATTACTTCATCAATATCGTTATTGATAACAAGCGCCTCTTTCACTAACTTCGGCAGAACTTCAGCATGTGCAGTAGCGCCATCATGAAAACCGTTATACAGAAGTTGATTCCCGTCAAAGAGAGCTACGGATGTGCGAAGTGTGGCGGTATCAATGACGAGGGAAATCACAGCGTGAAACCCTCCCATCTCTTGCCATGGCCGGAAGATTCAACAATGCGATCGTCTTCTTTGGGGCCAAATTCAATAGTGATCAACAAGTAATCTTCCTGAAGACGTGAGGCCACATCTTCGCCCCACTCAATAACTGTAATAGCGCCTTCCCGGGCGGTCTCCAAATCAAGATCATCTATCTCAAAGCTCTGTTTTGCACCGCCAAGGAGTCGATAGGCATCAACATGAATCAGAGGAATCTTCCCTTTATGTGTCCGAGAAATAACAAAGGTTGGAGAAGTGACATCGGTTATTCCTAGATACTTACCTATCCCTTGGGTCAGAGCGGTTTTACCAGCGCCAAGATTTCCCTTGAGAACAATGATGTCTCCGAGTTGTAGTGTGGCTGCAAGTCGTGAGCCAAGCTCGCGCATTGCATCAACGGAGTTAATGAGCACCGCAGAATCGTACCGATTACTTGAAGATTGGGGTGCGACCTCTCCAATTACCTAAAATCTTTTCAGCAGGTGTGCCAAGAACTTTTTCCGTGATTGATGCATAGATGTCACGGAAATCAGTCGTCACAGCGAGATCATCATTCTTGAGATTATTCAGTGCGGGCTGATCTCCGTAGAAGCCACCTTTGATTCGCTCACCCAAAACAAATACTGGACCAGATGTTCCGTGATCCGTTCCATCGGAAGCATTTCCTTTAACCCGTCGACCGAATTCGCTATAGACGAGGACTACAACATCATTACTGCGATTCGTTGCTCGCATTTGGGACATGAACTTTGAAATTCCTTGTGATACCACGCCAAGCAAAATTGATTGCGCGCCCTTTTCATCAGCGTGAGTGTCGAAACCACCTAAGGAAACGGACCAGACTCTCGTTGGTGCGCCTGCTGCAACTAATTTCGCGACGATATCGAGCTGCTGAGTGAGATCGCTGTTTCCGCCCGCATTTCCACCATTGACCGTTGGAAGATCAGGAGTCGCGGGGGCCGGAGCCTTCAGAATCGGAGTGATATCCGATGAAACGCTAAATAGATTGCGCATCGATCGAGCGGCCATTGATTGCAGAAGATTGTCGCTCCTGCTTTCAATCGAAAGTTTCATACAATCACTTGCAAGAGAACCGGTTGGAACTTTGAGTCCACCAAGTGGCAACACTGATCCCGAACGCTTCTCTCCAGCCAAAAGTGGTGGCAAGACTGATCCCAATCCAATTGCGAGAAGAGGATCTTCTGATTGTGTTTCAACCCAGCGACCTAGCCAGCCCGTTTTTGCAGCAGTAAGTGATGCTGATTGCCAGATGGCCATCGAAGAGAAGTGAGAGCGATCTGAGTTTGGATAACCAACACCGCGAACAATTGCGACCTGGTTTTTCGTCCAGAGCGAGTGCATTCCTGTCATTGATCCATTGAGAAAGAGATTGTCGCCCAGTGGAAGTACATCGCTCTCTTTGTAAGCAATTCCAGGACGCAGTGATTGATAGAGCGGATCCGTTACCGGAACAACAGTATTGAGTCCATCATTTCCACCATACAACGTCACAACAACTAGAATTGGAGTTCCGAGCGGTAATGGTCGAGTGATTGCTGCGTTAGCAATATCTTCAAATGTAAGTGATGTCGCTGCGGCACCGAGTGCAGCAGCGCCTGTTGCCCTCAAGAATTGTCGTCGTGTGATTGTGTCCATTTTTATCCCCTTAAGCGCTCACGATGTACTCGGGCGAACAGATGGCAAGCAATGTCAATCGTGCTGGGTCACTCAAGGCTCCTCTGAGTGCAAGACGAGTTCGAGGAGTCCATTCGGTAATTCCTAACCAGTCCAAGAGCGTATTTAATCGATCTCTTTGCGGCACCGAAGAAATTGGCGTGAGATTTCCTTCTTTGATGAGCGCTGTTGCAAATGTAATCCGGTACTGCGCAGCAGAAGTAGAGAGCCACGCTTGATCAGCGGGCCATCCACCTACGTTGGGTGGATAGAAAGGCAATTGCCCAAGTAAATTGAGATTATTTCTGATCACTGCAGTGTTCGAGAATTGCGATGGTGTAATGGAGAGCGCTCGGCAGACTGATACAAACCAATCAACGGGGCTCTTCACCATTGAGTTGTTTACATCATCAAGCGCCGGATGTGAGCCTAAAGTTTGAATTAGAGTAGAAATCTTTCGATCTTGGAATTTCGTTTTGATGGTCGAATCCGATACTGGATTCATGCTCGAAACAAAGCGATACCACAGTCTTTCGGTAATAAATTGCGCACAATCATCGCGTTTGACAAGGGCATCACTTAATGAAGCTGCGTCAAAACTTCCGTTCATTCCCAGAAAATTGATAGAACCAGTGAAATGTTGAGCGGGCAAGAAAGTGACTTTGCCGCTTGATTTCACGACTCGATATCCCGTAAGAGCTTTAGCTGTTTCCTTGACATCGTTTTCTGTGTATCGATTAACGCCTAACGTGAAAAGCTCCATTAACTCCCGAGAGAGGTTCTCATTTGGAGCTTTAATGGTATTCGTCTGTCCATCAAGCCAAAAAATAAGTGCGCCATCGTTAACCATCGAACGCGACATATCAGCGAAGTTCTCCAGAGCGAATTTACGAAGGGTTTGATTTTGCAGATACATTGGCAAAGCGTCATCCACTTTAGAGAGCGATGTCGCCCAATGTCCGTGCCAGAACCATGTCATGCGCTCACGTAAAGAATGCTCAGACAAGACCATGCGATCAAGCCACCACATTGTTAATGACGAGATTTGCGCACGCTTCTCAGTTGCGTAGGCGACGATTCCCGAACTATTTGCCGCTGGACGTTGGCCTTGGTCACTTACTTTCGGTGGTGGCTGATTATCTGCAAAAGCATCGCTGGCTGGCGAAGTGAGGTATCGATTCGCAGCAACATCAAAGCCGCCAGCTATTAACTTCTCAAATTCACCAGGTCGTGGACCAAAACCAAAGCGATGTACTAAGCGAGCCATTCTTCGTCGCTCTGCAATGGTTGCCATGTCGGCAAGAGTAGAGCTCAACCGTTCTATATCCAACGAATTTCAATGAGCATCTCGTGAACTTATCGACATAAAAGCCAGAGGGGCTCGGTTTCCCGAGCCCCTCTGTTACTACCCTTGGTGAAGTTTTACAGATTAGTTTCCGTAGAACTTCAAGCGTGGAGCGCTATAACCGCGATCGTAAGTCATATTTCCTGCCTTACGAAGCTTGGTTAGCAATGCGCCACCTGACATGTTCTTACCGTTATCTGCAGCGTAAGCAAGTAGATCGGCTACCGCCATGTACTGAGATGTAGAGAAGTTACAGTGGTTTGTACCAGTTGCTGCGGCAACAGTTGTATCTGGTGCGCCAGCAGCTGAGTACTTGGTGTATTTCTCTGGTGGGAAGTTCCAAAGTACGAGCTGATTGTTAGCAGGACGCTTGCGCTCTCCTGCCTTCTTTGCAGCTGCCCACTTATCTGCCCAATAGGCCGCATAATCATCGACAACTGATTGCTGATTTCCAGCAGTAGTTACCGGATCAGCAACGCCAGTGAAGAGAATGGTTGGAATTTCAACCTTTCCAGAGTGAGAAGCAAGTGTCTTTAGCTTCTCTACTGCAGCAGGGCTTGCCTTTGCGCGAGGTGATGCTGCAAGAACGCTCAACAATCCAGCGGTTCCTGAAGCGCCTGATAGCGCTGAGCTCCAGATGAATTGTTCATCTGCGATACGTGCTGCGTAATTAGTTGCCGTGTTATCAAACACCGCACCGCCAGCTTGCAACTCGAGATCGTGAGTTGCAAGTACTGCAAGTGCTGCAGCATTTGCTACGTTCTCAAGCGCTGCGAATGCAGGGTTGATTGCTAACTGGAAGGAAGTTTGCGATGCAACAGGGAGCACTGAAGGTGCTGATGTTGAATCGAAGTGAGCGGATTGCAATGGAACACCAGACATCAAAGCGACCATTACTAGTGCGCTTCGTGAAGGAATTGCCTTGATGGCATCAGGAACTTTGGAAGTTGCTGGCCAGGCAGGTGTCGATGCATTCGCTGCAAATGCAGCTTGGAGTGAACCAATTACTGTGAAGACTTTTACTAGGTCTCCCATTGCTTCGGCATAACCTGCAGCTCCAGCTGAGTAATTACCGCCTTTGATTGTTGGATCAAAGAAAGTCTTAATTCCCCAGAGCGCATCTCCTGCCATTGTCATCAATGGAGTGATATCGCTAGCCATGCAGAGTGGTGCTGCAGCGCTGAAGAGATCAGGATGTTTTTCAGCAAGAGCCTGTGTGATGAAGCCGCCAAGGGATTCGCCCCAGGCAACAACTTTGGTGGTCTTGGTGAATTGCTTCTTGAAGATACCTACAAGTTCAACGTTGGTCTTGATTGCAGAATCTGCATTCCAACCTTGACGTGCAAAGCCAGAACCAACGACGCCGTAACCCTTAGCCAAGAGCGCACCGATAACGGTTGCGTTTGGACCAGGTTGTGGAGTGTTAGTGACTGTGTATCCACCGTATCCAGGAATTCCAGCAGGAACTGGAACGTTTGGACGATATCCATGTGAGTAGAGATAGACAGTTCCGTTGAAGTTCGCAGGAACCATCATCGAATATGGAGCGGTATCACTTGTCGCACCCACGCATGACGTTACAAAGTTAGCGGTAGTACAGACAGGTGTTGCTTGCGCAGCCGTCGGAATAGATACAACGGTGAGTGAGAGCAGCGATGAAGCCGCTACTAGCGTTAGAGAACGCTTGAATTTGAAGTTTCTCATGAGTTAGTTGGCAATCCTTTCGCTGGCATTGCTGGGCGCTTGAATGTGGATTTCACAACTGGACCAGATCCGCTATCGGTGGTGTAGAGAGTTACTGATCCACCAAATGGCTTTCTGTCACCGGTGGCATCCATGACTGCCATGTAGTAACCGGTATGTCCAACGTTGCTGGTCTTTGAATAACCTAGCGGAGAGTAAGCAACAGATGCGAAGGTTGAACCCTTTGTCTCCATTGCTCGTACCAAACCTTTGCGGGTGAGATTTTGACCCGCTGCACGGAGAGCTTGAACGGTCATGAGACCGATATTCATGCCCTGGAGTACATAGTCATCAAAAGCAGTGCCGGTGTTGTACTTGGTATTGATTTCCTGGAATTGCTTCACATACTCATCAGATGTGTCATTTGGTGAAGGATTACCAGCCATAGTTAGCGCGCCATTAAGGACTGCTAGAGGTACACCGAGTGCACGTAGCGTCAATGGGTCAGCGCCAACGGAACCAAGGATCCACTGTGGCGCGTACTTCGCTGCAGCTGCTACCGCAAGGAGCGGAGCTGTTGCTGAAGTTACGCCGAAGAAGACCACAACTTGAACTCCACCAGCTGCAAGCTGGGAGACCCAGGTCTGTGCAGTAGCGGCGCTCTGGGTTCCTGATGTGTAAGGAACGGTTACATCAAACTTAGTACCAGCTGCTCTGAAAGCACCGAGTCCATCAATTCCGAACTCATCGTTCTGGTAAACCAAGCCGAGTTTCTTTCCAGCAAAGTTTTCCTTGAGGAATTGAGCCACGATCTTGGCTTCCATTGCGTACGAAGGAAGAATCATGAAGGAAGTTGGGTAGTTCTTCTTATTAGAGAAACCACTAAATCCTGTGTTGAGGAAAAGACTTGGAACTCCACGTCGAGCAATACCAACGGACTTGTGTACCGCGGTGAAATTAGCGGTGCCGAGTGGGCCGACGAGAGCAAATACTTTGTCTTTGAGAATCAATTCATTTGTCTTAGCAATCGACAACTGGGGTGAATACTCGTCATTCTTCTGCACGAGCGTGATCTTTCGACCGTAAACGCCTCCGTTGTCATTGACGTACTTGAAGTACGCATTCATTGCATTGCCAATCTTGTTGTAGCCTGGCGATGCAGCTCCTGTGAGTGGCAGAGTGATTCCGAGTTTGATCTCACTCGCACTGACTCCTGTTTCCGCGTTAGCTGGAAGCGCCGTTGCTAAGAGGCTGCCCGCAGCGAGCACCGCAGCAACGAACCAGGTCCGCTTTCTACGAGTCTTTCCGATCATTGTTTTCCTTCCATCGAGGGTAGAACTTGGCTTCTAATCTACTGGTTACCTTGCAGTAACCGGTTAATGCGCAGACTTCTTATGGAGGTGCTTACGCAGGTTTTCACCTGGCCCGTTGGGCGTATAGATGACCGAGAGGATCAGCAATACGCTCGTAATGAGCCCGGGAAGATAGTTGTTGAGTTTATCTGCATCACCGAAATTACCCGCGAGGGCATCGGCAATTTCAGGTATTGCCACCAGAATCAAGCCACCAAGCACGACGCCTGGGAGGCTTGAAATGCCCGCCAAGACCGCTCCGGTTACCAGAGCGAAGGAGAGCGTGAGCGTGTAAGCCCCGGGGGCAACAAGGCTTATCGTCATGGCCAGAACTGCTCCAGCTAACCCAGCGAGGGCTGAGCTGATGGTGAAGGCCAAGACCTTCATCCGCGATGCGTGGATGCCAGCAAGTTCGGCGGCCAAGGAGTTACCTCGGATCGCTCGCCATGTGCGCCCAAACCGCGACTGAAGAATATTTGATGTAATAAATAAGGAGAGCAGCGCAATAACGCTGGCAATCCAGAAGAACCACTTATATTGCGTGAACTCTTCGCCAAATCGATCGGGCGGGAATCCAACATCAAAGAGAAGGCCGGGTTCTCCTCCAAGGAAAGAAAACTGATTAGCAATTGCAGGCAATCCAACCGCCAGCGCAAGAGTGGTACCCGCTAGATATGGACCGGAAAGTCGAGCAGCTGCAGCGCCAAGAAGAGAGCCAAAGAGTGAAGAAACCAAGATCGCCATCAAGAATGCAAACCAGATTGGAGTTTGTAAGTTATTCAAAGTTAAAGCAGCTGAATATCCACCGACTGCCATCATCGCGCCATTACCAAGAGAAACTTGTCCAGAGTATCCGGTGAGTAGAACAATGGAGGCGAGCGCAATTGTGTACATCGCGATCTGTGCACCTTGATAGACGCGCAATTCATCAACGCGATCACCGATGATGAGTAAGACCCAACCGAGAAGAATAAAGAAAAGAATTTTCTTACGCACGGCGACCCTTGCCTTTCGCCATGATTCCATCTGGCTTTAAGAGCAGAACCAAAAGCAGAACGCTAAATCCGCCAATGAATACCAATGACGTTCCTACATAATTCAAGATAAAGGTAAGTCCAATTCCCAGCACTAAGGCGCCGATGACCGCACCCACCATACTTTCTAATCCACCAATAACTGCAGCGATAAATCCGAAGACAAGTAGGAGATCAAGTGAATACGGGGTGAGGAAGTTGTAAGAAGTAACCAACATTCCCGCAACGCCGCCGACGCCACCAGCAATTGCCCATCCAATAGTTCTGGTGCGTGCAGTTCTAATGCCCGCGAGTTGTGCGATTTCAGGGGCATATGCAGAAGCGCGGAGCGCTAAGCCCAAATTCGTGCGCTGGAAGAGAATTGCAAGAACGATCAAGATTATCGAAACAGTAACGATAATCAATGCGTTTAAGGGAGAGAAAGGAATGGTCGTATCGCCAATGGTGTAGCCATCGGTGGAAGCGGGGGCTTCAATTGATTTGAACTCTCCACCCCACGTTAATCCCACAAAACTTCTGATGATTCCGAGCAAACCTAGAGTCGCAATAACGGGAGCAACGACCGCAGCGGGGCCAGAGTTGGCATGCTTGAAGAGCACGCGCATGAAGAAATAATCAACGCCTGCGCCAATAAGTGCTCCACCGACAATTGCAAATAAGAGACCAAGCCAGAAAAGTCCTGATCGACTCGATATCTCAAAACCAATATAGGTAGCGAACATTGCTTGGCCAGCTTGAGCAAAGTTGATAACTCGAGTTGATCGCCAGACCAAAACAAGAGCCAGCGACATAAGGGCGTAAATCGAACCGGTGGAGAGTCCGATAAGGAGTGTTTCGATAACTTTTTGCATCAGTACCCCAAATACGCAGCGCGTAGCGCCGGATCGTTGATGAGTTCCGAAGCTTTGCCAGAAGCTACGACGCTACCAAGGTTGATGATGATTCCGATATCTGCAATTTCGAGTGCGCTCATGGCATTTTGTTCTACAAGAACAACGGTAAGGCCTAACTTGTGACGCAATTGATCAATAGTTTGGAAGATTTGTTCAATGACTAGTGGTGCAAGTCCAAGTGAAGGTTCATCCAAAAGCAAAAGTTTGGGACGAGATACCAAAGCACGGCCAATCGCCAACATCTGACGTTCGCCACCAGAAAGTGTGTCAGCGCTCTGCGACATACGTTCACCAAGTCGCGGGAAAAGTTCGACAACTTCTTCAATAGCTTTTGCAGTATCTGCTCTATCTGCGCGCCAAATTCCGCCAAGAACAAGATTCTCCTTAACAGTGAGTTCAGGAATAACAGATTTACCTTCAGAAACATGAGAAATTCCACGACGTACAAGATCTTCTGGTTTTACGCCAAGCATCTCTCGTTCATTCCATTGCGCCGATCCTGATGAAGCGCCCTTCAACCCCGATAACGTGCGAAGCAATGTGGTTTTTCCAGCTCCGTTGGAGCCGATGACTGCTGCGAGTTGTCCTGGCTCAACGCTAAATGAGATGTCATGGAGTGCGTGGATAGCACCGTGAGAAACATTGAGTCGGGTAACGAGTAGGCCGCTCATGACTTCGCCTTCGAATGAGTTCCAAGATAAGCCTGGATGACCGCTTCATTATTTCGGACTTCATGAGGAGTTCCTGATGCGATGATTTCGCCAAAATTCAGTACATAGATTCGATCACAAACCGACATCACAACATCCATATGGTGTTCGACAATGATGATGGAGGTACGAAGCTTGAGGTTATTAATCAAACTGTTGAGCCATTCAATATCTTGGGCTCCTAAACCACCTGCGGGTTCATCGAGAAGAAGAATTTCTGGTTCAGCTACGAGCGCACGGGCGATAGATACGCGTTTGGTATCAGGATAAGAAAGTGTGTCGGCGCGACGATCAGAGACGCTGCCAACATACACACGCTCAAGAGCGGCTTGTGCGCGTTCCCGCAAATGCTTCTCGTCTTTGGAATTAGTGCCAAGTGATGCGCGAATGAGACCTGATTCTGCAAAGCGGTGCGCACCAATCATGACGTTATCTGAAACTGTGAGATCAGGAAAGAGTCCTACTCCCTGAAGAGTTCGCGCGATTCCGCGACGTGCGAGTTGGTGAGGCTTGGGCCAATTAACGGACTTTCCAAATAATTCAAGTGAACCTTCAGTTGGAGTGACAATTCCGCAGAGCGCATTAAAGACTGTTGTCTTACCGGCACCATTTGGTCCAATCAGACCAAGGACTTCACCTCTGCGAAGTTCGAGATTAACTCCGTTGAGGGCTTTAAGTCCGCCGAAATTTACTGAGAGATTATGGACAGAGAGCACAGTGGCGTGATCTGCCATGTGAACTCCTAATCTATGTAAATACGTTTCACTCTCGGGCCAAGTCGCGTAACAATCTCATAATTGATTGTTCCGCACGCAGCAGCCCATGAGTCCGCCGTGTAACAACGGTCGGAAGTGTAACTGTCGCCCTTCTCACTGCCAATGAGGTAGGCCCAATCGCCAGCGCGTGATTGTGATTCCTTACCTAAATCAACAACAAATTGGTCCATGGAAACGCGTCCAATAATTGGTGACATTTTGTTACCAACGAGTACGCCCGCAAGCGAATTTGCATTACGTGGTACTCCATCTGCATAACCCATTGCGATCACACCTAATTTTGTATCAACTTTTGTTATATATGTTCCCCCATATCCGACCTGTGAACCGGCTGGGACATCCTTAACAAGATGGATTTTGGCGCGTAACTTCAACGCTGGTTTTAAATTTAGTTCTATTGAGTTGCCCATTGTTTTTACATCTGGTGAGAGTCCGTACATAGAAATTCCAAGTCGCACTAAATCAAAGTGCGAATCTGAATCATTAATAGTTGCTGCAGAATTACTTAAATGAATAACGTCAGGGTTTACTCCAACAGCTTTAGCTTCTGCAACCGCTGCAATAAATCGCTCGCGTTGCTCTCGGTTAAAGTCATGTCCTGGCTCATCTGCTCGTGCAAAGTGAGACCAGATTCCAACAATCTTTAACTTTCCGGAATTTTCAGCGCTTGCTGCAGCTTGAATCAATTCGCTCCATTCCAGGAGCGCACCACCACGTGACATCCCCGTATCTACTTCTAAGTGGATCCTTGGAGTTTTGCCAGTACTCACACCGGCTTCAATAATGGCGTGTAAATGTTCTAACGAAGGTATCGCGATATCAATATCGTTTTTTACTGCGCTGTCGAAGTCATCGGAAATGGGCGTCAGCCAGGCAATGATTGGTGCGGTAACACCATTTTTTCTCAGCACAACTGCCTCTTCTAAAAGTGCAACACCAAGCCAGGTTGCACCAGCTTGAAGCGCTTGCTTCGCAACTGGAACCAATCCATGTCCATACGCATCTGCCTTCACGACAGCTAAGGCGGGCTTACCCGAGATAGCCATTAAATGCTTGATATTTGATGCAATTGCGCCAAGATCAATAATTGCTTCAGCGCGATTTTCTGCTGTCATCTTCGTGATTCCTATGAAGGCTGCCGCTTAGAAGGAATGAATCGATCAATTGCAACAACAAGAACCAGAATCGCTCCGCCTATAAACATTCCACCCAAAAGATCGGTAAACCAATGAGTATTTCTGATTAAGGACGCTGAACCCACAGCGATCGTCAATAATGCAACGAGCCAGTAAAGCTTGAGCCCTTCAAAGGGAGCGCGATGGGTATATCTAAAGATGATGTAGGCAAAGAGCCCCCAGGTCACAAGCGCATTTGAAATGTGGCCACTCGGATATGCCATTCCATCGGTGAACATACAAACATCGAAATTCTCTCGCGCTTTACAACGTCCAAATCCAATCTTTGCTGCTCCAACAAATACATTGAGGAAAACTAGAGAAAGAAAAGAGAGATTGAGTGGCCGCCATGACTTGAAGCGGCGACTGATGAGTGTTGCTGTGATAAGAAGAATCGATGCAGTAACCCAACGCAAGCCGAGGTCGTCAATACGTAGAACAATAAAATTCGTGAATCCAGTTAACTTTGGACGTTCAATTTCGGCGATATATTGATCAAATCTATAAAGTAGACCTTGGTTGATGACATCTAAGGTGACTAGAACGAAACCGAAGGTCAAAACTGCACTCCACCTCAAAGCCACATTCATTTCGTGGCGGCGATGCTCGTAGCGCTGATTTACGACATCGTCGAATAGATCATCAGATTTAGTGGTCATTCCACTGTCACCGATTTTGCAAGATTACGAGGTTGATCGACATCATTGCCGCGTGCAACCGCCATTTCATAAGCAAATACTTGGAGTGGGACGATCGAGAGAATGGGTTGAAGTAGTTCGTGTGACGCAGGAATTCGAATCAAGTGAGGGACTTCAAGCATTGTTGAGGAATCGGCGATCGCAATGATCTTTGCGCCACGAGCCTTTACTTCTTGAATGTTGCTCCGCATCTTTTCGGAGATCTCACTTGAAAAGGGCGGCAAGATTGCAATAACAGGAGTTCCCTCTTCGATGAGTGCAATAGGGCCGTGCTTTAACTCGCCTCCGGCGAATCCTTCAGCGTGCATATATGCCAACTCTTTTAGTTTGAGAGCACCTTCAAGCGCTGCTGGATATCCGACATGTCGACCTAAGAATAAGACTGATGAGGCGGATTTAAATCCACGAGTCATCTCACGTAATGGTTCAACAGTTTCAAGAATTTCTTCCACTTTATTTGGGAGGGCAAGAAGTTCTTCACGGAGTACCGAAATTTCATTCTTACTCAAGGTTGTGCGTTCTTGGGCAAAGTAAAGTCCAACGATGTGAAGTGCAATTATTTGTGTGAGTAACGCTTTCGTAGAAGCCACCGCAATCTCAGGGCCAGCGTGGGTATAGATCACTCCATCTGATTCACGAGGAATAGTGGAACCCATCGTGTTACAAATCGAAAGAGTTTGGGCGCCAAGTTCTTTTGCATGACGTAGCGCCATCAAAGTATCCATCGTCTCACCCGATTGGGAGATAGTTATGACGAGAGTTTTCTTAGAGAGAACTGGTTTGCGATAGCGAAATTCAGAAGCGAGCTCAACATCAACCGGAATCTTTGTCCACTCTTCAAGGGCGTATTTTCCAATGAGCCCTGCGTGAAACGCAGTTCCACAAGCAAGAATGAGAATCCGATCGATATCACCTTTTAAATCCTCAAGCTCTTTGCACTCAATAGAACCATCAGCGCCAAATCGTCCGAGCAATGTGTCAGCGATGGCTTTAGGTTGTTCAAAAATCTCTTTCAACATGAAGTGGGTAAAGCCACCTCGTTCTGCAGCCTGTGCATCCCACGTTATTTCATAGGCCTTAGGAGTTATCGCTCCACCATTGAGATCGGTAACGGTGACTGAATCGGGAGTCACCTCGACGACTTGATCTTGGCCCAATTCCAGGGCTTGTTTGGTGTGCGAGATAAATGCAGATACATCAGAGGCAAGGAAATTTTCTTTTGTTCCGACTCCCACCACTAGTGGGGAATTTCTCCGCGCTCCGACAATCACTTCAGGTGAATCTGAATGAACTGCCAGAAGAGTAAATGAACCACGCAGCTGCTTACATACTGCCCGCATAGCAGCAGCTAAATTCTTACTCTTTCCAAATTCATCGCTCAGTAAATGCGCCACAGATTCCGTATCAGTTTCCGAGGTGAATTTATGGCCACGCTTCTCTAAGTCAGCTTTGAGTTCAACATAGTTTTCAATAATGCCGTTATGGATGACTGCTAATTTTCCATCATTAGAAATGTGTGGGTGAGCGTTGGTATCTGTGGGTCCCCCGTGAGTGGCCCAGCGAGTATGGCCGATTCCCGCAGTTGATTTCTCATAAGAATCAGTTAGTGAATTCTCTAAATTATTAAGTTTGCCGGCTTTCTTTGCAACAACAAGTGGTCCGCTCTTTTCCGCAACCAACGCAACGCCAGCGGAGTCGTAACCGCGATATTCAAGACGACGTAGCCCTTCAATGACGCGAGAGAGTGCTGGGTTCGGACCTGTGTATCCGACAATCCCACACATCTGTGAGCTCCTTTTGAAGCAGGATAGTTAAAGCGAGAGTTCTGATTTTACTAGTGAAGCGAGCGACTCTGCGAATTGCTGGGCATCGTTACCGTTTTCTGCCTCAATCATCACTCGTATGAGCGGTTCTGTACCTGAGGCGCGCAATAAGACTCTTCCACGAGCTCCCAACGATTTCTCAATGTTGGAAACTGATTCTTGAATTTTTTGATTATGCGCTAATTTCTCTTTTGATACTCCAGACACATTGATGAGAACTTGTGGGTATCGCACCATAAATGAGGCAAGCTCTTTCAAACTCTTCTTTGATTTCGCAACATGAGAGATTAAGTGCAGCGCAGTCAGCACTCCATCACCAGTGTTAGCGAACTTGCGCATGATGATATGGCCCGATTGCTCGCCGCCAAGGCTGTGGCCCTCCGCGAGCATCTTCTCCAATACATATCGATCTCCAACTGGGGTCGCAATAAATCCAACGCCACGATTTTCTAGGGCACGAATTAAGCCCAAATTTGTCATGACAGTTCCAACTACTGCCTTGGTTGGGAGTTCTGTGTGATCAGCAAGAATTCCTAATACGTAATCTCCATCAATCACATTTCCTTCATGATCAACTGCGAGCATGCGATCTGCATCGCCATCGTGAGCAATACCCAGATCTGCTTTTTCTGATTTCACTCTGGCAATCAGATTCTCTAAATGTGTTGATCCACAGTTCTCGTTAATATTTAAGCCGTTAGGGCTAGCGGAGATTGCAATAACCTCAGCGCCAGCACGACGCAAGACTTCCGGTGCAACAAAAGATGCAGCTCCATTTGCACAATCAACGACAACCTTGATTCCATCAAATCGAGTGTGAATAGTCGACAAAAGATAAGAGATGTACTTCTCGCGAGCTTCAGAATCATCGAAAGAACGACCGGCTTCCATATCTGCAGGCCGCTGCCAAGGTTTTCCTAAAAGTGATTCGATCTTCGCTTCGAGCGCATCATCTAACTTGCGCCCAGTTCGGGCAAAAAATTTGATTCCATTATCACGCGCTGGATTGTGGGAAGCGCTAATCATCACTCCGAGATCAGCTTTTAATTCGGTGATAAGAAATGAGACTGCAGGCGTTGGAAGAATTCCAACTTTACGGACATCAACTCCGCTTTCAGTTAGCCCCTCGCATATTGCAGCTTCCAGGTAAGAACCGGATTCGCGCGAATCTTGGCCGACGATTGCAACAGGGCGATGTCCCGCAAATTCACCGCTTTCGGTGAGAACTTCGGCAGCAGCAACAGCTAAATCGTGAGCTAGTTGTGCAGTGAGATCAACGCCAGCAACGCCTCGGACACCATCGGTGCCAAAGAGGGCCATATGTGAAACGTTAAATTAACGCTTGCTGTATTGCGAGCGCTTACGAGCCTTCTTAAGGCCGTACTTCTTGCGCTCGATAACACGAGGATCGCGAGTTAAGAACTTCGCTTTCTTCAATGCAGGACGGTTCGCATCAGTATCAATCTCATTAAGAGCACGAGCAACACCAAGGCGTAGCGCGCCAGCTTGTCCAGAAATTCCGCCACCATCGATACGAGCGATGATGTCGTACTTACCTTCTGCGCCCACAGTACGAAGTGGCTCAGAGACTGCTTGTTGGTGAACTTTATTTGGGAAGTAAACATCGAGAGCTTTGTTATTGACGGTCCAACGTCCAGAACCTGGTACGAGGCGAACACGTGCAACAGCTTCTTTACGACGACCAACGCCAGCGCCTGGTGCAATAACAGCAGCGCGGTTTGTGGCGCCAGCAGGAGTGCTGGAGCTAAACGCAGTTGTGGTTTCGTTTTCGCTCATTATTACTTACCAACCTTGGTCTGATCGATTTGTGTGAATGTATAAGGAACTGGCGCTTGCGAACCATGTGGATGTTCTGCACCTGCATAAACTTTAAGTTTGGAGGCCATCTGCTTTCCGATGGAATTCTTTGGGAGCATGCCCTTGATTGCTTTTTCAACAGCGCGGGTTGGGAACTTCTCCATCAACTGCACGTAGTTACGTGAAGTAAGACCGCCTGGGAAACCTGAGTGTTGGTGGGCGAACTTGTCGGCCATCTTTGATCCAGTAAGAACTACCTTGTCTGCATTGATAACGATGACGAAGTCACCCATATCCATGTGAGGTGCGAATGTTGTCTTGTGCTTGCCGCGAAGGAGCACTGCAGCATGGCTAGCTAGGCGACCGAGAACAACGTCGGTTGCATCAATGACATGCCACTTACGTGCAACGTCGTTTGGGGTCGGACTAAAGGTACGCACGACAAACTCGCTTTCTTCTTACTTCTTTATTGGATCCGCTCCACGATTTTCTACAGAAGACCTGCGGAGGCAGAAGGGGAAGGTTACCCGCATGCGGGAAAGGGGTCAAAATCGGGCCTGATTAGTGGGACCAGACGGGCTCGGGGCTCTCATAGACCTGGCCCTCCGCACCGAAAATCAAGAATCTGGTGAAGCCACGTGCAAACCAGCGATCGTGCGTCACTGCAATCACTGTTCCTTGATAACTCGAGAGCGCGCGCTCTAGCGCTTCTGCACTCGCCAAATCTAAGTTATCAGTTGGCTCATCAAGCAATAAGAGAGTATCGCCGGCCAATTCGAGTAAGAGAACTTGGAAGCGCGCTTGCTGTCCACCAGAAAGTGAAGTGAATTGCTGTTCCGCCTGTTGCGCTAATTCATAACGACCGAGAACACTCTTTGCTGCGCCAAGTTGAAGTGAATGTTCTTCCCAGAGAATTTCCAACAGTGTTTTGCCAACAAATTCTGGATGTGCGTGGGTTTGGGCAAAGAAACCTGGGACTACACGAGCGCCAAGTTTAAATGTTCCCGTATATCTCACCGTCTCATCACCTGACAGTCGCCGCAAGAAGTGTGACTTTCCCGTTCCGTTCTTGCCGAGAATTGCGACGCGATCTTGGTAGTAAATCTCAAAAGTAAATGGCTCAGTGAGATTCTCAAGTGTTAAATCTTCACAGGTAACAACGCGCTCCCCTGTGCGTCCGCTCTTTAGCGTTACTTTCACATCTTGTTCGACAGGAGGAGGTGGTGGTGGGCCCACTTCTTCAAACTTTCTTAAACGAGTCTGCATGGCACGATAACGTGAAGCCATATCGGGTGAGCTCGCAGCCTGCCATTGCAAAGTAAGTACTAATTCTTTTAGGCGCTTATGTTCATCTTCCCAACGCTCAACAAGTTGTGCAAACTGTTCATTTCGTGCTTTTCGTGCATCATGCCAAGTGTTGAATCCTTCGCCATGAATCCACGCAGTATTTCCATTAACGCCCTGCTCAAGAGTTACGACTTTTGTAGCGGTTGCCGCTAATAATTCGCGATCATGGCTAATAAAGAGAATGGTCTTCTTGGATTCTCGAATTTGTTCCTCTAGCCACCGTTTTGCTGGCACATCGAGATAGTTATCAGGCTCATCCAGAATCAATACTTCTTCTGGGCCTTTAAGCAAACACTCGAGCACTAACTTTTTCTGCTCACCGCCCGAGAGTGAATTAACTTCGCGATTGGCTACGCGGTCATATGTTTTTCCCAGCGCGTTGGAACAGGCAATATCCCAGAGAACTTCTTGTTCATAACCACCAGCATCGCCCCAATCAGCCAGGGCTTGGGCATATGCCATCTGTTCTTTCTCTGCATCACTATGCGCCATCGCTTCTTCTGCTGCTTTGAGAAGAGCAGCAGCGCTACGGATACGAAGTGGTGAAACGGAAACAAGTAAGTCGCGCACAGTTGAGGCATCCCGAATGGATCCAATGAATTGGCGCATCACACCAAGTCCACCATTGATGATGATCTGTCCAGCATCCGGTTGGAGATCGCCAGCAATCATTCTAAAGAGAGTGGTCTTACCTGAACCGTTAGGGCCGATGAGAGCGACTTTAGAACCATCGCCAACGCGAAAAGAGACATCATTAAGTAGAACGCGACCATCAGATAACGCGTACTCGATGCCAACTACATTTATCTGGCCCATTTACTCTTCATCTCGTCGGCGAATTGTGATCGCAGCTCGCGATTGAAGTTCCGTG
>DAOROE010000011.1:0-18789 GCA_035441345.1 Candidatus Nanopelagicaceae bacterium
GGGCAGATTCCAAAAATTTCTGCGGTATGTCCGACTTCGCGGAATCCGTGTTCTTCAGCCATGGCTTTGGTCCAACGCTCGATAGCGCTACCTTCAATTTCGACAGTGGATCCGCATTGTTTGCAGACTAAATGATGATGATGGCTATCTCCGCAGAGTCGATAGATGGCTTCACCATCGTCTCGTCGTAATTGATCAACGATTTTGTCACTGACAAGAGATTGAAGTGAACGATACACAGTAGTAAGGCCGATGGATTCGCCGTTTCGTTGCAGTAATTGATAGAGCTCTTGAGCGCTCGCAAATCCACCAACGCGCTCAAGAATTCCGATTACCTTAACTTCAGATTTATTCATGAATGAAGCGTGTGGAGTTGGCTCACAAGAGCCCACATGATTGCGACACCTGCGACAGTTGAAACTAGGGTCCATCGAGAAGCGTGTCGTGCATGCGCCTCTGGAAGAATGTGACTGGTTGCAAGATAAATGAGAATTCCCGAGAAAGCCGCCAAGTACAAGGCGGTGAAGTCTTCGCTCAATGCAAGGTTCGATCCAATTACCGCGCCGCTAATGCGAGCAACTGAATCAACTCCCAATAGCCAGATACCTTTACGAGTCCACTTTCCACTCTTTACAAGGAGCGAGACAGTATTGAGACCATCGCTAAATGCGTGAACGAGAAGCGCAACAAAGACTGCAATCCCCAATTTGTCATCGATAGAGAAAGCAACGCCGAGCGCTAAACCATCGAGAAAAACATGTCCGCCCATTGCAAGCGCACCGAGGCCACCTGCAACGTTTGCCGCATGTTTATGGTCGTGACCGTAATCCGATTCTGCGGGTTCGTGCGATCCAAAGAATCTCTCGTAGATATGGAGAAGGAGAAATCCCGCAATGAGTGCAACGGAGACTGCTGGAGCTCCCAGAAATTCAGAGCTAGACATTTCGAATACTTCTGGCAGAAGATCAAATGCGACGAGTCCCAAGAGGAGTCCGGCGGCAAGTCCGAGTACAAGGTGTAGGCGGTCTTTAGCGCGCAGCGCAAGAAATCCGCCGGCTGCTGTGGCTACAGCCGTAGCTGCAGCGAGGAGTATGGCTAGGTTCATGGCGGCAAATTATCAGAAATGAAAATGATTTTCATTTTCGCAGAAGAGCCCAATATGAGCGTGTCGCAGGGGTAAAATTTCGGGTCTGCGCCCAGTTCTCGACCAGGAGCTGCGACCGGTGCGCACCGCCGACAGCCAGCCGGATGGAGAACGCCAGGTGGAAAAATAAATGGCCAATGATCGTCTTGAAACTATTGTCAGCCTCGCCAAGCGGCGCGGATTTGTTTACCCCTCTTCTGAAATTTACGGTGGATTGCGCGCATCATGGGATTACGGCCCACTCGGCGTTGAACTCAAGAACAATGTAAAGCGCCAATGGTGGAAGTCCATGGTGATGGGTCGCGAAGATGTTGTTGGACTTGATTCATGTGTGATCTTGGCGCGCGAAGTTTGGGAAGCCTCAGGACACGTTGAAACTTTTACCGATCCTCTTACAGAGTGCACCGAATGTCATAAGCGTTATCGCGCCGATCATCTTGAGGATGCTTTTGAAGCAAAACATGGTCGTAAAGCGACATCGCTAGAAGAAGTGAACTGTCCACATTGTGGCAATAAAGGAAAGTTCACAACACCCAAACAGTTTTCAGGGCTCTTGAAAACTTATCTTGGACCAGTCGAAGATGAATCTGGTCTGGCATACATGCGACCTGAAACAGCGCAAGGCATCTTTATTAACTTCGATAATGTTGCGACCACAGCTCGCAAGAAACCACCTTTCGGAATTGGCCAAATTGGAAAATCCTTCCGTAATGAAATTACTCCAGGAAACTTTATCTTCCGCACCCGCGAGTTCGAACAGATGGAGATGGAGTTCTTTGTTGTTCCAGGCACTGACGAAGAGTGGCACCAAACGTGGATTGATACTCGCCTGGCTTGGTATATCGATCTCGGGATTAACCCAGATCGTCTCCGTCTCTTCGAGCATCCAAAAGAGAAGTTATCTCACTACTCCAAGCGCACCGTAGATATTGAGTATAAATTTGAATTTACTGGCACCGAATGGGGCGAGCTCGAGGGTATTGCAAATCGCACCAATTTTGATTTGAAGGCGCACTCTGAAAAATCAGGCAAGGACCTTTCATGGTTTGACCAGGAGAGCAATGAGCGCTGGTTCCCTTACGTTATTGAGCCTGCAGCAGGCGTAGATCGCTGCGCGCTGACCTTCTTGATGGATGCGTATACCGAGGATGAAGCGCCTAATTCCAAGGGCGAAATGGAGAAGCGCACTGTGCTCCGTCTCGATTATCGCTTGGCGCCAGTAAAGGTCGCAGTTCTTCCACTCTCGCGTAATGCTGACTTGTCTCCCAAGGCGCGCGATCTTGCAACGCAACTTCGTAAGAACTGGAATGTGGACTTTGATGATGCCGGTGCAATCGGTCGTCGTTATCGTAGGCAAGATGAAATCGGAACTCCGTATTGCATCACTGTCGACTTCGATTCGCTCAACGATAATGCGGTCACGATTCGGGAACGAGATACGATGAAACAGGAACGAATCAGCATTGATCAGGTGGAGTCATGGTTAGCGCCACGACTGCTGGGCTGCTAAATACTAAACCGCTTCATCTTCCGATTCGCGATGGCGGTTTAGATCTCACAGTTCCTGTTGTATTAGCTCCGATGGCGGGCATCACCAATTCTGCATTTCGATTGTTATGCCGAGAACAAGGCGCCGGTTTATTTGTCTCTGAAATGGTCACGGCGCGAGCACTGACAGAACGTAATGAAGAGACGATGCGCATGATTGTTCCTGGTGAAGGAGAGACTCCGCGCTCTGTACAGCTCTATGCAACGGATCCAGTCGATTTGGGTCGCGCAGTTGAGATGTTAGGTAAAGAAGATTTAGCAGATCACATTGATTTAAATTTTGGTTGTCCCGTTCCCAAGGTGACGCGCAAAGGTGGAGGCTCAGCGCTTCCCTATAAGCGCCGGTTATTTGCATCGCTGGTTGAGGCTGCAGTCACCACTGCCAAGAAATATCAGATTCCAGTCACGGTAAAAATGCGAGTAGGCATCGATAGCGAGCATGAGACATATTTAGATGCAGGAAAAATCGCTGCTGATTTAGGCGTTGCGTGGGTTGCGCTGCATGCCAGAACAGCGGCTCAGTTCTACGAAGGAAAGTCGGATTGGTCGAAAATCAAGAATTTAGTAGAACACCTTGCTCCCACCGGAGTTCCCGTACTTGGAAATGGAGATATCTGGTCCGGAAATGATGGCGTGAAGATGATGACTGAAACGGGCTGCGCTGGCGTAGTTGTGGGACGCGGATGTCTGGGAAGGCCCTGGTTATTTGCAGATTTGGTGCGAGCATTTAATGGTGAAGGTGAGCGCCCTCTACCTCGATTATTTGAAGTTCGTGAAGTGATGTGGCGCCATGCGCAGCTCCTTGTTAATTATTTCCAGGACGAACATCGCGCATGTAGAGATTTAAGAAAACACATGGCTTGGTATCTCAAAGGATTTAGAGTTGAAGGTGGTCTGCGCTCGAAGTTTGGGATGGTTTCATCGCTGCAAGAATTACGCGAACTTCTTGATCAACTTGTAGATCAACCATATCCAGAAGCCATTGGTGATGCGCCACGTGGACGAACCAGTCATGGTAGAGCCGTCACACTTCCGCAAGGTTGGCTTGATGATCCTGAAGAGTTAGTCAGCGTTGACGGTAGTGACTCTGGATCTGGCGGCTAATGTTTCTTATTAAATTCCTCTGGAAATTTGTTACTTTCCTTCTTCTGGTTGCTTTAGTTATTCCTACTTGGGCTCTTGCCAAAACTTGGTATGCAGCAAATAACGAAACAATCCGCAAAGCTGATGCGATAGTCGTGATGGGCGCCGCGCAATTAGATGGTAGACCTGGTGAAGTGTTAAAGGCGCGGTTAAAAGAGACAGCTCGAATTTATGAAAACAATTTTGCTCCGAAGATTTTCACACTAGGTGCTGGCGCTCCAGGAGATAGATTTACTGAGGCAGGGGCAGGGCGATCCTGGTTGATTTCCAACGGAGTTCCGCGTGGAGCAATAACAGCGATTCCTCAAGGGCGAGATACTTTTCAAAGTATCGAAGCGCTTACTAAAGGTGTGAAGAAGCTCGATATCAAAGACATCATTATCGTTACCGATCCTTATCACTGTCTGCGTTCAATGACGATGGCAAATGATCAAGGATTTGTTGCAACGTGTTCGCCCACAAGAGTTGGAATTGCCAGTTTAGAGAAGGCAGGTTTTCGATACCTGGTACGTGAAGCTGGGGCGTATTTAGCTTATGTAACGCTTGGTCGGCGTGGCATTCATATCAGCGACCACGTAGCCTAAGAACACTATGGTTCTCAAAGCAGCGCATGAAAGTCACGCTTACTCCAGCGCTGATCGCGAACGTTTCCTTGATGAACCAGCAAAACGTAAAGGCCGCACAGAGTTTGCTCGAGACCGTGCTCGAATTATTCATTCATTTGCGCTCCGCCGATTGGCAGCGAAAACACAAGTTGCAGTTCCTTGGGCAAGTGATTTTCCACGGACTCGACTCTCTCACTCGCTGGAGTGCGCACAAGTTGGACGTGAATTAGGAGCAGCTCTCGGAGCCGATCCAGATCTTATGGAGAGCGCATGTTTAGCTCATGATCTTGGACACCCACCTTTTGGACATAATGGCGAAGAAGCGCTCGCTAAATTTGCTGAAAGTATTGGCGGCTTTGAAGGTAATGCCCAGAGTTTTAGATTATTAACGAGAATCGAAGCAAAAACTGTCGATAGCGAAGGGCTATCAGTTGGGCTAAATCTGACTAGGGCAACTTTGGATGCAGCTACAAAATATCCATGGAGTTCACTTGAGAATCCAAAGAAGTACGGTGTGTACGAAGATGACCAAGAGATCTTCAACTGGGTTCGTGAAGGTGCGCCATTGGAAAAGACTTGTATGGAAGCGCAAATCATGGATTGGTCCGATGATGTTGCCTACTCTGTCCATGATTTAGAAGATGCACTCGTAACCGGCCAGATTGATATTGCGCATTTGCGCCGAGATCTACCACAGCTACATGCCACTGCAGTTCAGGATTACTTGAGTGATATGAGTGAGAAAGAAGCCGAAGAAGCGATCAATTCACTGATGAATCTTTCGTGCTGGCCCAAGGAATTTGATAGAAGTCATCGCCACTTAGCGCGTTTGAAAGATTTAACCAGCCAACTTATCGGGCGCTTTGCCCTTGCAGCAGAGCAAGAAACTCGAGAACATTTCGGTGATGGCGATTTGACCCGTTATGCAGCGAACTTACTTGTACCGCGCGCTCAGCGAGTTGAAGTTGCGCTCCTGAAATCGATGGCGGGTTACTACATTATTCGCGCTGAGAAATCTCAAGAACGTTACGCAAAACAACAGGAAGTCATCATTGATCTTGTGGAAGCGGTCCGCGAGAGTGCTCCAGAAACACTCGAGAGCTTCTTCCTCCAGGAGTGGCAGCGCGCCAGCACCGAGGAAGAGAAGATGCGCGTCGTTATTGATCAAGTTTCATCGCTTACCGATGTAGGCGCCTATGCGCTACACCAACAACTGTTGGGGAAGTAGAGACTAGGATTCCAACTATGTCAGGTCGAATTCGCGATGTAGACGTCACATACGTCCGCGACCATTCACCTATTGATGAAGTAGTTGGTGAATATGTTCAACTCAAGGGCGCTGGCGGGGGACAGAAGAAAGGGCTCTGTCCTTTCCATGATGAGAAAACTCCTTCTTTCCATGTAACTCCGAGCCGCGGATATTTCCATTGCTTTGGTTGCCAGACTGGCGGAGATGTCATCGCTTTTGTGATGAAGATGGATCATCTAACTTTCACAGAAACTATTGAGAGACTTGCCGAACGAATTGGTTATCAACTTACCTATGAGCAGGGTAGTGGAGGAACAAAGGCGCCGGCTGGTCAACGTTCTCGATTGATTGCAGCACATGTTGCTGCTGTGACTTTTTACCAAGAACAACTCCAACTTCCTGAAGCGGCACATGGTCGCGAGCTCTTGATGAAACGCGGTTTTGATAAGGCAGCATGTGATTCTTTTGAAGTGGGCTATGCGCCTGATCAATGGGATTCGCTAACGAAGTATCTACGCGGCCAAGGTTTCACAATCGACGAGTTGATGTTGGCTGGATTAACAAAAGAAGGACAGAAAGGCCCTATCGATCGTTTCCGCAATCGCTTAATGTGGCCGATCCGAGATATTTCAGGCGATGTAGTGGGATTTGGCGCGCGAAAACTGGCGAGCGATGACGAGGATCAAGGACCGAAATACCTCAACACTCCTGAGACTCCGATTTACAAGAAAAGCCAAGTTCTCTACGGCTTGGATCGAGCGAAGAAAGAGATCGCAAAGAAGCGCCAGGCCGTCATAGTTGAGGGATACACCGATGTGATGGCGGCTCACTTAGCTGGAATTACCACTGCGGTTGCAACGTGCGGGACTGCTTTCGGCGATGAGCATATTCGTATCTTGCGTCGACTTTTAATGGATGACGATGCATTTAGAGGCGAAGTTATCTTCACCTTTGATGGCGATGCAGCCGGTCAAAAAGCTGCGCTTCGAGCATTTAGTGATGACCAGAAATTTGTCACGCAAACGTTTGTCGCTGTGGAACCAAGTGGCATGGATCCCTGTGAATTGCGACAGCATCAGGGAGACGCTGCCGTGCGGGACTTGATTGCGCGAAGAGTTCCGCTCTTTGAATTTGCAATTAAGAGCTCGATTAAACAATTTGATTTAACGAATGCTGATGGCAGAGTCTCTGCTCTTAATGCTGCAGCGCCACTCATTGGAAAGATTCGTGACACATCACTTCGCCCTGAATATGCCCGCAGCCTTGCTGGATGGCTAGGCATGGAGGTCGAAGTGGTAATGGCGGCGGTTAAGAAGAATTCAACCTCTGCGCCACGAGCAGTCTCGGATGCGCCCCAAGCAAGTAATTGGCGCCCAGATCCGAGTGAGCCTCGTTTGATGCTGGAGCGTGAAGTACTCAAAGCTCGCCTCCAAATGCCGGCGCTAATGCACAATTGGAAAGATGTTGAGAAGAACGCTTTCTCGCATCCCGCCTACATCAAGTTACGCGAATTCATCGATACCCAAAGAGAGTTTGAACAAGTAAATCTTGAAGCTGTCGAGTCAGATGAGTTGAAATCTTTTATCACGGAGTTAACGGTTGAGCCGATTCGTACCGATGGCGAGATTTCAGATCGCTACGTTTCAAGCATTACAGCGCGACTCAATGAAGTTGCCTTAAGCCGCTCTATCGCTGAAGTGAAATCGACCTTGCAGCGACTCAATCCCGTTGAGAATGAAGTCGAGTACAACCAGATATTTGGCGAACTTGTGGGGATGGAAACAAAGCGACGAGCCTTGCGCGAATTGGCTTTAGGCGAGGGCTTGACCTAGAGTTTGCGGCTAGCCGATCCCTGATAGCTCAATCGGCAGAGCAGCCGGCTGTTAACCGGCAGGTTCTTGGTTCGAGTCCAAGTCAGGGAGCTTTTCATTTAGACTCCTACCCATGGCAATGGTTCGAATTCGCGTAGCGCTCCCTGATCGCCCAGGTTCACTTGGCGCGGTTGCCTCGGCAATCGGTTTTGCTGGTGGAGATATTCGTGGCCTTGTCGTTCTCTCTTCCGAAGGCGGACGCGGTATCGATGACATCACCGTGGCTTTTCCTGGAAATGATCCCCAAGATCTCGTCAATGTTTTGAGTGCAATTGGCGGAGTCGAAGTAATTTCTGTAACTCCGGTCGTTTAATTCTTAAGAAATAACTTTTGCGCCATCGCTAGGTAGCGATGAAAAGAATCGTGGCGCTTTAAATCCCTTCGCTGCAAATGCTTGTTCGATAGATAGAGAAACCTTCCCAGCATCTTCATCCTTAATCAACGCGATGGCGCTTCCACCAAAGCCACCGCCAACCATGCGCGCGCCAAGTGCGCCACTTTCCAACGCGGCATCAACAGCAGTATCAAGCTCAGGGCAGGAAACTGTGTAGTCATCACGTAGCGAGCGATGTGACTCATTGAGCAATTTCCCAAACGCGTAAAAGTCTCGAGATTCCAAAGACTTCACCGCTTCTAGAACGCGAGCAATTTCAGTTACTGCATGGCGTGCGCGTAGAAATTGAGTTGGGGTTAGTTCATGCTTTCGTGACTGTAATTTCTCCAAAGATAGTTCTCTCATGGAGGCAACGCCAAGAATTGTGGCAACCTCCTCACAGGATGCCCGGCGCTCGGCATATCCTCCATCAGTCAATGCATGATGAGCTTGGGTATCAATGATGAGTAGCCTTAAATCAGCACCGGCAAAATCAACGGAAATGTGCCTGGTAGAGAGATCTCTGCAATCCAATAGAAGTGCATAACCAGCTTTAGCCATCAAGGAAACAGATTGATCCATAATGCCGCATGGCACGCCAACATATTTATTCTCTGCACGTTGGGTGAGAAGCGCTAATTCACTCAAGGACTTTTCTAGATGGAATAGGTGATTAAGTGCTGTGGCGACGCTACATTCCAACGCTGCGGAGGAAGAAAGTCCAGCGCCAAGCGGGACTTTGCCATCTATGTAGATGTCGAGTCCAGATTCAATCTCCAGGGACCAGATCACACCAAAGACATATCGCGCCCAACCTTCACCCTTCATGGCGGAGATCTCTTCAAGGCTCACCTCTATGAGGGCGCTAGATTGTTGCGCAGAGGCCACTCTTATCTTTTTATCACTTCGTCGAAATATCGCGCACTGAGTGACATCATCAATCGCAAAAGGCAATACGAAACCTTCGCTGTAATCGATATGTTCGCCAATCAAATTGACGCGGCCCGGAGCTTGCGCAATAACTTCAGGAGCTACTCCAAAGGTTTTCTTAAATTCTTCCTCAATCATTATGGTGAGCGGTTGTGTTACAACGCAACGTCTCGTAGTTGTTGAGCCGATTGTTCAGGCTTGAGATCCATCATGAAGGCGCCAAAGGCGGATTCAGAGCCTGCTAAATACTTAAGTTTTCCAGGAGCGCGCCGGACGCTCTGTATCTGCCAATGAAGCCTTAAGACATCTCGGCCCTGGCGCACTGGAGCTTGGTGCCACGATGCGATGTACGGCATCCTTACTCCAAAGACGCCATCAAGTCTCTGTAAAACTTCTTTTGCAATCGGTGCAAAGCTTTCAGATGCAGCATCATCAAGTGCAACAAAGTCCGCAACGCTACGACGTGGCGCTACATGAATCTCAAATGGATATCGTGACGCATAAGGAACATACGCGACCCATTCAGAATTCTGAGCAACAATACGCACTTCATCGTTGAGCTCTCGCTTTACGATGTCATCTAATAAAACACGGCCGGTCTTATTGTGGTGAGCTTTTGCAACATCAAACATTCGTGCCGTTTTAGGTGGGAGATAGGAATAGGCATAGATCTGGCCATGTGGATGGTTGAGAGTAACTCCGACTTCTTCGCCTCGGTTCTCAAAAGGCGCAATATGTTCGATGTAAGGAACCTGTGATAACTCTGCAGTTCGGTCGCGCCAAGCCTCAAGAACGGTCCGAATCTGCTTATGAGAGAGATCTTTAAATGAAGCATCGTAATCAGAGGTGAAGCAGACGACTTCACATTTTCCAGCGGCTGGAATCGGGAGTGAGTCAAAATCTGGATTTTCAGGTGCAGCAAAGGAACCTTCGGGCGGACGCAATGATGGTGAACGATTATCAAAGACAACAACTTCATAATCGCTCTCGGGAATTTCGGTGAGGAATCCTGGTCGCGAAGGTGCGAGTGGATTTAATTCTTTTGGTGGTAGAAAGATGCGACCTTGTCTATGAGATGCAATCACTACCCATTCATTATTGAGCGGATCAAGTCGCATTTCGCCAATTGATGGTTGTTCTTCGATTGGCCTCTGGTCTTCCGCAGTTCGAGATTGGCCTTGGGTGTCGTAGTAGCGAATGGTGCGGCCATCCATCAGAGTGCGATCAGTGCGCGTGACTCCTGCGGCGAGTTTCTTTGCGGCCATAACGCGATTACTCTACCCGTATGTCACCAGCTAGCGGAGCAACGGCGAGTGCTCATCTCTCCAATGGTGGCGTTGATATCTACCTTGAAGTCGTTGATGGCGCTCTTCAGATTCGTTATTGGGGTAAATCAGTTGAAGGAGACTTTGCCTCAGTCCCGTTTGTGCGCTCTGTTCCGAATAGCGATTTTGATGAAGTTCAGAATCCAGGAGTAATGCGCGAACATTCTCGCGGTTGGTTGGGGTACCCAACTATTTCAGGGCATCGCAATGGCCGTGATTGGTCAACAAAGTTTGAAGTAAAGAAACTCTCCAGTACTGACGAGAGTTTTAGCGCTGAACTAGAAGATTCAGCTGCACAACTAAAACTAACTTTTGCAGGCGCGCTGGATAAGTTTGGAGTTTTGAAGACGGCGCTGACTCTCACAAATAACGGCGATGATTATTGCCTCAATGAACTTTTCTATTGGCTACCTTTGAGTGATCGCGCAACACAGACACTTGATTTTGCTGGACGTTGGTCCAATGAACGAAATCCACAGCGCCGCGATATTGCAATAGGTCGTTGGGTTCGCGATTCCCACGAGGGTCGAAGTGGCCATAACTACACAATCGGCGAGATTGCGCTCAATCCAACAACAAATTTCCAGTCAGGAGAAGCGTGGGCAGTTTCCCTGGCATGGAGCGGTGATTCTCAATATTGTGTCGAGAAAAATTATGAAGGTATGCAGAGCATTGGCGCTTCTGAAGTTTTGCTGCCTGGAGAAGTTATTCTTAAAAAAGGTCAGAGCTACACAGCTCCCGAATTATTTGCTTGGTATTCCAGCGCCGGTCTTGATGGCTTAGCGCAGACACTTCATAAGCACATTCGTGCTCGAAAAGTTCATCCCGCCAAACCCAGACCCATGACTTTGAATATGTGGGAAGCGATTTACTTCAATCATGATGAAGCAAAAGTTCGTCAGCTTGTTGACGTTGCTTCTGAAATCGGCGTAGAGCGCGTTGTTTTGGATGATGGCTGGTTTGGCTCTCGTAGAAACGATCGCAGCGGGCTAGGGGACTGGACCGTCAGCACAGATATGTGGCCAAATGGACTCACCGGAATTGTTGAATATGTTCTTTCAAAGAAGATGGAGTTTGGACTCTGGTTTGAAGGCGAGATGGTCAATCCTGATTCAGATCTCTATCGCGCTCATCCCGATTGGATACTCAATGTCAATGGACGGGTTCCGCCAACATGGCGACATGAGTTGGTACTGAATTTAGATAATCCAGATGCCTATAACCATGTTTTGAATCAAACAAGTGACATCCTCTCCAACTACAAAATTTCCTACATTAAATGGGATCACAATCGAACGTTGGTTGATGCTGGCTCAGAAGGAAGACCTGCAGTCGGAAAGCAAACCAGAGCGCTCTATCGACTCTTTGCGGAGTTAAAGAAACGTCACCCAGGTCTTGAAATCGAATCATGTGCATCAGGTGGAGGAAGAATTGACTTAGGAATCATTGATCTCGTCGATAGGTTCTGGACCAGTGACAATAATGATGCACTTGAGCGTCAAACTATGCAGCGTTGGACGATGCAATTTATTCCGCCGGAGTTGCTTGGAACGCATATTGGCTCAGATCCTGGACATCAAACGGGCCGCCACCTTTCCTTGGCCTTCCGCGCCGCTACTGCGCTCTTTGGCCATGCTGGATTGGAACGAGATCTCACTTCTCTCTCACGCGAAGAGTTAAGCGCGCTTAAAGATTGGATTTCACTCTATAAATCAAAACGTGCGCTTCTTCACTCGGGCGATGTAATTCGTATTGATTATCCAAACGAGGCTCACTATCTGCATGGAGTAGTCGCACAAGATAAGAGTGAAGCGCTATTCAGCTTTGTTCAGCTTCGCCCGATAGTGACTTCTCATGCTCCGAAGTTAACTATTCGCGGCCTCACACCTTCTTCCAAGTATCACATCAGAGTGATTCGCGATGCTGGAAGCGCAGAATTTATGGCGATTACGCCACCGCCTTGGTTAGAAAGTGGCGCTGTCATGACGGGCTCTGAATTAGAAAATGTGGGGCTACCTGCTCCTATTCTCCGCCCAGAAAATGCTCTGCTTGTGGAGATAGTTCTAGCTAAGTAAGTTTTTATTCCACCCAATTCAGGGTTCGTTCGATCGCTTTTTTCCACTGCACATAACCACTTGTTGCAAGCTCACTGGATTTGTCGGCGTTCCAGCGGCGACCTTCCTGCCATTTGTTGCGCAGTTCTGTGACATCTTTAAAGAAACCGACAGCAAGACCCGCAGCATATGCAGCGCCCAGCGCAGTCGTCTCAATAATGAGTGGACGCACAACATCGATACCCATGATGTCTGATTGCATCTGCATACAGAGAGCATTGGCAGTAATTCCACCATCAACGCGCATTTCAGGAAGTTTCACTCCGCTATCGGCTGACATTGCATCTAATACATCGCGAGTTTGATAACAGATTGCTTCAAGAGCTGCGCGCGCTAAATGTGCTTTGGTAGCAGCGCGAGTTAAGCCCACCACAACACCTCGTGCATCATTACGCCAATACGGGGCAAAGAGCCCTGAGAATGCTGGAACAAAGTAGACGCCGCCGTTATCGGTAACGCTCTTCGCTAATCCTTCGATATCAGGCGCGCTTGAAATGATTTGAAGTTGATCTCGTAACCACTGAATTGCAGAACCTGTAACCGCAACCGAACCTTCAAGGGCATAACGTGCTGGTTCTTCGCCAAATTTAAAACAAACTGTGGTGAGAAGACCGTTCTTGGAGCGGACTATGTCAGTTCCGGTATTGAGTAGTGCGAAATTTCCGGTGCCATACGTCGTCTTTGATTCTCCGCGTTCAAAACAAGCTTGTCCCACCATTGCTGCTTGTTGGTCACCGACAATTCCTGAGATGGGAACTGCGCTTCCAAATGCACCGGAAGGATCGGTGTGAGCGTAGATCTCTGAAGAGGATTTGATAGTTGGAAGTACAGAGCGCGGAATTTCAAAAATCTTAAGGAGCTCCTCATCCCAATCAAGAGTTTCCAGGTTCATCAAGAGTGTGCGGCTGGCATTTGTTACATCGGTGAAGTGGACTCCGCCTCGAGGGCCTCCGGAGAGATTCCAGAGCAACCACGAATCAATAGTCCCCATAAGCGCTCGACCATCGCTGATTGCTTCTTGAACCGCAGGAACATTTTTAGTGAGCCAGCGCATCTTGCTGCCAGAAAAGTAAGGAGCGATTGCTAAACCAGTTTTATGAGTTATTGAAGACTTCGTAGTTTCCGATAGCGAGTTGAGAAAGTCTGCAGTTCTCGTGTCTTGCCAGACGATAGCGTGAGATAGCGGAGCGCCAGTGGTCTTATCCCAGACCACGGTAGTTTCACGTTGGTTTGTGATTCCGATCGCTGCTAAATCCGAACCAGAAATTCGAGCTGCTTTGAGGGCTCCAGAAATAACATCGTCGGTCCGCTTCCAAATTTCAGCGGCATCATGTTCTACCCAGCCAGCTTGAGGCAAAAATTGGGTGTGCTCTAATTGATGTTGTCCAACAATCTTTCCAGCGTCATCAAAAACGATAAAGCGGGTGCTGGATGTTCCTTGATCGAGAGAGCCGATGTAAGCCATAGCGCGTATCCTAAGGCTGTGCCTCTTTCTAATTCGAGCCTTAATCCGCAGCAACGGAGCGCCGCGATGGCCGCCCTTGGCAGCGAAGAGTTCGATGTGCTCGTCATTGGAGGCGGAGTTAATGGCGTTGGCATTGCACTTGATGCCGCTTCGCGAGGATTAAGCATTGCATTGGTGGAAAGTGCAGATTTTGCATCAGGGACTTCTTCAAAATCCTCAAAACTCATTCATGGTGGACTTCGGTATCTCGAGCAATACGATTTCAAATTGGTTCGAGAGGCTCTTAACGAACGTGAATTAATGGTCAGCACTCTTTCGCCACACTTAGTAAAACCAGTTTCATTTCTCTATCCGTTGCAAGAAAAGTTAAAAGAGCGTACTTATGTTGGCGCTGGCATGACTCTCTATGACGCGCTACGTGGTTTCAAGCGAGCGCTGCCGTGGCATAAACATCTTTCTCAGAAAAAGATTAGTGAAATAGCGCCATCACTTCGCCTCGATGTCATCACTGGTGGCTACCAGTACTTTGACGCCCAAGTCGACGATGCGCGCCACACTATGACAATCGCACGTACCGCTGCTAAGTATGGTGCGGTCATAACAACGCGCACTCAATGCGAAGAATTAGTGATGAGTGGAAAGAAAGTGACCGGCGCAAAAGTTACGGATTTGGAGAGCGGAGAAACTCTTACGGTTAAGGCGAAGACCACCATTATGGCTGCGGGCGTCTGGACCGATCCGTTGTATAAGAAATTCGGTATAAAACCAGGATATGCCGTTCGCATGTCCAAAGGTGCTCACATCGTTGTGCCTGGTGATGCAATTAAGTCTGAAACAGGAGTTATCATCAAGACAGATGTCTCAGTGCTCTTCATCATTCCATGGGGCGATAAGTGGATTGTTGGCACAACAGATACCGATTACGACGAGAGCCGTGAGGAACCTCTGGCTTCTCGTGAAGATGTCACATACATTATTAATCAAGCCAATCGCGTCCTTGAGCCAAAATTGCGTCGTGATCAAGTCATAGGAGTCTTTGCCGGACTACGCCCCTTAGTCTCAACCGATCCTGATTCACCCACCACGAAACTTTCACGAGAACATGTTGTTGATAGCCCGACACCTGGATTTGTATCAATAGCTGGTGGCAAGTACACAACGTATCGAGTCATGGCTGAGGATGCAGTGAATGAAGCCATCAATCATCTCCGCAAGATAGTTCCAGATTCCACAACTGAGACACTCGCAATCATTGGGGCTGAAGGCTATTCAGTTCTAATGAATCAAATTCCGCGACTTGCGAAAATGTATTCAATTGAAGAGTCAAGTGTCGAACATCTACTCAATCGATATGGATCGCTTATTGATGAGGTATTGACTCCGGGGATTCAGGACCCTGCACTCTTGGAGCGCTTAGCTCCCGAATTGCCTTACCTCAAGGCTGAAATTCTCTATGCCGTTACACATGAAGGTGCTCTGAGTGTTGACGATGTGCTTTCTCGTCGTACCCGCATCTCATTTGAATCAAAAGATCAAGGTCTAGGCGTTGTCGACGTTGTTGCAGATCTAATTTCGGAAGCCCTGGAGTGGGGCGCCAAAGAGAGAAAAGCGTCAATAAAGCAATACCAGGAAATTATCGAGCGTCAGAACGAATTACTCCGTCAGTCTAAGGAAATTAAAGAAAAAGTTAGTTAATTCCTAATCTGATTTTTGCACGTATCAACCGGGACTGGAACTTTCGTTGGCTTCGGAGTTGGAGTCGGCGCAACGTCTGGACCTTGAATTAAGTTGATTGTTAAATCTTGGCGATTTTCTGCATGCGTGTTGGTTTGATCAACAAAAGCGACATAGCCCGTGGAAGTTCCGGCGGGAAGTTTTCTTAAAGTAAGTGTCCAAACCCCAGCTGCATCACGAACTGGTGTCTGCTCTACTTTCTTTGGCAGTTCGCCATTTGGCCCAGGATTTAATCTAAAGGCGACAGTTCCCGTGATTACTGGTGTGCCCGAAGGTCGTTTGACTTCAACTTTAATGCGCACTGGCTTATCAGTGCTGGAGGCGTTAACGCTAGTAATCAACATGGTTGTGGGTTCTTGTACCGGTAAATAGTCGCCAACTTGGGGAGTCCAAATACCTCGCGTCAATTGTAAAAATGATGCAGGGTCTCCACGGTAAACATTGAGGTCGATTCGCGATGACCCCACTCCATATTTATCTCCATAACCGCATGATGAGTATTGCCAAATCTGCCAAAGTGATGAGCAATCCGATGTGGACCACGAATGTACAAAGCAACCGAAGATCTTTCGACCCGGCTCCGCGGTTGGATCAGCCGGATTGATGCCGTATTGCGCTTTCCACAGTGGATATTGACGGAGCTTTTCGCTACGAACCATCGCTTGCTCGAGGAATGTGGGATAAGAATAGAAGAAAGGTTTACGACCAGTCTTTTCATGCATAGTTTCGAGCCACGTTTCTGCCCATAACGTCACGAGAGATCGCTGTGCATATTTAACGCAACGCCCATTAGAAGTTGCGATGCAGTTGTATTCCAAATCCAATGCATAAGGTAAATCTTTTTCCGTGTATCCACCCAAACTTGAAAGGCGCCAGATTGCTTTCTGGGCTTGCGCTTGCGCATCTCGAATCACGGCATCACGATCATTTGTATTCGGAAGAATTGTGTAGTGGTAATAACCTGTGTAGATACCAGCAGCTTGCGCGGCGTTGCGATCCATGAGGAGATATTTCAGAGCTAACGCATCAGCATCATCTCGTGTGTCAGAAGCCTTAATCATCACAAATCTGATACCTGCGTTATACATCTTTACAAAGTCAATTGGTTTGTCACCGGGATGTTGCCATCGACTTACATCGGTCCCGTGAATTCGTCCTCCAGGTCCGGTGAGAGCAATGAGTTGATCAGGGGTGCTTATTTGTGGAGCAACTTCAATTTTTAGATTACGCGATTTAGTCGTGACAAGTTTGTTGCCGATGGTAACGCGCGCTCGATATGTAGCCTTACTTTCTAAAGCAGTAGCGCGAGCTTGAACTTTCCAGGCCCCACTCGAAGTAGATCGGGTGCGGAGTTTTGTATCGACCCAGACATCATTGAGTTTCACATCGATTCTTACGACCGCATTCTTTACTTTTGGCTTAATAACGCCGTGGAAAGTGACTTTATATTCAGGAAATGCAGGAGTTTGAACTAGGTAAAAGCTAGACGAAGGCGCGGCAGCATCGGCGGGAGACAGTAGAGATGAGAGAAGTGCAAGGCATGCTGCGAAAAAAAGAGAGCGAGCGCGGATCACTCGGTAATTATGGCGACTGACACCCCAAAAATCTCATTTACTGCTTTTTCGAGTGCGGCGCGGTGTGAGTCTTTCCTTACGTAGGAATAGTCATGTGCGCCACTTAATTTCTCAGCATCTACAAAACTCAATTTAAGTTGATTGTTATCAAAACTCACCAAGCGGGCATCGAAGAAAGCTAGCCAGGCGATTCGATTCTCGCGCTCGAGGAGATCTAGAACCTCGTTCCAGCGTTCTTTAAAGCAATGCAGGTCTAGTGAACTCATTAATCAGTTCAGGATTGCAAAAACTGTGGCCGCAATTGCCACGATCCAAGCGACTGCTTTACCAACTGGTTTGGCCAGAATGATTTTGCCAAATGCGAAATAAGTCATCCCGAAGAGAACAACACCTGTTCCAACGATAAGAGCAGTTCTTGTGCCAAGACCATCTTCACCAGACTGATAACGCAAATTAATTATTCCTACCGCAAAGAGCGCATAGGCGACGTAACGGAGATATTGAACCGATGTCATTTGCGGTCCTCCTTCATTGCTAGCGTTGAGTCTGAAGGCAGTAGCCACGCTCTCTCAGGAGAAAAAGAGTATCGCGCGATTTTTCCAACTGGAACTATTTCATCGTAGATGGGGTCCGATTCCACCGCCACGATAACTCCCTCATGGGTATCGAGTGTGTATTCCACATGGTTTCCGTAAAAGACAACGTTTGTGACCTTACCTTCGCCTTTACCAATTTTTGCAGATTTACCTTTTGCGGCAGAGACCACAATTGACTCGGGTCGTACCAGAAGGACCGGTTTATTGGATGAAAGAGACTTAGATTGAGCGGCGACTTCCATTTTCTTGCCACTTACTACGACTTTTGCTTTACCCGCTTTGGATTTTGTGACGCTCTCAACCTCTAAGAAATTTGAACGACCAATAAAGTCGGCGACAAATACGGAAGATGGTCGGCGATAAATCTCGTCAGGAGTTCCAACTTGTTCAACGACTGCATTCCTCATGACAACGATTCGATCAGACAAACTCATTGCTTCATCTTGGTCATGAGTTACGAAAATACTGGTGATTCCAAGTCGACGCTGGATAGAGCGAATTTCAATCCGCATCTGTGCGCGAAGCTTGGCATCAAGATTTGATAGCGGCTCATCGAAGAGCAATACCTTGGGGCGCACGACCATTGCACGAGCGAGCGCAACGCGCTGCTGTTGGCCACCAGATAACTGGTTCGGCGCTCGATTGGCAAGATGTGACAGGCTCATAGAGTCGAGAACCTCAGCGACCGCTTTCTTAATTTCTGATGCTGATTTTTTCTGAACTCTCAAGCCGTATGCCACATTATCGAAAACTGTCATATGTGGGAAAAGTGCATATGACTGAAAGACCATTCCCATGGGGCGCTTATCTGGAGTTAATAAACTCAGATCATCACCATCAAGTAGGACTCGACCACGTGTCGGCGTTTCGAAACCAGCAATCATTCGTAGCGCAGTTGTCTTTCCGCAACCAGATGGTCCCAGCAGCGTCACAAACTCACCTGGGTTGATGGTGAGTGAAAGTTCGCGAACGGCGACGACTTTTTCTGCACCATTACCAAACTCCTTGGTTAGCGCATCAAGTCTGAGGTTGCCAGATTTAGTTGCCATGATTTCTCCTTAGCGTCCTGTCACCATTGGGCGATCAATTGAAACTTGAGTTCTGCGAACAAGGAGGTT
>DAOROE010000012.1:0-14864 GCA_035441345.1 Candidatus Nanopelagicaceae bacterium
AGAACTGTGAAGAAAGTTAGCTGTTGATAAGCGCAGCAATATTTGCATACGAACGGCGATGGACTTCACTCACGCCAAGCTCAGATAAAGATTTTTCATGGCTCCGAGTCACATATCCTTTGTGTGCCGCAAATCCATACCCGGGATACTGTTCATCCAACTTATCCATGATTCGATCGCGATGGACTTTTGCCAGAATCGACGCAGCCGATATTGTGATTGCGACTTGATCACCTTTCCACACGGCCAGCGATGGAGCGCTTAAACCATCAATCCTGTACCCATCGGTCAGAATGTATTGCGGCTCGGCTTTCAGCGCATGGATTGCACGACGCATGCCTTCAAGATTGGATTTATGTAGACCAATCGCGTCTATTTCAGTTGGCGAGATTTCAATGATTGCGTAGCTCATCGATTCAGAAATCACAAGATCAAAGAGTTCTTCCCGTTTCTGCGCCGTTAACTCTTTAGAATCGCGAACTTCTTTCAGCGCAACACTCTTGGGATCTTTGAGTATGAGTGCAGCGACAACAAGTGGGCCAGCACATGCTCCACGCCCTGCTTCATCAACTCCGGCAATATTGGTAATACCGGCATCGATGAGTTTTTGCTCAATCATGCAGGATTTTTTTACTTGTTCTGTTTTACAGGAATTTGAGCGAGGTCTTTTCCAGCATCCAGTACTCCGAGATGCTTGAAAGGCCAAATTACAAAGAGGGCTCGGCCCGTCACTTTATCGAGCGGGACCATGCCCTTATTCGGATCATCAGTATGGAAACGTGAATCTGCGCTCGCGCCACGATGATCACCCATGACCCAGATGAAACCTTCAGGGACTGTCACATCAAATTCGGAATCTGAGGGTTTATTGCCATCGTAAATATATGGCTCATCGACAGCTACCCCGTTGACTTCAAGTTTCCCATCTTTATTACAACAGAGAACACGATCGCCACCTACACCGATAACTCGCTTAATGAGATATTGCTTGGATGGATCAGGAAGCACTCCAACAAAAACGAGAGTTTCTTTAACTAATTTGCGAATCCCTGTGCTGTCGTCATATGACTCTGACAGCCAATTAGCTGGATCCCTAAATACGACAACTTCTCCACGTTTAATATCACTGTAGAGTGCAGCGAATTTGTTCACTCCAACCCGGTCATTAACTTGGAGTGTGTTCTCCATCGAACCTGAAGGAATGTAGAAAAATTGAACGAGAAAAGTCTTAACAATGATGGATAGGACAAGTGCCGAAACAACAAGTATGGGCAGTTCGCGAAGGCTGGTGCCCTTCGCTTTAGGCGACATAAGAGTCGACTTTAGGAGTTTTTGGTTTCAGACTCGGCAGAAGTTTCTTCTGTCGCTGCTGGGACGGTTTCTTCCGC
This sequence comes from Candidatus Nanopelagicaceae bacterium, assembly GCA_035441345.1. Lineage (GTDB taxonomy): Bacteria > Actinomycetota > Actinomycetes > Nanopelagicales > Nanopelagicaceae > MAG-120802. The sequence goes on from DAOROE010000012.1 coordinate 1,389, forward strand.
AACAGCTTCTTGCGTAACAGGAGCCTCTTCTACAGTTTCAACAACGACGTCTTCAACAATTGCCTCTTGAACAACTGCTTCTGGAGCTGCGTAGAGAGTTTCAAGATCATCTGCGCCACGACGTTCGCGGATCTTTGCAGCCTTGCCACGAAGATCACGGAGGTAATAAAGCTTCGCGCGACGAACTTCTCCCTTACGGACGAGTTCAATCTTTTCAATAACAGGTGCGTGGACTGGGAAAATTCTTTCAACGCCAACGCCATAAGAAATTTTGCGGACTGTGAATGTCTCACTGACGCCAGAACCTTGGCGCGCGATAACGAGACCTTGGAAGACCTGGATACGGCTCTTATTACCTTCAACGACGCGGACGTGAACTTTCAGTTCATCGCCGGGGCGGAAATTAGGTAGGTCCTTACGGAGGGAGGCGGCATCTACCGCATCAAGCACGTTCATGGTTTGTCCTAACAATTAGTCTCTACGCTTAACGCTCAATAACTCGGCGTATCTTGCCACACCTCCTCCCGAAGCGCTAAATCGCAGGTCTAGTACGCCTGACCAGCCCGAATCTGGGCGCTGAGCGCAGGATGAAGCGCTGGCCCGGCCACTATCACCATGTTCTTCTCTCCATTCCAGATTCCCTTATCGATGGAGATCATCGCGCCAGCTTCAGTGGCAATCAAACCTGCAGCGGCATAATCCCATTCATTAACGCCTGCTTCAAAATAGGCATCAAGCGATCCGCTTGCAACATGACACATATCTACTGCGCAGGCACCCAATCGCCGTAAATCTCTAATCTCCGGAAGTAATCGAGCAATAAGTGCTGCTTGGATTTTTCTTTTCTCAAGATCATATGCAAAACCTGAACCCACGAGTGCTCTATTGAGGGCAACGGGATCGTTACATTTAATGGGATTTCCATTAAGAAATGCCCCACCGCCGCGATGTGCTTTCCAAAGAGATTGCGTTGCAGGTGAATAGACAACTCCAGCTAAACCTCCGTCTCTGTCTTTTGCGGCGATACTGATGCACCATCCTGGAATGTCGTAAAGATAATTAACGGTTCCATCAATCGGATCTATAACCCACGTAACTCCCGATTTACTCTCGCGATTTGCTCCTTCTTCGCCAATCAGACCATCATCGGGACGCGCTGCAAGAATTGCACTGACAATCAACTTTTCACTTTCATGGTCCATCTGCGTGGCAAAGTCAAATACTCCACTTTTTTGGTCTAAATCAAATTTTGAAGGTCGATTAACAAGAAGTGACCCAGCTTTTAGCGCGATTGATTCTGCAAGATTGAGTAATTCAAAAGCTAAAGACATATCCCAATCTAATCACAATTCTTTACGAACAAGTACACTCGCATCATGTTGACCTCCTATAAACGGCTATTTGCTATTCCTGGAGGTTGGAATTTCTCATTGGCAGGCTTCATTCTTCGACTACCTATTTCGATGTTGTATTTAGCAATTGTGTTATTTGTCGTGGCCGAGACCGACTCCTATTCACTTGCAGGAGCGATCTCGATGGTCTCCTCGATCGTGCTGGCGGTTGCAACGCCGCTCTGGTCCCGAGCAGCCGATCAATTTGGACAGAACAAAATCCTCTCAATTACTGCGCCCATCCACATCATCTTCTTGGGTCTCTTTGTATATTTCGTAAAGACAGATGCTCCAGTTTGGAGTTGGTTTTTCTGTGCCATCGTCTTTGAATCCTTTGTTATTGGTTCAGGACAGATGGTTCGACGTCGTTGGATTCATGTCATAGGCGATGACCGCAAACTAATCGACACCGCCTACTCGTTTGAAGCTCTGGTTGATGAGATCATCTTTACAACAGGCCCTGTTATCGCAACTCTTGTTGCGTCGTATTTCATGCCAGAAGCATCTATTTTTACCGCCATGGGTTTCTTAATTGTCGGAGCCTTAATCTTTCTCACTCAGAAGCGAACTGAACCTCCCGCACATCCAAAAGAACCGGGCGATGATCACTCACTTCTCATTCGAGATCGATTCATTCAGGCACTTTTCATTCCCATGATGATGTGTGGGGCTTTCTTTAGTTCAACAGGCCTAGTTATTGTGGGATATCTCGATGATTTTGGAACACGTGAATACAGCGGATTCTTTATTGCAATCTGGTCTCTCAGTTCCGGGCTCTCAGCTTTCGTTAGTGGATCAATTCATTGGAAGATGAATGAAACTCGTCGCTTTCTATACTCGCTCGTCGCGCTCTTTGTCTTAACTGTTCCAATCGTTATGGCTGCATATTTCTATGAAGGCAATCTCTTTATGTTGGCAATTGCACTCTTTCTTAATGGCCTTGCCATTGCACCTATCCTTACAGCTGGATTTGCAGTAGCTGAAAGATCAGTAAGCCCCAAACGCACCACAGAAGTGTTAGCTTGGGCTATCGCCGCATTGAATCTTGGTGGAGCAATCCCCACAGCAATTACTGGCTACATCATTGACACATTTGGCTCATCTGTCGCATTTATTGTTCCACTGGCATGTATGGCAATTTCATTGCTCTCGCTACTTCCTTTTTTCGGATTGTGGCGTCGCAAACTCCATCAAATACCAGCGTAGGTTCCCTTAAAACCAGACTCTTGTATGGCAATCTTTACCCGTGACTGAATTGCGTTTAGTTGGCCGTACCGACGATGGTGACCACATCGAGATGGTTGATAACGATGGGAATAAATTTACGGTTCGCCTCTCCGATTCACTCCGTTCCGCAGTCAATGAGCGTCGTCTAACGCCAGTCGTTGATGCCGCCCCACAGTTTTCAATTAAAGAGATTCAAGCGCGTTTGCGCGCCGGCGAGAGCTACGCCGAAGTTTCACGAATCTCAGGTCTCTCTCTAGAGAAGATTGAGAGATATGCCAGCCCCATTCTTCAAGAACGAGCATGGATCATCGAACTTGCAGAAAAATCTTCACCTAAAGGAACATCGCTTCCACTCTCCGAATTAGTTATTCAGCGACTCGCACCTCGTGGCGTCAATATGAATCAGATTTCTTGGAACACATGGCGCCTTGATGATGGAACATGGCATTTAGTGTTGAGTTACCCATCTCGTGAAGGACAATCCGAAGCAACCTGGACTTTCGATTCCAATAAACGAACACTCGTATCAAAAGATGATGGCGCTCGTTGGATTAACGGCGAAGAGCTACCCGCGAAACAGCCACCTCGCCAAGACCGTATGAGTGATCATGGTGTTCTCTTTCCTGTTGAAGGAGAAACGCCACAACCACCACGACTTGTCGCAGTTCGAACTGACCCTATGGTGAATGACGAGCCGAGTGAAGTTAAAGAGATTGCACCTGACGCCAAGAAAGATGGCGTTACCAAGAGGATTTCTATCCCGTCATGGGATGACATCATGTTTGGACGAGGCAAGAAGAAGGATGAAGACGAAGAAGATTAGAGAGTCTTCGTTAGTAGCGGAATCGCTATCTCTGGTTCAGTAACTCCTCCATGGTGTCCCACCATCGCGAGCTGAAACTCTTCTCGATCCGGTTCTACAAGAATGAACTCACCATTGGCAATAACTATCAAATCACCAATACGTTCGAGATTTTTCTCAGACACTGTTGGTCCAAAAAATCCTTGATTGACTGACTCTTCACGAGTCAGTACTTGCACTTTCTCCCCAAAGAATTCTTCCCATTGTGATTTTGTCTCAGCAAGCGCTCCATTCCTTACATACAAATAGCGAACTCTTGGTTCTCCCCCGAGCAGCTCAACATTCTGTAATAAGTCATTTTCTTTCCCAAGAACGCAGAAGTCATCTCGATTAATCATTCCATGATCTGCCGTTATCCAAAGTCTCGTACCGAGAGGCAAGTTCTCAAGAAGCTTAGTGATGAGCTCGGCTGCTTTTGCCATGGCAGCATGAAAGCGCGGTGAACCGATGCCATCGCGATGGGAAGCATCATCGACATCATTGATATAGACATAAGCAAATGAACGCTCTTGCGATAACGCTAATTTAGTTTCAGTCACCATCTCATCAACCAGATTCGCACCATGATAGGTAGCACCTCGTAGAGCTGCTCTGGTAAAACCAGTTTCTTCGTAACGCTTTGCTGCAATATGCGAGACGCTGATTCCCTCTCTCTTCCCACGTTCAAAGAGAGTTTCTTCTGACTGCCAGATATATGGATCAACACGTTCATCCCACTTCAGGGCATTTAACAAACGTTCCGGAGTCCCACTATGTGGCACGCGCATCGTGTAACCGACCATTCCATGTCGGCCCGCAGCGTTTCCTGTGCCAAGTGATGTCAGGCTAGTTGAAGTCGTAGAGGGAAAAGTTGCCTGTAGTGAAGAGAAGCTGGTGAGCTGATTGAAAATTGGTTGGTTCTGAAGTGAAAGTTGTAAGGCGTTCATTCCCATTCCATCAACAAGAAGAATGCATTCTCGCTGCGCAGGATTATTCGGAATTTCAAGGATATTCGAAGTACCAGAGAGCCCAAGTGTGGCGAAGACTGATTGTGATAAGTCTGAGAGCAAGTAGGCCACGCACCTATCTTTCCAGTAATCTTCCTTTTGTGATCCACTATTCATCTGAGGTGAAGACCGCGCTGGAAAACAAGGCGCCTATCGTGGCTCTCGAATCCACAATCATCAGCCATGGTCTTCCTCGTCCAACCAATATCGAGGTGGCCACTCAAGTAGAAGCAATTGTCAGAGAAAATGGCGCGACACCTGCGACGATTGCTGTCATTGACGGAGCTATCCACGTTGGACTCAACGAGAGCGCGCTTCAAAGAATTGCAACAGATACCAATATCTCCAAAGCTTCGATACGTGATCTCCCTATTGTGATTGCAAAGAAGATGAGCGCTGCCACAACAGTTGCAGCTACATCACATATCGCTCATTCTGCTGGCATCGCGATCTTTGCTACGGGTGGACTTGGTGGTGTTCATCGCGGTGCGCAAGAGACGTGGGATGAATCAGCAGACCTTCATTCGCTGGCAAATATTCCTGTGATGGTGGTAAGTGCGGGAGCAAAATCCATTCTTGATGTCGCTGCAACGCTAGAGCGACTTGAAACTCTATCGGTCCCCATCATTGGTTTTCAGACTAATAAGTTCCCAGGTTTCTATCTCTCTGACTCTGGCTTTGAACTCGAGTATCGCGCTGACTCGCCCGAAGAGATTGCCAAGATCTGGAGCGCTCGGCATCAAGCAAGAATCACTCACTCTGGCATGGTGGTTGCAAATCCCGTGGTTCGCCAGATGGATCCGGTATTGCACGCACAGACACTTGCAGATGGATTGGCTGCTGCCGAACGCGAGCAGATTAAAGGCAAAGCAGTCACGCCATTCTTACTTGAATATTTCCACTCCCACACCAACGGTGAGTCACTTCGGGTGAATATCGAGATCATAAAATCCAATGCGGCTCTTGCTGCTCAGATTGCGGTAGCCGCACAATAAGATGGCTCGCATTCTCTGCATCGGCGATGCCATGCTCGATGTCGTTGTGCTTATCGATTCAGAAATTCACTACGGAAGCGATACGCCAGCCCACATCACTACGCATGGCGGTGGAGCTGCTGCGAATACTGCAACCTGGATGGCTCATGAAGGCCACCAAATATTCTTTGTCTCACGCATTGGTAATGATGCAGCCGGTAGCGCAGTCCTATCGGAGTTAGATGCTTGGCAGATAGAACATAAAGATATGAGTCACATCAAAGGTAAAACTGGCGTTGTTGTAGTGATTGTTGATGAAACAGGACAGCGCACAATGTTTCCTGATTCAGGCGTTAACTCAGGACTTGGCGTTGATGATCTCCCGCCACTTGAAGACTTTGATGCTGCCTTCCTCTCTGGATACTCATTGTTTAATCCGCACTCAACCCCAGGAGTCTCAGAGATCATCGCTGCAATAAAGAGCGCAAAGATTCCGCTCTTCTTTGATCCTGCATCAGTTGGAACGATGTCTCACTTCAATCGTGATCGAGCCCTATCGTATTTGAAGCAGATGGATGTAATTCTCCCTAACGAAGAAGAGGCTTTGTTTCTTACTGATCAAAATGACATTGAGGCTGCAATTCAAGATTTACAGAAGCACTGTCCCGTCGTAGTTGTAAAACGCGGTGATAAAGGCGCGATGGCAGTTGGGCATGGTTCTACAATCATTACTTCACCAGTCGACAAAATCGATCCTCTTGATACCACAGGAGCTGGAGATGCCTTCGCAGCAGGCTTCATTCCACAATGGATTGCTTCGAAAGAATTACGAGAAGCAATGGATGCTGGTAATGAATTAGCCCGTCAATGTGTCGCAATTATCGGAGCGAGACCGAGCGTCAATACCCAGTAAATCAACCATTCATTGGCAGAATCACGCCATGGCAAAGGCAGATGCAAAGGGAACAACAGGATCGAAGAAGAAGGTAGTTGGTCCTAAGCCCGGCGAATTTCCCGGCAAGATTGTTGATGTTGATGTCTCATCAGAGATGTCTGATTCCTTCTTGGAATATGCCTACTCTGTTATTTACTCGCGTGCGCTACCTGATGCACGTGATGGATTAAAACCTGTTCATCGTCGCATCTTGCATCAGATGTCTGAGATGGGACTTCGTCCCGATAAAGGACATGTAAAGAGCGCGCGAGTAGTGGGCGAAGTGATGGGTAAATTGCACCCACACGGTGATGGCGCGATTTATGACGCGCTGGTTCGTATGGCTCAGAACTTCTCAATGCGATTACCACTCGTTGATGGTCATGGAAACTTTGGATCACTTGATGCTGGACCTGCGGCGATGCGTTATACCGAGGCGCGTCTTGCCAGTTCGGCTCTTCTTATGGTCGAAGAGACAGATGAGAACACCGTTGATTTTGGCGCCAATTACGATGGCCAAATTTTAGAGCCACTCGTTCTGCCTGCTGCTTTCCCTAATCTCCTCGTTAATGGTGCAACCGGAATCGCAGTTGGAATGGCCACCAATATGGCTCCTCATAATCTTGGCGAAGTCATCGCAGCTGCAAAACATCTGATTGAAAATCCCAATGCAACTCTGAAACAACTTATGAAATTCGTTCCTGCCCCTGACTTCCCTACTGGTGGAACCATCATCGGCAAAGAAGGCATCCTCGAGGCGTATCAAACTGGTAAAGGCGCATTTAAAGTTCGCGCCAAAGTTGAAACTGGAAAAGTTACGACCCGCAAACAAGGTATCACTATTACAGAATTGCCATTCAACATCGGACCTGAAAAAGTTGTTGAGAGAATCTCTGATCTCGTTAAAGCCAAGAAGATTCAGGGTATCTCCGATATTGTCGATCTTACCGATGGACAATCTGGAACGCGTGTTGTCATTGAACTTAAGAATGGCTTTGAACCTGATCAGGTTCTCGAGAATCTCTTCAAACTCACACCACTGGAAGATGCTTTCTCCATCAATGCGGTTGCGCTCGTTAACGGGAAACCTAAGACCCTTGGACTTAAAGAGCTTCTTCAAGTCTTTGTTGATCACCGTATCGAAGTGGTCACACGACGCTCTAATTTCCGCAAAGATAAAGCTGCGGCTCGTCTCAACCTTGTTGATGGACTTCTGAAAGCCATTATTGATATCGACAAAGTAGTGAAGATTGTTCGCGGCAGCGATGATGCGAATGAAGCAAAGGCTGCACTCATCAAGAGCTTTAAGCTCACCGATGAGCAGGCCACCTACATTCTCGATATGCCGTTGCGACGCCTCACGAAAATGTCGAAGATTGAGCTCGAAACTGAGCAGAAGGAATTGAAGTCGACAATCTCGAAATTAACTGCGCTACTCAAGAGTGATGAAGCGCTCCGCAAACAAGTAGCAGATGAACTGACTGAGGTTGAAGCTAAATACGCTACCCCGCGGCGTACTCTTATCGCTTAACGTTAATTGCTTAAGCGTCGATTCTCTCGCGATCAATATCTGCCGTTGCAATAAAGTCTTTACGCGGTGCAACCTCATTGCCCATCAATAACTCAAACATCTTCTCCGCTGCGGCAGCATCTTTAATGGTGATGCGGCGCAGTGTGCGATGGTCTGGATCCATCGTTGTTTCGCGAAGCTGGTCGGCATCCATCTCGCCTAGGCCTTTATAGCGCTGGAGCGGCTCTTTCCAACGTTTACCTTGCTTCTTGAGATCTGCAAGAAGTTTCTTCATCTCATCATCAGAGTAGGTGTAGTGAACTTCGCCTTTCTTGCCACCGCCGCCCATGACTTCAATACGGTGTAGTGGCGGAATTGCAGCGAAGACTCGACCATCGTCAATGAGAGGCTTCATGTAACGATAAAGCAAAGTCAGCATCAGACAGCGAATGTGTGCACCATCAACATCGGCATCGGACATCAGAATCACCCGTCCGTAACGAGCATCATCAAGGGTAAATGATTTTCCAGAACCGGCTCCGATGACTTGAATTATTGCTGCGCACTCGGCGTTATCAAGCATCTGTGAGAGTGAAGCTTTCTGCACATTGAGAATCTTTCCTTTGAGAGGAAGGATCGCTTGATATTCAGAATTTCGCGCTGCTTTAGTGGTTCCTAGAGCAGATTCACCTTCCACGATAAATAACTCGGTGCGCGAAACATCTTCAGAGCGGCAATCCGATAATTTGGCGGGAAGAGAGGAGCTCTCTAACGCATTCTTACGCCGCTGCAATTCTTTGTGGGCGCGAGAGGAGATGCGAGTACGGGAAGCGTTTGCCACCTTCTCGAGGATGAGCAGACCATTAGCTTTATCGATTCTTTTTGTGGTGGTAAAAAAGCGCTTGAGTTCATCAGAAACTACTTGTTGCACAATCTTGGTAACTGCAGGAGTTCCAAGAACTTCTTTGGTCTGGCCTTCAAACTGAGGTTCCTGCATCCGCACAGTTACAACAGCGGTTAAGCCTTCGACTATGTCATCTTTAATGACATCCTGTTCATTCTTCTTGAGCACACCTTTGGCGCGGAGGAATTCGTTAAAAGTTTTGGTAAGAGCTCGCTCAAATCCTTGGACGTGCGTTCCGCCTTTAGGAGTTGCAATGATGTTCACAAAGGAGCGGACCGTGGTCTCGTATCCATTGCCCCACTTCACCGCGATATCAACATCCATATCGCGCTCAACTTCTTGAGGCTCGAGATGGCCTTTGTCATCGAGGACCGGGACCGTCTCTTGATAATGACCCTTTCCGGTTAGACGGATGACATCGCCAACCGCCTCATCGGGTTGGATGAAATGGCAATACTCAGAGATTCCACCTTTATGGAAGAAGGTCTCGGAAGTCTTCTCCTTTGTGCGATTGTCATTAACAATCAAAGTTAAGCCAGGAACGAGATAAGAGGTTTGGCGCGCGCGGGTGTAGATCTCTTCTAAGTCATATTGCGCATCTTTAAGGAAGATCTGTTTATCAGACCACCACTTAATTCGAGTTCCGGTGACTTTTGAGGAAACTTTCCCGATAACGCGGAGCCCTGATTGCGGCTCAAATGTTGCATTAGGGCCATCGCCATCAAAGATTCCAGCTACGCCACGCTTAAAGGACATCCAATAGATTTTTCCATCACGATCAACTTCGACATCAAGACGCGATGCAAGAGCATTAACTACAGATGCGCCGACTCCATGTAGTCCGCCAGTGGCAGCATAAGAGCCACCACCAAATTTTCCGCCCGCATGAAGTTTTGTCATCACGACTTCAACGCCCGTGAGTCCAGTCTTTGGTTCTTTATCTACGGGAATACCGCGACCATCATCATGGACCTCAATTGATCCATCTTTCTCTAAATTAATCTCAATCTTCTTGCAATAACCGGCGAGTGATTCATCAACCGCGTTATCGATAATTTCCCATAAGCAGTGCATAAGCCCGCGTCCATCGGTGGAGCCGATATACATTCCGGGACGCTTACGAACCGCATCAAGCCCTTCAAGAACTGAGAGGTCTTTTGCGGAATATGATTTTTCGACGCTGCGATTTTCTCCGTCTGCCACGATGCGCAAGGGTATCTATCTCACCAATTGAGCAGCGTGTTACGCGCCGAGCAGCCTGAGAATATGTCGATAATTTCACAAAATATGGCAAGAATCTGAAAAAAATTCGATTTTGACCTGCGGGGAATAAGTCATAGGTGGTTTGATGTTCCACTGTAAGTACTTGCGCTCCCGCAAGCATCACGAAAGGCAGGCTAGAAATGACCGAGAATGTAGTACTCGATTCCACGCCGCTTAATGCCCTCGATCGTTGCGATCGTTGTGGCGCGCAAGCATATGTTCGCGCAGTTATGGCAAATGGATTCGAATTACTCTTCTGTGGTCACCACGCCAAGAAATATCAAGATGGTCTTGCCGAAGCAGCAGCTCGTATTGATGACGAGACCTCTCGCCTTATCGAAGAATCAGCGGCGCAATAATCCTTGAGACCAAACTTGGTCTCCCTGTTCTTGCCTCTTCCTTATCTGCGATACCACTCAATTTCACCATGCTGTTAACGGCTATATATCTCAATGGTTCTGGTTCCCATTTACGAATCTTCTTATTCACAAAGTGAAGATTGGTTAAATCATTCTTCTGCCCTGTAATCACATGGGCGAGAATCTTGCTGGCCAAGTAACTCATCGTTACGCCATCACCGGCATATCCACCTAGCCGTCCAAAGCCACGAGAGAAATCAAAGTGCACGTAAGGTTCCCAATTACGGGTAATTGCAACAGCCCCGCCCCATGCATGGGTAAATTTCACATCGCGCAGCGCAGGAAACCAGGATTGAGCTAAATTTCGCAGACTTTCATGGACAGAATCTGTCATTTCTTTTGCAGGAATGAGTCTGGAGTTAAGTGGATATGTAGCGCCACGTCCACCAATCGCTAAACGATTATCTGCGGTGCGCTGGGCGTAATTGATGAGATGCGATCCCTCAGCAAAAGTGAAGCGTGAATCAACCCCGATTTCGCGCCATTGCGCATCAGTTAAAGGTTGCGTTGCGACCATCAAGGAATAGAGCGGTATGAACTCTCTTTGATGGTCGCCAAATACCTCTGTTGCTTGAATGACGATTGGGGCTCTTACAAGGGAGCTATTCGCGAACACTCCATCCTCGGTGGCGGTGGCATACACGCTTTCACAGATTGTTACGCCTTTAGCAAGAAGATATTTAGAAAGTCCTTGTACAAGACCAATTGGATTGATTGTTGCGCACTCGGGATTGAAAAGTCCTCCGCGGGCATCGCGAACTCGAATCATTTCCTCGAGCTCACTTTTCTCTTTCCAGATATGTAAATCATCTTGGGAATCTTTAAGTCGGCGTTCTTGGGCGATGTTTCTTGCAAACATCACCGTTCCTGATTTCACAAAGCTTGCTGCTGGCGCGTTCTTCGCAGCAAATTCGCCAATCTCATCGATAGCACGCGTTATCGCGCTAAAGAGCGCTGCCGTCTTCTCTTTGCCATGGCGCTTTTCTAGCGTGGAGCGATACACGGGATAGTCAGAGGAAGCCCATCCCCCATTGCGTCCACTGGCACCAAAACCAATTCGCTGCGCTTCAAAGATTACGATTGATAGATCAGGATTAAATTTCAGTAAGTGATAAGCAGACCAGAGTCCCGAGAATCCACCACCGATGATTGCTACATCGTAGGAATCTGAGTGGCTCGAAGAATAAGAAATCTCGCTCGAGGAATCTGCCCAGAGCGAGTTATTCGGCTTGGAATCCTGCTTCGCGGTGTGAGCCATCGCAGAATGGTTTCTCTTTGGAGTGACCACAACGGCAGAGTGAGAAATTCTCTTTAGTTTCGATGACATTTCCATCAGCATCAACAAAATCAGCAGCGCCAGTGACGCGGATTGACCCGTTTGGCTTTACAAAAATCTTGGGACGATCTGACATGGATAACTCCTTAGTTGGACGAATTAATCTAGGTAATCGCGGAGAACTTGTGAGCGCGATGGGTGACGGAGCTTGGACATCGTCTTGGACTCAATCTGGCGGATACGCTCACGTGTAACGCCATAAACCTTGCCGATTTCATCGAGAGTCTTAGGCTGGCCGTCGGTTAGACCGAAGCGCATCGCTACAACGCCTGCTTCACGCTCAGAGAGAGTGTCAAGCACAGAGTGGAGCTGCTCTTGAAGCAATGTGAATGAGACCGCATCGGCAGGAACGATCGCTTCAGAGTCCTCAATCAGATCACCAAACTCTGAATCTCCTTCTTCGCCAAGTGGAGTGTGAAGTGAGATTGGTTCGCGACCGTACTTCTGAACTTCAACCACCTTTTCAGGGGTCATATCAAGTTCTTTTGCGAGCTCTTCTGGGGTCGGTTCTCGACCAAGATCTTGGAGCATCTGGCGTTGGACACGAGCCAACTTGTTAATAACTTCAACCATGTGGACTGGAATACGGATGGTGCGAGCCTGGTCTGCCATCGCGCGAGTGATTGCTTGGCGAATCCACCACGTCGCATATGTTGAGAACTTATAGCCCTTTGTGTAATCGAATTTCTCAACGGCACGGATCAAACCGAGGTTTCCTTCTTGAATCAGATCAAGGAAGAGCATTCCGCGGCCGGTATAGCGCTTTGCGAGAGATACAACGAGACGGAGGTTCGCTTCAAGGAGGTGGTTCTTGGCGCGCTTGCCATCTTCTGCGATCCATTCCAATTCACGTTTCAATGAACGATCAAGTTTCTCGCTGCCATTGAGACGCTCTTCTGCAAAGAGTCCGGCTTCAATACGCATCGCAAGTTCTACTTCAAGTTCAGCATTGAGAAGTGCAACGCGACCAATCTGCTTTAAATAATCTTTAACTGGGTCAGCTGTTGCACCAGCAGTAAGAACCGTCTGGGGTGGAGCATCATCCTCTTCGGAATCTTTAAGTGTGAATTCGCCTTCTTCTTGTTTTGCTTCTTCGGTGAGATTGACGACGCGGACATCGGATTGTCCTTCGGCACTCTCCTCGCCAGTTTCTGCAACAAGCTTCTCAAGATCTTCTAATTCAACTTCCTCTAATTCAACTTCTTCGCCATCTATCTTTTCTACGAGTTTCTTACCTGATGGTTTTGTTGTAGCAGATGTTGCTGTTTCGACAGGCGCGCCAGATTTGGCAGCCTTCATCGCTTCTAATTCAGCTTTGGTTGGGAAGCGACGTGGACCTTTCTTCTCAGCAGGTTGGCTCTTTGCTTCACGTGCCAACTTCATCGCTTCTAATTCAGCTTTGGTCGGGAAAAGACGTGGGCCTGACTTCTTAACGGCTTTCTTTACATCCTTTTTATTGCTCTTCTTGGCAGGCGATGGCTTCGTGCTCTTCTTTGCAGCGCTCTTTGACTTACTTGCGTTTTTGGGCGCACGAGATACAGGCACGAAATAGTCCTTTGCTTTGAACTGACGATCTGTCAGAGTTACTTGCCAGCCACGGGGATTTGGCTATGGCTATATTATAAATTGTCCACAGGTCAGAACGCACATTCTGGGCGCTTTATGCCCTC
>DAOROE010000012.1:14964-17201 GCA_035441345.1 Candidatus Nanopelagicaceae bacterium
CGACCAATATCGTGAGAAATCATCACTGATTCCAGGGCTATGTAGGTGTTGGCATCAAAGCGACGTTGGAGTTTGTGAGCTTGATGGTCCAGATAGGAAGTGACGGCGTAGCGGCCTGTTTCATCGCCTTGCAGGTCTCGGCCAAATCTCGTATCCATCTCATATTCGGTTCGGTACGAAAGGTGTGCGATTTTACGAGCAATCCCCATGCCCTCGACGGGTCCTCGTTCTGATTCATAGTAATCACCATCGTTGAAATGTGGGTCGGCTTTGATGGCGTGGATTTCGGTAGTCCACGTTCCGATTTGATCGCCCGTTGCAACAGCAGATGATCCAATAGTGCAAATAGCGCCAATTCGGTCAGGGTATTCAATCGCCCACTCAAGTGAGCGCATTCCCCCTAAAGATGGTCCGACAGCGAGAACATAACGAGAAATTCCAAGTTGATCGGAGAGTTCGACTTCCGCGCGAACGAGATCACGAACAGTGAGATAAGGAAATCTCGAACCCCATCGCTTGCCATCGGGTGCAAGCGATGCAGGTCCAGTACTTCCTTGGCATCCACCAATGACATTGGGACAGATGACAAAGTATTTATCGGTATCAAATGGCAATCCTGGTCCAACCATCTCTGGCCACCAAGCAGGCACATCTGACCATCCCGTTAACGCATGATGAATCAATATCGCGTTTGATTTATCTGCGTTGAGCTCACCCCAAGTTTGATAAGCGATTGTGACATCAGGCAGCACTTCACCAGACTCAAGAGGTAAATCTCCAAGTTTGTGAAAGATGCGCGCACCAGGGTCATGGGTTTCTAGCCATGCCCCGGTTACGCGATCTGAGAGCGTCATGAGAAAGTGAATTACTTCGCCGCAGCGAAGGCTTTTTCAAGATCAGCTTTGATATCAGCGATATTCTCAATGCCGAGGCTGAGACGAACCAAGCCTGGCGTCACACCAGCTTGAAGTTGCTCAGCTGGTGTTAATTGAGAATGCGTTGTAGATGCTGGGTGGATTGCGAGCGATCGGACATCACCAATATTTGCCACATGAGAGAAAATATTGAGCGCTTCAATAAATTTCTTACCTGCTTCGACCCCACCTTTGATTTCAAAAGAAAGAACTGAGCCGCTTCCTCGTGGGCAGTATTTCTTGGCAAGAGCGTTCCAGGGCGAGGATGGAAGAGATGCATAGTTCACTTTCTCTACCTGGGGATGGCTTTCGAGCCAGGTCGCAACCGCCTTTGCATTATCGACATGGCGCTCAATGCGAAGGGAGAGCGTCTCAAGACCTTGTGCCAAGAGCCAGGCGTTAAATGGGGCAACTGCTGCACCTACATCGCGGAGCAAAGTGAGGCGTATCTTGAAGATATAGGCCAAGTTCGCGCCAAATGGAGATCCGACTCCAAGCGCTTGGGCATACACAAGTCCGTGATAACTCGGATCTGGTTGATTGAAATTCTTAAAGCGATCTGGATATTTCGCATAATCGAATCTGCCTGCATCAACAATCGCGCCCACCACTGCATTTCCATGTCCAGAGAGGAACTTGGTTGCAGAGTGCACTACAACGTCTGCGCCATACTCGATTGGACGGATCAAGAATGGCGTTGCGACGGTGTTATCGACAATTAACGGAACACCTGCGTCGTGAGCGACTTTTGCTATCGCTTCAATATCAAGTACATCGTTCTTCGGGTTTGCAATCGTCTCGCCGAAAAAGGCTTTGGTATTTGGACGAACTGCTTTCTTCCAACTTTCAGGATCTTCAGGGTTATCAACGAACGTTACTTCGATACCAAACTTTGGCAAGGTGTAGTGGAACAAGTTGTAAGTTCCACCGTAGAGCGACGGTGACGAGACGATGTGATCGCCAGCTTCTGCAACATTGAGTATCGCGAATGTTGTGGCAGCAGATCCTGAAGAGACAAGAAGTGCTGCAACTCCACCTTCAAGTGATGCAATGCGTTGTTCCACTGCATCTTGTGTTGGGTTCATGATGCGGGTGTAGATGTTGCCTAGCTCTGCCAAACCGAAGAGATCCGCGGCATGTTTAGTATCGCGGAATTGATAAGCAGTGGTTTGGTAGAGAGGCAGTGCTCGAGCTCCGGTTGTGGGGTCTGGAACCTGACCAGCATGGATCTGGCGGGTTTCAAACTCAGCATTGGTTACGGAAAAAGATGACACGAAATAAACCTCCCTAAAAATCAGGGGGCCTGACTAACGTTGGCAGACC
>DAOROE010000013.1:0-16796 GCA_035441345.1 Candidatus Nanopelagicaceae bacterium
AGGCGCCTCGCAAGCCCGAAGATGTAAAGGGTTGGGACAACACCGTTCCTGGAGTGCACAAGTAGTTAAGAGTTCATAGGTAGTTCAGCACTTCCTGTAACTTGGCGTGAAAAATTCGGCCTTTATAACAAATCAGTAACTCGTCCAGATAGCCGTTATTTTGCGGCCATTAGCCTTGACTGCCCGATTTGTACGGGTTGAAATTGCCTCCTCTGTAACCCCTCGTTACAGATACTTCCATGGAGGAAATTAATGAATAAGAAGCGTTTTGGTGTCTATAGCGCCCTAACAGCTCTTGCTCTTGGTGTCTCGACTCTCATTGCTCCAGCGCAAGCTGCGACAAAGAATCTCGTGATCTGGGCAGACTCGGGCAAAGCACCGACGGTCAGGGCTGCAATTGCACCTTGGGCAAAAGCGAATGGCGTAACTGCAACTGTTGTAGTTAAAGATTTCGGAACCGTCCGCGATGAATTGATTACTGCTGGACCAAAAGGTCTCGGACCTGATTTGGTTATTGCTCCACATGACTGGCTAGGCGGCCTTGCAGCCTCTGGCGTTGTTGATCGTGTCAGCAATGTTTCCGCAAGCAGCTATGCATCTTCAACAATGGATGCAATCACTTACAAAGGACTTAAGTGGGGCGTACCAGTCGACGTTGAAAACGTTGCACTTGTCGTCAACACAGACCTTGCAAAGGCTCCAAAGACTCTTGATGAACTTGAAACAAATTGCGCTGCAGCAAAAGCTGCAATCAAAGGTTTCAAAGTATGTCTAGAGCTTCCAAAGGGAGCGACATATCACTCTTATCCACTATTCACCGCTCTCGGTGGATATATCTTCAAGTGGAATGGAAAGAGCTACAACCTTAAGGACATCTTGGGTGGCAAGCAGTTCCAAGCAAATGCAAGCAAACTTGATGAGTACTACAAGAGTGGCGTACTCAGCAAAGATGCAGCATGGGGCTTCGCTGAGTTCTACGGTGGACGCGCTCCATACGTAATCATGGGTCCTTGGGACATTGCAGATCTAAAGAAGCAGAACAAGGTTAAGTACTCGATCGTTCCTTTCCCTTCAGGAAAGTATCCATCAGCACCATTCCTTGGCGTTAATGCTTTCTATCTATCTAAGTATGCAAAGAACAAGGTAACTGCACGCTCCTTCCTCACTGGTTATGCCAGCGGTAAGGACTTCGGTCTTGCATGGTTCAAAGAATCAGGTAAGCAGCCTGCAAACCTCGAGGCGCAAGCCGATCCAGCAGTTAAGGCAAATGCTGAACTTGCTGGCTTTGCATCATTCTCTGCTGCAGCGCAGCCAATGCCAAACGTTCCTCAGATGGGTTCTGTCTGGGGCGCTTGGGAGAACGCGCTTAACGCAGTTGCAGATGGCAAGTCCACTGCATCTTCAGCGTTCACAACAGCAGCAGCAACTATCAAGAAGACAATTGGTAGTTGATTAGTTAGTCAGTAGTAGGAAAAATTATGGGGGCGTCATTCGGCGCCCCCATACTTTCACTCTAAAGTCAGGCGATAATAGAAGCAATGAAAATCAAGAATTCACATAAGCTCCCGGGCTTATTTATCAAGATTTTCTTGTTGGGCGGATTAAACGCTTTTGCACTCTGGTCAGTCCCAGTCCTCATTGCAGACGGTCGATTCCTGTATGCCGCATATATCGCGATCTCCACTTTAATTCTTGATTACATTTTTCTAAGCACGAAGTTTGTTGCGGCCAAGTACATCGTTCCAGGCGCCATCCTTCTCGTGGCTTTCCAAATATATCCTGCCATTTACACTGGTTACATTGCCTTCACTAATTTTTCTGTTGGCCACGAGATGAACAAGCAATCTGCGATTGATTCCATCATCTCAAATTCTCTTGAGCCTGTCGGTGATGACTCAATTCTTCCGATGCGTTTTGCAAAGACCCCCGAAGGCGCAACAGTTCTACTCATCAAAGAAAGTGATGGAAATCTTTACGCAGGCAACTCGCAGAGCCTTAAGAAGATTAATTCCAATGCGTGGACCGCTGATGCAGATGGAAATATCCTGAGCGTTGAAGGATTTACCTTTTTAACTGACGAAGAAATTGCTGCCGTACTGGATCAATTCAGTGATTATTTTGTTCCAGGTTTACAAGAAAACGTTAAGTATCGCGTCGCAGATTTCACCAATGTAGAGCGAATCACTCCAACCCTGAAGTACAACAGCTCAGGCGATTATGTCGAGAATCTTCTTACTGGAGAGATCTATAAACCAAATAAAGAGGGCGCATTTGTCGGAGCCGATGGCACAGAGCTTGAGCCGGGATGGACCGCACGAATTGGATTGAAGAATTTAGAGCGCGTTATAGGTGATGAGCGCTATCGCACCCCTTTGATCAAGGTGATGATTTGGACCTTTGTTTATCCATTCCTTGTGGTGATGCTGACCTTCTTCCTTGGGCTCTTTCTCGCCCTCACAATTAACCACCCCAAGATCAAACCGAAGAAGCTCTATCGAATTCTCCTGATTGTTCCGTACGCAATGCCTGGAGTTCTCTCCATCCTTACGTGGAAAGGCATGCTTAATGAGTCGTATGGAATTGTAAATAAATTGTTGCCTGGTGCAGTTCCATGGTTAAGCGATCCGTGGTGGGCAAAAGTAGCGGTCGTATTGGTCCAAGTTTGGGCTGGTACTCCTTATATGTTTTTGATTGCAACGGGCGCAATTCAGGCGCTCTCAACTGAAATTGTCGAAGCTTCCGAAGTTGATGGCGCATCACCACGACAAGTCTTCTGGAACATCAAGTTGCCACTCGTTGTCATTGCACTCACGCCATTGTTAATTGCGTCGTACGCTTACAACTTTAGTAACTTTGGATCGATATATCTGTTGACTGGTGGCGGTCCAGTTATGTATGACTCAGGTGGCGTTGCGGGCCATACGGATATCTTGATTTCCTACACCTACAACTTGGCATTTACAGCTGGTAAAGGACGCGATTACGGCTTAGCGAGCGCGGTTTCATTTATTAACTTCCTTATTGTCGCGGTTATTTCCATTCAAGCCTTCCGTCGCTCCAAGCAGATGGAGAACATAAATTGAGTAGCCAAGTTCTAGTACGTGAAAAAAGAATGACTTTCCAAAAGTGGGTTAGGGTTCTAGCTTGGCGCCACTTCATCGCACTTCTTGCCATAGCTTTCGCACTCTTTCCGCTGATTTGGATGGCTTCAGCATCCTTTGATGAGTTGGGAAAGATCAATACCCAGAGTTTGATTCCCCAGTATCCAGGCTTGAGTAATTATCGAGCGCTGTGGGAGAACCCAGATCAACCATATTGGCTCTGGATGCGTAACTCAGTGATGATTGCCTCCATTAACGCGGTTCTCCAGCTCGCAATCGGTGCGACCGCGGCGTATGCGCTCAGTCGTTTCCGTTATCGCGGTCGTAAAACAACTCTGATGACAATTCTCATCGTTCAAATGTTCCCACAACTTCTCGCGGTAACTGCCTTCTACGTGATTCTTGCCGATCTCCGTGAATCAATTCCATTTATGGATTTTGGAAGTCCAGTCGCACTTCTCATTATTTTTGCGGGTGGAGCTCTAGGAATTAATGCCTGGATGCTCAAAGGTTTCTTTGATTCTATTCCGGCAGAAATTGATGAATCAGCAAAGATTGATGGAGCGTCACATGGACAGATCTATGTGCGCATCATTCTCCCTCTTGCGCTGCCCATGCTTGCGGTGGTGGCGCTACTTTCATTTATCGGCACGATGAATGAGTTCCTCCTTACCGCTGTTATCTTGGGTGGAAATCAGGAGGCAATCACTCTCGCCGTCGGTATGCGTCAGTTCATCGAAACAGATTTCCAAGAAAATTGGGGAGCGTTTGCGGCCGGTGCTCTCATTGCGACAATACCTGTGATGGTTCTCTTTATCTGGCTACAAAAGTTCGTAGTCTCGGGACTCACAGCTGGATCCCTCAAGGGTTAATCAAGTGTTAATAAAGGGTTATCTGTGAGCCTTCCTCATCATGATGGCAGTGAACTGTATGTCAGCAATCGCGCTCCACAGCTTGGTGAAAAGGTAACTCTTAAAGTTCGAATTCCTAAAAAAGATGAAGCCGAGAAGGTATTCATTCGAATCATGCAAGATGGCGAACCCGTCACGTATCCGCTCAAGAAGACGAAGACCACGAAGGTTGACCATTGGTGGCAAATTAAAGTTGAAGTTGTTAGTCCAATAACAAACTATCGGTTCTTGCTACGCAACGGTCGTAAATTCCGTTGGCTCAATGCTGCCGGTCTTTACTCGCGCGATGTTGTAGATCATTTTGACTTTAAAATCGTCGCCCGCAGCGATGCCCCCGAATGGCTTCGCACAGCAGTCTTCTATCAAATCTTCCCGGATCGCTTCGCTGCATCGGGGGTTGCGCGCACCCTCCCTGAGTGGGCAATTCCACGGAAATGGAGCGATATTCCAGCGCTCAATCAGAAGGAAGTTTCGCAAGAATTTTATGGTGGCGATTTTCGAGGTGTGGAAGAGAAGCTCGATCACCTATCTTCGCTAGGAATTAACGCTATTTACTTCACCCCTATTTTCGCTAGTAGAAGTAATCATCGATATGACGCGTCATCTTTTGACGAGGCTGATCCCCTTCTTGGCGGAGATCGCGACCTCATCTCGCTGCGCAAAGCAGCAACAAAACGGAGTATTCGACTAATGAGCGATCTCACCACGAATCATTGTGGTTTGGGGCATCCATGGATTCAGAAAGCGCTCAAGAATAAAAATAGTGACACTCGTGAGTTCTTTTATTGGACCAAAAAGAGTAAATGGGGATATGTGGGATGGTGGAATGTAGAGAGCCTTCCCAAACTTAATTTCAATTCCCAGCGCTTACGTAACTTGATGTGGGGAAGTAAAGACTCCATTGTGCAACGGTGGTTGAAAGAGCCTTTTGGAATGTCAGGTTGGCGTATCGATGTAGGAAATATGACAGGGCGTTACTATGGCGACAACTTCAACAAGGAGATCGCCCAGAGCATTCGAAGCGCAATGGATCAGGCAAATCCTGATGCCTGGTTAGTCGCCGAGAATGCAGATTTCTTCGCTGATGATTTAGATGGTTTTGGTTGGCATGGAACGATGAATTACAACGGTTTCACTAAGCCACTCTGGTATTGGATGAATGAAGCTGATGAGAAGTTGCGTGATTCATTCGGCATGCCATCTCCCTTACCTCAGATTGATGGCCGGGGCATGGTGGAGATGATGCAGCAGTTTGCTGCTGGAGTTCCATGGCGGTCACTTATTGCCAGCATGGTTCTCCTTGGTTCTCATGACCGGGCACGTTTTCACACCGTAGTGGGAAGAGATGTTCACAAAAATATCGCAGGTGCGACCCTGCTGATGGCCTATCCAGGAGTTCCATCGATTTTCGCTGGAGATGAAATTGGCCTCGAAGGCTATTGGGGTGAAAATGGGCGTCGCACAATCAATTGGGAGCGCCCTGATACGTGGAATAGCGATCTGCTCTATGACTATATTGATTTGATTAAGCTTCGCAAGACTAGCCATGCTCTGGCTCATGGCGGCATTCGATGGATTGATATCAGTCCAGATTCTGTGGCTTTCTTACGGGAATCATCGAAAGAATCGCTACTTGTTTTTGTCTCAAGAAAAGGTGTGAAAAAAGAGATTGATCTCAAACCTTATGGATATTCAATAAAGAAGAGCCTTTTTGGCCCACAGGCATCTGGAAATTCCTTGAAGATAAATTCTCGTGAAGCTGTGGGTGGAATGTGGCAATTAGGATAAAAACCACACTCACACTAACTCTTGCGGGCGTTATCAGCGCTGCGTTATTGCCGACTACTCCGGTAAGTAGCGCAGATAGTTTGCCCTCATTTAAGCCTATGGCACGAGGTGCGCTAGCCAATGACTCCATCTACTTTGTCATGACTGATCGCTTTGAAAATGGCGATTACTCAAATGATAATGCCGGAGTTCCTGGAGGAGTCGAAGTCAATGGACTTGATAAGAAAGACATAAGTTATTTTCACGGTGGTGATTTTGTGGGGCTTACCTCTCGATTGCCGTATATAAAAGATATGGGATTTACATCGATTTGGATCACACCGCCTGTTGTGCAGAACTGGTTACAGATTGGATCAGGCGCTTACCACGGATACTGGGGAACCGATTTCACTACTGTCGATCCACACTATGGCACAGAAGCAGAATTTAAAGCTATGGTCACTAAGGCTCATCAACTTGGTCTCAAAGTTATCGTTGATATCGTCGCCAATCACACCGGAGATATCATTCAGAATTCTTATGGTCTCTATAACTACGTCTCCCTTGATATGGCGCCTTATAAGGATGCCAATGGAAAGACATTTGACCTAGCTAAATTTGTCGGAAAGAAAACTTTTCCAAAGTTAGATGCGAAGAAGTCCTTCCCTAGGCCTCCAGTCGTCTCAAAAGCCAATAAAAACGTCAAGAAACCTGCCTTTCTCAACGATCTCACCAACTATCACAATCGTGGGGATTCAACCTTCTCAGGCGAATCAAGCATTTATGGCGATTTCTTCGGGCTTGATGATTTATTCACTGAGAAACCAGAAGTTGTAAATGGAATGATAAAGCTTTGGTCTAGCTGGATCACCAAATTTGATATTGATGGATACCGAATAGATACAGCCAAACATGTAAACCCAGAATTTTGGAACGCCTTCATCCCGAAAGTAATGGCGACTGCAAAGAGCGTCGGCAAGAAAGATTTTGCGATATTTGGAGAAGTTTATGATGCAAATCCGTATCTGCTTTCGACTTTCGTGCATGAACAATCATTCCCAAGCGTTCTTGATTTTGGCTTTCAACGACATGGATTAGCTTTTGCCCGCACTGACGGCCAGATTCCAAGATTAATTGATTTATTTAATCAAGATGATTTGTACACAACTGCGACTCAATCAGCATATGGAATACCAACATTCTTAGGAAACCACGATATGGGACGAGTGGGATATTTCATCCACTCAGCTACCTATGGAGATGATGATTTAACGTTACGCCGATCGAGATTAGCAAACGAAGTTCTCTTCTTTTCGCGAGGTGCTCCGGTCTTGTACTACGGCGATGAGAAAGGAATGGTAGGTACCGGGGGAGATAAAGGGGCGCGCCAAGATATGTTCCCTACCGAAGTTCTGGAATGGCAAGAAGAGTATCGAATTGGCTCCAAGCCAATTGGCACAAGAAGCGCCTTCGATCTTCCCAACCCTTTGCAAGATCAGATCACCCAGATAAATACATTGATTGCCCAGAATTCTGCGCTGAGAAAGGGAACACAGCAACTACGAAGCACATCACGGAGTGCGATTGCATTATCGAGATACCTCGATGGTCAAGAATATGTCGTGGTCTTTAACTCAAGTGAAGAGGTCGAGAAGCTCGAAGTGCCGGTATCAACTGAATCGCCTTGGGAGCAGATATATGGGCCAAAATCATCCTTTTCTAGCGCTGGCAAGACAATATCCATCACCATTCCAGCGATCTCGACTGTGGTTTTGAAAGCGACTAATCCTTTTGCAGCAAAAATTAAGCTCGCTGTAAATCTGGCAAAAGTTGATTATGACTACGCAACCCCCAATTGGCTATCGCTGCGCGCTACAGTCCCAGGAGATGAATTTGTTGAGGTTAATTTCCAAGTTCGCATCAAAGGTTCATCTAAGTGGAGCAATGTCGGTACAGCAGATCGTCGAACCTTTAAAACTGATGAAGTTACAGGCGGGCTATATCGAGTATTTCTACCGCCCCGAAAATTTAAATCAGGAACTACTATCGAAGTTATTGCTATCGCTAGAAATCAAGCGGGGGAGATTGTCTATTCAAAGATGAGAGAATTTAAGATTACTTATTGAGCCAAAAGCGAAGTGGTTCATTGACGTAGCTGGCCCATGATCGTTCATTGTGAGAAGTGCGATGATAGACCTTCGTTTTGAAACGATGCTCATCCCAACCAAGGTTCCACATAAGCTTGTCAGCTCGATTTTGAAATGGTTCATAAGATTGATCGAGTCCCTTGGTGCCGCGACTCATCCAGATTCTTAATTGATTGTTATTTGGAATTCTATTAATTATCCAATCTACAAGCGCATCTCCACCGAGAGGCCAATGTGGCGAAAGCGCCAATGCAGTATGGAAATGATTGTTAAATCGAATTGCAGCATTGAGAGTCGCTAATCCACCCATCGATGATCCAATCATCGCACTTGTTGCAGGAGAGACGGAACTCTTTGTCGCTTCAACTAAGGATGGTGAAATAACTTTAAAGATCTTTTCGAGATATGCGTTGCCACGGAGATCATCGATAGCAAGTTGAGTCGGAATTGCTGGCTTTACTCCCTCTCGGAATGCATTTTCAGGGGTGAGGTCTTTGCCACGACCGTGTGGATCCGAAGGGGTAGAGCTATGGAAAACACCAACAATTAACGGGGCCTTCTTACCCTCTTCTTGTGCTACTCGGATTGCGTTCTGAGCTAATTTCCAGGTGTAGAGAAAGGTCGCAGTCTTGCGATCAAAGATGTTTTGACCATCGTGGGCCAATAACAAATGATCACTTCCACCGACAGGGCTCCAGTAATCAACAATGGTCTGGTCAAAACTTACGCGATTTACATCTCCCGGAATACCACGAACCTGGTAGCGGCGGAGGATTTTCATAACATGATTCTATTCTAGGTCACTTTGAATAAAGCACCATGGTAGAGAGTGCTTTGATTTCAAGCGAATCAGAGCTCTTAAGGCTCCGAATTATGGTGGTACCAGCTTTGCTACCTTCAACTACGACTTTCCAATCTGCTTTTGCTGGAAGACTTATTTTTACATTCGCAGTCTTGGCATTATGCAGGACAACGATAGTGCCCCAAGAATCGTTTAGAGCATTTCCATTAATTGAGTAAGCAATTACCTCACTTGGTGCTTTGAGAAACTTGAAGTGAGATTTCAAGTCAGCAGTAGTGGAAATCCGAAATGCTGGATGTTCAGCTCTTAATTTTAAAAGGCCTTTGAAGTAGTTTCGAGTAGTCGCATTCTTAGTAATGAGATTCCATTTCAGTGAATTAATCTCATCACCAGATTGATAAGAATTGGAGTCTCCACCCTTTGATCGCTGGAATTCTTGTCCGGCATGAATGAATGGAATTCCTTGCGCCAAAATCGGAATCGAACTCGCAAGGCGATGATAAGCGGCGATAGTAGAGTCATTCTTGGTAGAAAGACTGAGGCGTAACTTATCCTCCAGGGTGTTGTTGTCATGTGCTTCTACATAGTTCACCGATTGTCCAGGAGATAGAGTTGTGAAAGCGGGAAGGATTGTGGATGAAAAATCTGTATTTCCGACTATTCCAGCTTGCACACCGTTCTTCTTACCGTAAATACCTGTGGCAAAACCCTTATCTGATGCGGTAAAGACTGATCCCTTGATGCCATCTCTGATTTGATCGTTAAAGACCGCAATTCCATCCAAATTCTCGATGTTACGTTGATTCGATCGAATTTCGCTGGGATGGGTTCCCATATTCCAACCCTCACCAATAATGATGATGGTGGGGTCGATGGCCGTGAGCTCCTTGCGAACCTGCTGCATCGTTTCAATGTCATGCAGCCCCATCAAATCAAAACGGAACCCGCTGATGTTGTATTCAGTAGCCCAATATTTGACGGAGTCGATGATGAATTTACGTACCATAGCGCGCTCGGAAGCGGAATCATTTCCACAGCCAGAAGCGCTCGTTAAACGCCCATCAGGGTCAGTCCTAAACCAATAACCTGGAACTATCTTGCTCTGGCTAAAAGTTGCTGCATCAAAGACATGGTTATAGACCACATCCATAATTACGCGGATACCTTGTGTGTGAAGCGATTGAATCGCAGCTTTCAGTTCAGTGATACGCGCTTTGGGATTGCTTGGATCACTGGAATACGAACCTTCAGGAATGTTGTAGTTGAGTGGGTCATATCCCCAATTGAAAGTCGGCTTGAGTTCGTCAACAGATGCGAAGTCATAGATGGGTAGTAACTGCAGATGCGTAATTCCGAGGTCTTTGATAGCTGCGATTCCAACTGGCTCACCCTTTGAACCTTTGAGATTGGAGTAGGTAAGTCCAGCAAACTTGCCTCGGGCAGACTTTGGAAATGGGGCAGACTTATCCATTGATAAATCTCGGATATGAAGTTCATATATCACCGCATCTGTGGGTTTACCTGAAAATTTAGGTTTATCGGTGCTCCAATCTTTGGGATTTGTACTCTCAAGATTGACGACAACGCTTCGTTTTCCATTGGCTATCGCTGCCCGTGCGTATGGATCTACTGCTTCATTTTCCGCCCCGTAAACCTCGACGTTGTAGGTATAAATCAGCCCATCGTGGTTACCGTCCAGGGTGTAGACCCACGTTCCCTGAAGGTCGGACTTCATAAGGTATTTGCTCTTCACTCCTGAAGTGGGCGATGAGAAAGTTAGCAACTCCACTTTTGTGGCAGTCGGTGCCCAGAGTCGAAACGAAGTGGAATCTTTCCTATAGGTATTTCCTAAATCATCACCTTTATATGTGAACTTTTTTTCAAACTCTTCCGACGAGATGAGATTGCCAAGTCCAATATCGACTGAGCCATAGGTTGAATGAGAAATTTTGTAGCGCTCAGTTATCGAAATTGCGCCGTTGAGAGTAAGAATCAACTCAGTATCTTCTGGAAGGTTGGGATTTTCTGTCCGCGCGCTGATCACATTAAGCCCCCCACTTATGGTGAATCCGTTAGACGAACCAGCGAGCGGCTTAAATCTCTTGTTCAACTCAACTTTGACTTCATTACTAGTTTCGAATGCAGCTGAAGAAATCTTCATCTCAATCGTTGGCTTCTTGGTATAGATAGTCTTGTCATTTTGCACCAGCCACACTTCTGCATTTCCGTTGGCATCAAATTCTGTGATAAATCGATCATCATTTATATCCTTGGCTACCCAATCATTGAGTCGTACGATGATTCCGATATCTTTGAAGTTCTTCATTCCATCAATATCTATTGTTACAACTTTGCCAAAATCATCATTTCCGGTGAATGGAACTCCAGTCTGTGAGACAGGGGTGTCGAGTGAATTGTTATCCGAGTTCTTCCAGATCCATAGATTCCACCCGTTGTAATCACCAGCTGGGCGTTGGTAATGAACAGTGAGCTTGATTGAGTCCGGCGCTGCTAGAGCGGGAACACCGCTGAGAAGAAGCGCAAATGTGGCCAAGAAAGCGGAGAAAATCTTCTTCATGGGCAATGACCTCAAAAGTTCTCGTTGTGAAGGCCGAATCTACTAGGTAAATATCGCCTTTTCTTGCATTGGTATCTGCTTACTAGTTGAATCATGCCGTGAGTAAGAGAGCGATTTTCTGGTTTAGAAGAGATCTCAGGTTGGCAGATAACCCAGCGCTGCTCGCGGCGTTCGATGAAGCTGACGAAGTCATTCCGCTTTTCATTATGGACGATGAAATTGCAAAGCGTGCAGGTGAACATCGAAACGCATATCTGGCTGCTTCATTAACGGCTCTCAATGAATCTATTGATGGCAATCTACTCGTCATTTCTGGCAAACCAGCAGAAGTAATTGCAGATGTTATGAAGCGATACAAGGCGGACTCAGTCCACTCAGCTTTCCCCTTTGCTCCCTATGGTGAAGCACGAGATAACGAATTAACTGCCGCAGGAATCAAATTACAACAACTTGGTAGCGGTTACGCTGTCGCGCCCGGCAGAGTGAGAAAGGATGATGGCACTAACTACCGTGTCTACACACCTTTTTATCGTGCCTGGCTCGCTCATGGTTGGCGCCCACCCGTAGCTGCCCCAAAGAATCCAAAGTGGGTTAAACCCTTGAAGGGCGATCAGCAAATCCCCAATTGGAAAGCTCCCGAAGGTGTAGTGATCCAAGAAGCAGGAGAGAAAGCCGCACTCAATCGTTTCAAAGTTTTCCTAAAGAAAGCTGCAGATGATTATGGCGATGCCCGCAATATCCCGGGCATTGAAGGCACAAGTCGTTTAAGTCCTCATCTGCGCTGGGGCGAAATCCATCCACGCACCATCCTTGCTGCTCTTGGTCAATCCAAAGGGCATGAGGTGTATCGCAAAGAGATTGCATGGCGTGAGTTCTATGCCGATGTTCTGCACCACAATCCCCACACATCGCGCGATTATTACGATGCTAAGTTCAAGAAGATGCGCTACGACAAGCCAGGCAAGCAATTTGAAGCATGGTGCCAAGGCAACACGGGATACCCCTTTGTCGATGCTGCGATGCGACAACTTGTGAAAGAAGGCTGGATGCATAACCGCACTCGCATGGTTGTTGCTTCTTTCTTGGTGAAAGACCTCCATATTGAATGGCAGCACGGCGCTAACTTCTTTATGAAATACCTGATTGATAATGATGTGGCATCGAATGCTCACGGCTGGCAATGGACGGCTGGCTGCGGAACGGATGCTTCGCCGTATTACCGAGTCTTTAATCCCATTGAGCAAGGAAAACGATTTGATCCTGATGGAATCTATATCAAGAAGTACATTCCTGAATTAGCTCATCTCGAGGGTGATGATGTTCATGAACCTTGGGAATCAGATGCTGGTTATAAGAAGAGTTATCCAAAGAGAATTGTGGATCATGCAGCAGAAAGGCTTGAGTCGCTCGCTCGCCTCGAAGAGATCAAAGCTGCAAAGCCACTCAAGCCTTAATTAAATACTGCTAACAAACCTCTTATACGAGGAAGTTAGTGAACTGCCATGGATCGTTGCGATCCACTTTTTTATTGTTCCAACCTTCAAAGAGATCTTTACGATTCATCAGCGGATCCCAATCAGCGGCCTGGGAGTGAATACCGCCCCAATATTTCTCGGCATATCCCAGAACTTCACGCCACGGTAATTCATCAGGGACGAGAAGTCCTTTATCTGGATTCTTCATCGCCCATGCAACAGCGGCGTAAACTGCGGATGAGACTTGAACTGTGGTCGCAGATTGACCCGGAATAAGTTTGCGCGAATCATGAATATTTAATAGCGAGCCAGTCCACCAAGACTTATATGGATGGCCCATCAAAAGAACTCCGAGACGATCATCTCCGTCGGTGATTTCGTCATTCATAATTCTTTGATTCTTATGGAGATCCCATGAGCGCATCTCCAGCTCTTTCATTGAGGAGATTGCTTCATTTGTGGGGCAATATGCATAGTGAACAGTCGGGCGGTACACAGCCTTATCGCCATTCCACACCGTCAAGTGATCTGAAATTGTAAAAGCTTCGCCATGGCGAATGACCATGCCATGGATTTCGAAGTTTGGAACCCACGAGCGAACCCAGGTTGTAGCGCCGGGTTGTGCAATTGCAATCTGATTCTTTGGACCAGATGGATGTTCATATGCATTAGCCGGCAGAGTTTTCTCGTGTGTGCCCCAACCAAGTTCTGCGGGAGCAACGCCTTCTTCGTAGAAACCTTCAACTGACCAGGTATTGACGAACTCTCCCCATTGTTTGGGTTTGTTAGTGACTTGAGTATCGCGCTCAGCGATATGAATAACTTTCACTCCAAGCAGATGAGCAAGTTCGTTATAGCGCTCATCCGTCAGCGCAGACTCAACGCCGTTTGTAGCTTTGCCATCTTTTAGCGCTTGGGTTGCAATGTCAACCATCGACTTCTTCACTAAATGTGAGACAAGACCTGGATTTGCTCCATGCTCCACAATTGCTGTTGCACCAGTCTTGGTCCACTTTGATTTCATCTCACGCATCCGCATATGGCGGTAATACAAAGTTCTCTCTAATGGATGCTTGTTTGATCCACCTTCGTAAGGATCCCATTCTTCAACTGAGGTGTTGAGGTACATAACGCCGTGGTCATAGCACCACGAAAGAATTGTGTTGGCATCAATGTTCCAAGCTAGATCGAGAAGGAAGTCGCCGGCTTTGAGATATTTCGATAATTGGGAATCAATATTTTCGCGAGTAATTGCATCTTGGATATATGTTGCGCCTTGATTCAACGCTTCTTGTACACGTGAACGATTATCACGTTGATCCATAATGGTGATTTGTTTTGCATCAACAAGATGCTCAATAAGTAGCGGTAATACTGACTGCGAAACCGAACCTGCACCGAGAATTAATACTCGATTAGCGAACTTTTCTGCCAATTAGGGAACCTCCTTAGGGGGTTGTAACTCTCACCTCATATGTTGAGTCTCTGCCGATCAGGCTTAAGACTCCTTGGTTGATAGGGACGGCGGAAATTTACAACCTCGAGCCCGTGACACCTAATTCTTCATGCCACGTGACCACGCCTGTTTTGGAGCGCTTTGCTTCATACATGGCAATATCCGCGCGCCGCAGGAGTACGTCAGTGGGATATTGGCCTGGAGAATTTCTTGCCTCGCCAACCGAAACATCAAGCACGATCTCGACGCCATCAATTGTGAAGGGATACGAGAGCGTGGCACGTAGCGCCAGAGCTACCTCATGACCCTCATCTCCTTTAATGAGAGCTCCGAATTCATCTCCACCTAATCTGGCCAGTAGTGAGCCATGAGGAATCACGCGTTCAAAACGTCGTGCGACCTGTTTAAGTAATTGATCACCGACATCATGTCCCCGAGTGTCATTTACGGGCTTGAATCCATCAAGATCCAGAATCAAAACTGATCCAGAATCTTCGACAAAACTTTCAAACTCAGTCATGAATTTCCTGCGGTTTGCCAACCCGGTTAACTCATCTGTTCGAGCGAGGATCTGCTCATTACTCATATTGCGCGCATCATTAATTGCAACGCCCATCCGGAGAAAAGAGAGCGCAATTGTGGCAAAGGCAGGAGCGATAATAAATCGAGGGAAGTAGTTGGGTTGTAACACAGCGATAGCGAGAATGGCAGAGCTACCTAAAAGGGCAAGAGTCGCAATGGTTGGGTTAAAGGTTCGAGCGCTTTGTTCTTCATTTGTGGGATGCCAGAAACCTTCCGCTATAAAGATAAACCCAATTAGCCAGCCAATGTCGGTCAGAGAGCCAAATTCATACTCCCCATATTGAGAGATGTATAGAAAATAGAAGTCCGAGAGCGCATAGATTCCTATACCCAGAAGAATAAATAGATTCCGCACATTTAGTTTTTGGATAATGGATAAAGTTAAGACTGCGCCAAAAAGTATTATGTCGCCTACCGGATAGAGAATCGCAAGAAATACTTGAAAATTTGAGCCATCTATCTCGGTCATCGCTGGCCGAATCAAGAAAGCAGCAAGTATCGTGGTGCATCCCAGAGCGATGATGAGTGTGTCCAGAAACTCGAGCGAACGACTTACTAATCTGCTACGCAGGGCGCGCAATAATCCAAATAACGCCAATGGATAGAAGATGGCATAACAAGCTTCTGCTACGAGATCAAGATTGATAGCAAATGGAAGCTTGAAGAATGTATCAATCGATGACGCTACAGAGCCCAATGTCCATAGCGATATAGCAAGGGCAACTCCGAGCCTGCTGAGATGATCATCAGGAATAGGTGAGATAAAGATTGAAATAACTGCCAATAGTGCGATGGCATTGAAGAGCACGAGATCAAGAATCCAATTAGTTCCTGATTCATTTCTGAGAATTACGTAAGCAATAAGTGTTGTCATAGCCAGACTGCGAAAAAGCAGATAAATTCCCACCACTGAAGAGTATTGAGGAGAAATAGTGCAGAACGAAAAAGAAGTATCTCGACGAGCAGTTCTTTGTGGATTAGCAGTTCTTACGCTTGGTTTAGTGCCTGATACTGCTATTGCGGCTACAGGCGTGAAAGTGCTATCAAATGGAAAAGTTGAAGTAACTCTCTCAAGCAATCCAGCGCTCAAGAAAGTGGGCGGGACAGTTCAATTTGAAGATGGAGCTGGACAATCAATAGCGTTGGTGCGTACTGGAAAGGCAAGCTCGGCCTATCGCGCTCTCAACCTTTCTTGTACCCATGAAGGTGAGAAAGTGATGAAAAGTGGCACAAAGTGGGTCTGTCCTGAACATCGCGCAGAATTTGCCCTTAATGGTGATGTCAAAGTTGGCCCAGCACGAACTAACTTAGTGCAGTTGCCGATAAAAGTTTCAGCAACAAAAGTGGTGATTGGTTAAGAACGTACCGAACCTGACTTTTTATAGTCCAGGTTGGCAGGCGTTCTTGCGATTCTCAAGCGTTGACTTCACTTCAGTCTTAGAGTTCTCGACTGTTTGAGCAACGTTAAGTTTCTGCTTCTCTTTCTTAGCAACTTCACCAATCTTGTCGCGCAAGCTTGCAGCAGAGCGCTCAAAGTTCTTAGCAGCTAATTCGTAGCTACGTGCAGCCTTGGTCCATGTTGATGCAGCAGTTGTGTAAGTCTTACCTGCAGTAGTTGTGGCGCCAGCTTTGGTGGCGTTATCAGTCGCAGTCTTTGCTTCGGCTAATGCTGTTGCCTGCTTTGCTTTTGCATCAGCTGCTTTCTGATCAAATACTTTTGCTGCCGCTTCGTCAGCAGGTGCCTCCGCCTTAAGCGCTGCGATTTCAGTATCAAGCATTGTGCTGGCTTGAGCAGCAGATTCAGTGATTGCCTTCAAGCGACTATTCGCATCGACATACAATTTATGTGAAGCGATGCAACCGGCCCATACCCACGTTAATTTGGCATTCTTTACTGTGGGGTTCTTAGTGCAGACGTAGCTATCTCCACCAATCTTTGCCTTGGCATTTACTTTGGTGCAGCTAGCGCCTGCCTTA
>DAOROE010000014.1:0-16239 GCA_035441345.1 Candidatus Nanopelagicaceae bacterium
TCTCGATCCTTTCGGGCTCGTCGGTGTAATGCGGAGGGCTACCTTAATTGGCTACCTTAACTGGCTACCTTAATTGGCTACATGGTAACGACTCCAATAGGCTCACCCCATGGTAAATCTGACTCGAATTTATACAAAAACTGGCGATGATGGAACAACATCGCTAGGAGATATGAGTCGAACCTCGAAAAATGACCCACGTCTTGAGGCATACGCCACTGTCGATGAAGCTAATTCGTATATCGGCGTAGTGCTTGCCATCCCAAATCTTCATGACGATATCCGCAAGTTATTGGTCCGCGTTCAAAATGATCTCTTTGATGTTGGTGCGGATTTATGTACTCCGGTTGTTGATGCTCCTGCTCACGAACCGCTTCGAGTATTGGAATCACAAGTTTCATACCTAGAAGAGCAGATTGACCATTACAACGCAAGCCTTGCTCCCTTGAAATCATTTGTTCTTCCATCAGGCACTCCAGCGGCAGCGCATCTCCATGTAGCGCGCACCGTTGTGCGTCGCGCAGAACGACGTACCTGGCAAGCTATTCATGCTTTCGGAGAAGGCGTAAATAAGTTAACGGCAAAGTATCTGAATCGTCTTTCGGATCTACTTTTCGTCTTAGCGCGCTTTGAGAATCGTGAACTTGGCGACCAACTCTGGGTCCCAGGGAAAAATCGCTAACTTACTTTCTTACGTTTCTACTTAGTACGTAATACCGCAGCAGCTGCCTTCACTTCATTAGGAAAGACCAAGATCCTTGGACCTTGTCTGGTCTGAGTCAACGTTGCTTTTATCCCATGCTCTTGTAGTTTCTGTTTGAGCATTTCGCCTTCAATGAAATTACCGGGGGCTGCCACTACTTCCAATATGCCATATTCATCTTCATTGCCAACTTTCCGTGGCCGCTCAACAACTGATTGGCCACGAGAAAAGGCCCAGCGCAGAAGAATGATAAGAACTCCAAGGACGGCAAAGCCAGCAAAAGAAGTAAGAAAAAGCTCGTTATTGATTCCACCAAGCATCGTTAGTTGCTCGCAATCGGTGATGGAGTAGCTAGGGGCGTATAGATATTGCCTTTTTTAGGTTCATCGGTAGCGCTGCGATGACAGACGACTTTTATCTGACTCAAATACACTTCTGGTATCAGCTTTTCTTCTGAGATAAGAAATATCGTTGTTTGCGCCTTCTTTGCGCTGCCTTTTGCATATGTGATGAGTGTGCCAAGTTGCTCGGGATTTGGATCTTCAATATTGGTGCGGAAGACTCGTGAATTGACTTCCCACCACGCGCAACCCGTCTCAGCTGCTGCAATGACAGCCCCACAAGCAAATTCCTCACAATTTTCTACGATGGATTGCAAGGTGCGTTTTGCAGAGAGCAGTCCAATCAATTCTTTTCTAGTGGGGACTTTGGCATAAACGCCATCCTTGCCTTTAAATCCTGTGGGAGGCCATTTAGGTGAGGGAGATGGAATTGGCTTGGCAGTCTTCTTTGCAACAACTTTTACTTCTGAAGCACTTGCAGATGGGAGCGAGGAAAAAATGAGAGCAAATGTCACGATAGAAATCGAAATGACCTTCGAGAACATGTGCGCAATCTTGCCGTAAGTAGGGGAGAATATCCCTGTGAGTCCGCGGAGAAATAAGCCCAAGAAACGTAATGGGCGTAACGCTGCCAAGCCCGAAGAGCGTGATTTAGCCGCTTCCCATGAAACTATTGAAGAACATCACGAAGGTATTTATATGGTTCGGCGGATTACCGGTTCGAGCTCGACAAAACCATATCGATGTCCAGGCTGTGATCAACTCATTCCTATGGCGACCCCGCACACTGTGGCCTGGATTGAACATGATGTGGAATCACGGCGCCACTGGCATACAGCGTGCTGGAATAAGAGAGATGCCCGTAAGCCAAGGATTGAAAGAACGCGGAACGCTCCGCGCTACTGATATTTAACGCCTGCGACGGCGATGGAGCAGATTAACTAAGCGAATGATTGTTTTGTCTGCAAAGCCAGTGCGCTGGAACGTTGTGAATTGAAGCGGAATATTGAAGCGAGTTTTTACAACGGTGCGTGGATAGGTAAATTCCAAGAGACCTTCTGCGCCATGGATTCGTCCATAACCACTGTCTTTTACGCCACCAAACGGAACTGATCCGATAGCCGCAAAAGAGAATGCGGAGTTGATTGAAACCATTCCACACTTCAGCAGAGATGCAATTTTCTTACCATTTCGCTTCGACCATACAGCTGCGCCAAGTCCATAGGAGGTGTTATTTGCAAGATCGACCGCTTCATCCATATGGCGGACGGTATTAATGACAAGAGTTGGCCCAAAAGTCTCTTCTGTCATCGCTTTGGAATCCTCGGGAACATTGCGAAGGATGACTGGTTCTACATAACCGCCCTTGACCGCATTCTTATCTCCAAGGAGAAACTCTCCACCGCGCTTCACCGCATCATCGATATGGGACTTAATAATCTTTAATTGAGAAGGCATTGTGGCGGGGCCGTAGTTAGCGCCATCTTCGAAACCTGGTTTGAGTTGTGAAGCCATCTCAACAATCGTGCGCGTGAATTGATCTGCAACGTCCTGGTGAACATAAACGCGTTCTGCGCCAATGCATGATTGCCCGGCATTGGCCATGGCATGCCACAAGGTTACTTCAGCAGCTTTCTTGATATCAGCATCACGATCAATAAGAACTGGATCTTTTCCACCGCACTCCAGAACTACTGGGGTCATTCGCTCTGCACAGGTTGCGGCAACTTTCTTTGCGGTACGTGTGGAGCCGGTGAAGGAAATCTTCCCAACCGAGCTCTCGGTAAGTGCTATACCTGTTTCAGGAGTTCCTGTGATGACGGTAAAAATGTCAGAGAATGGAGCAACGCGCTTAAAAGTTTCGCCAAGCCAAGCACCAATCGCAGGGGTGTATTCGCTTGGTTTGAATACCACGGTATTTCCAGCAGCGAGTGCGTAGGCAATGGATCCCATGGGAGTAAACATCGGATAATTCCAAGGACCAATAATTCCGACCACTCCATACGGTACGCGCTGAACTTGTGAGGTCATATTGAACATCAGAAGTCCTGATGGTCGATTCTGAGGGCTAAGAACTTTTGGAGCAAACTTTGCGGCCCAGGAGATATGTTCGATAGATATTGCGACTTCAAGCTTGGCATCGCTGAGTGGCTTACCAGTCTCGCGATGAATGAGATCAGCAGCGTTATCAATCTCGCGTGTAAGTAGAGATGCCCAATCTCTCAAGACAGTAAGACGTTTACGAAAACTAAGGTTGGCCCACCGTTCTGATACCGATTGTGCGCGGGCAACAATCTCATTTACTTCTTTGGCGGTAGTGACAGGAAAAATGCCGACAACCTCGCCAGTTGCGGGGTTGAGTGATTCAAAAGTTTTCAGCGCCGTAGTTTTCATGGTCAATGACTAAACTTACAGGTATGGCAGAGTTGATTCGACCCAGCACAGTTCTGCCGGCGCAGCGTTCTCCAATCTCCTTCCTCACTTCCGATGGCCTGCGACTTATAGGGGAAGTAGCAGCTCCCGAGAGTGGCGACCGATCTGTGGGCTTATTGTGTCTACATCCGCTCCCGACTCATGGCGGCATGATGGATAGTCACATTTATAAAAAGGCAGCTAATCGCTTGCCATCGATGGCCGGAATCACGGTGATCCGCTTTAACACTCGCGGTACTGAGAGCGAGCAAGGTAAGAGTGAGGGTGAATTTGGTGGGGGAGTAAGTGAAAAGGAAGATGTTGTTGCTGCGATTAACTACTGCTTTGATGTGGTGGGAGTAAAGAAACTCTGGGTCACAGGCTGGTCATTTGGTACTGATTTAGCGCTGAAATATGCGCAAGACCCACGAGTAGAGGGTTTGATTCTTCTATCTCCTCCGCTGCGATATTCTCAACTGAGCGATTTGGAATTCTGGGCCGCTGATGGTCGAGAGGTAGTTGCACTCATCCCTGAATTTGATGATTATCTTCAACCTGACGCTGCTCGACAGAAATTTTCGCCAATCCCGCAGATCAAACTTATAGAGGTACAGGATGGGAAACATTTATGGGTCGGGGAACCTTTTGTCTATCGCGTCTTATCTGAAATCGTTAAGGTTGTAAATCCATCTCAACTTCCACTTCCCGTGGAATATTAGAGATAATGACTTTGGAAAAAAAATTATGCGTTGTCTGTCTTGGGGAAAACCACTTCATCCATAATTAGCAAGATAGCGGCTGCGATAGGAACTGCGAGCAGACCTCCGACAAGTCCGAGTAGTGAAGTTCCCAATAGGGCTGCAACAATCGTGACGAGCCCTGGAATAGATAGTGAGCGCTTCATGATGCGTGGGGTAATGATGTAATTTTCAATCTGAACATAGAGCGTGTAAAGCACGAGAGCTAAGAGAGCTTTTGTGGGTGATTGAGTGAGAGCCACCAAGATGACGATGCTTGCGCCAATGAAATGTCCCACAAGTGGAATAAGCGCGACGAAGAGAATCACCATACCGAGCGCTGCCGCGTAAGGAAGCTCAAGACCTAGAGATAAGAAGAAGACAAAAATTGCAGCGAGGGCTGCGATCAAGACCTGACTTCCTACGAAGGCGCCGACGCGAGAGATGATGGCATCCCCAATTTTGGAGACCCGCTCACGACGTGAGGCAGGCGCTAAGCGATAGAAGATTCGTGTGACAGAGGGAAGTGATGAGAGAAAGTAGAGAGTTAGAACTAAGACCGTTAGCGTTGAAAATGCTCCAGAGAGAACAGTTCTACCAACTCCAACTACTCCACCAAATGCGCCAGTGAGAAGTTTTCCATCTGAAACCCAGCTCTGGAACTTACTTTGCAGAGTATCGATAACTCCGTATTGCGTATTGAGTTCGGCAATAGTTCGATTATTTTTCAGCGAATCAATGAGTTGGGGAGCGCCATCAATTAATTCATTTGCCTGGGAAAAGACTGGCGGAATAACGACGAGAGCAAAGAGCACAATTACAACGAGTGCAGTTGCAACAACAATCGAGACAGCAACTCCACGTTTCATCTTCCGTGATTGCAGACTTTCAACCGCAGGGTTGAGTCCCATTGCCAAGAAGAGAGAGATGATGATCAGGACAAATACTTGGCTGGCAGATTGCAATGCGCGCAGAAATGTGATGGCGACGAGAGCTCCAGATGCGGCGAGAAAACCGAAATAGAACGGGTGTTGCGTGTTAAGTGGAGCACCTTTCTTCCCAAAGTCCTCTGTTGCTTTCGTTTGAGGTGAATTTGGTGTGACTTTTCTCAAAACTCGTTTAATTCGCGCCATGTCTCAAGTGTAAAGCCTGAAAGAATGTAGCAGTGGCAACCCAGAACGCGCACTTACGAATAACTGGTCTAGGCGAAGAGATTTCAGCTCTCGCCAATCTGCCATGGGAGAAACCACTCGAAGAGTGGCCCGAAGATCCTTCGTTAACTGCCCAACGCGGTATATCCCGACATGTTGTGAGATTGGTGAGATCAACTCCAGATCCAGATAGCGAAATTTACGCAGTAAAAGAGACGGTCGAAGAGTTTGCCAAGCGTGAGTATGAAGCGCTTCGTGAGTTAGGTCTGAGGGGCGCTCCTTCGGTCTCGCAAATTGCAATTGTTAATGGACGTCAAACGCCAAGCGGCGAAGAACTTCCGTGCGCGATAGTCACACGTTTTCTTCCTTACTCACTGCCCTATCGCGTTGTTTTAAGTGGTGATGTAACGCAACACGAAATAACAAATATGGCTAACGCACTGGCATATCTCTTGGTGCGCTTACATCTTCTAGGTTTCTGGTGGGGTGATTGTTCGCTCTCTAACACTCTTTTCAGACGTGATGCTGATGCCTTTGCTGCATATCTTGTGGATGCTGAAACGGGAGAGTTCCAGAAGACATTGAGCGCAGGTCAGCGTGAACATGATCTGGATCTTGCGCGCTTTAATGTTGCTGCAGAGCTGGAAGATCTCAAGTTAGCTGGAGTTCTATTTCCTGCAATGGATCCCATTCGCGCAAGCGAATCGGTCATAACGCGATATCGCAAAATTTGGAAGGCGCTGAGTGAACCACAAATCCTTCCTGCAAATGATCGTCATGCAGTCGAACGAGCTATGCGCTCACTGCAAGATATTGGATTCGCTGTTGAAGAAGTGGATCTGCAGCTCGCTGGAGATCAATCAACGCTTACGTTCACGCCAAAATTAGTTGCTCCGAATTATCACTCTCAGCGATTAAAAGATCTCATGGGACTAGAAACTGAAGAGTTTCAAGCAAAGAGAATTCTTGCTTCTTTTGACCGATTCCGATCACGTGAGATTTCAAAGACGCCTGACCTCACTGAATCTGCACAGAGATGGCTCGATGAAGTCTTCTACAAAGTTGTGAACACCGTTCCCAAGGAGTTAGAAGGGCGAGTCGAAGATGCCCAGCTCTTTCATGAAGTACTCGAACATCGATGGTATTTGGGCGAGAAAGCCGGTAGCGATCTTGGCCTGGAATACGCGACAAAGGACTATATCTCCACAGTGCTTCCGCTACGAATGGATTCTGGTGCTCCTTCTGTTTGAGAGAATCGCGCCATGACAATCCCGCCGCTGCCACAGAACATGGGGCGAGCCTTTGATTTGAGTTCACTTACCAAGCCCAAGGTTGCAGAGTCTGAGATCTCATCTGCGCCAGAAGCAACGGTCGAAAATCTGATGAACGATTATGTTGCTCGTTCAAAGGAAAAACCCATTGTGCTCTTGGCTTACTCACCACGCAGTAAAGCATCTATGGAGCTACGTGATCTTATGGCCGAGATGGCTAAGCGCGATAACTTCACATGGATTTTTGGCGCAATCAACGCAGATTCACAACCACAACTCGTGCAAGCTCTTCAGATTCAATCAGTTCCTTATGCGATCGCATTTATTGATGAACAACCACTTGCGCTCTTTGACAAGATCTATCCGCAAGAGCAGATAGCACTTGTGATTACCAAACTCTTTGAAGTTGCAAAGGAGCGCGGGCTTAAAGTTGAAGTTCCTGAAGTCAAAGAGGTTCCCATGGAACCGGAAGAAGTTGCTGCGCTCAGCGCGCTCGAGAGTGGGGATTACTCAGGTGCCGCAATGGCCTATCGCAATTGGTTACAACGAAAACCTGATGAGCAACTTGCCAAGATTGGGCTTGCACAATGTGAGTTGATGATCCGAATTGAGGCGCTTAACCCGGAATTGACCATCACAGATGCCAACGCCAATCCCACCATGATTGATAAGCAATTGATGGCTGCAGATATCGAAATTGCTCAGGGCGCCCCTAAGAGCGCTTTTGAGCGACTCATCACATATGTTAGAAACTCTGCGGGAGAAGATAAGAAGCGGGCGAAGGACCATCTATTGTTACTCTTCCAATTAGTTGATCCATCCGATCCCGATTTGATTCGGGCCCGAAACGAGTTAGCGAGCGCTCTCTTTTGAATAAGCCACTAGACCGCGCAGAACGTCGCGATTTACAGGCCATTTTCTTCCTCTTCGGCCTAGGCATCATGTGCTTGGCTCCGCGCTTGCCGGATATCAAGGCAAATCTCGATGTCTCAACTACATATTTCGGATTCTTGATGAGCTCAGGTTCAATCGGTGCGTTATCTGCTCAATTAGTAATCGGACATATTGTCCATCGCCTTGGCGTATACAAAGTCCTGATCTACAGCTCCACAGCTACCTACATCACCCTGGGAATCTTGATTGAACTCCATAATCCAGAGATCTATATGGTGGTGAATATTCTCTGCGGATTTGCATGGGCTTCCTATCACATCGCGATCAATGCTCAAGCACTTCATCGTCAAGCAGAGAGTGGAGTTCAAATCATTCCGATGCTCCATGGACTGTGGAGCGCTGGTGCGGTTGCCACTGCCTTCATTGCTTTACTTATCTCATCTTCTGTATCGCTTAACTGGCACATCTACCCACTGATTGTCACGGTTTATTTATTGAAGCTCCGTTCCATTAAGCGCTTGCGTCCAGTATTTCTCGGTGGAAATGAAGTTACTGAGGCTGATGAAATATTTACCTTCCGCAAAATCCTCTCATCGTTCAGTATTGATTGGGTAGTAAGCCTTGGATTCCTCTGTGCGCTGATGCTTGAAGTATCAGTGGGTGACTGGGCCACGATTATGGCGCGCCAAGAATTTAATGTATCTAAATCCCTTGCTGTTGTGCCGTACTTCCTATTTATGACAGCCATGATTATTGGACGACTTAACTACAACCGCATTAAAGGCGACCGAAGTGATAAGGAAATGGTTCAACCTTTTGTAGTGCTTGGCGGAACTATCTTCTTAGTTTCACTGGGATTAAGTATGCAACTCAAGGAAACTAATCTTTCCTTGGGCTTTGCAGTATTTTGTCTTGGTTTCCTTCTTACTGGCTTTGGAATATCTTTTGTTGGACCACTCTTCTTCGGCTATGCCAGCGCACGATCAGATAAGCCCGGAGGCGTCGCAGTTGCCGAACTTGGAGCAATGAATCAAGTGCTCACCTTTATCGGTAGAGGCGTAATTTCAGTGGTTGCTGGAGCAACGACGTTACCGATTGCTATGACCATCCCAGGCGTGATGTTGATACTGGTAGCTTTTTTTGTGGCCGCAGCAAGCCAGCCGCGAAAGAAGTAAGCGAGGAGCTTTACTCGACTTTTAGCCAGACCGTGGCAAGTGGTGGCAACTTCATCACGATTGAAAATGGTTGGCCGCGATGTTCTTCCTTCAGCAGCTGTAGAGACGAATTAGTCACTCCAGATCCACCGTAACGCTGGTCATCGGTATTGAGAATTTCGCGCCACTGTCCATTCGCCGGTATTGGTAAGCGATAGTGCTCATGTGGCACAGGAGAGAAGTTAGTAATTGAAATGAGGCAAGAACCATCGTCTGCCCATCGCGCAAATGCGAGAGTGTTACCAGCGCCATCATCACCAATAAGCCATTGAAATCCATCTGTTAAGACATCTTTCTGCCAGAGAGCGGGATTATTGCGGTAACCGCTATTGATATCAGTGATGAGTTTTTGCACACCGCTATGTTCCCCGTATTGGGTTAGATGCCAATCCAGTGATTGCGATTCACGCCACTCATCATTCTGGGCAAATTCCGATCCCATAAACAATAGTTTCTTGCCGGGGTGTGCCCACATATACCCATATAGCGCGCGCAGCGTTGCAAGTTTCTGCCAACGATCGCCAGGAAACTTATTTACTAGCGCACCTTTACCATGCACGACTTCATCGTGAGAGAGAGGTAATAAAAAGTTTTCACTCCAGGCATAGAGAATAGAAAATGTAATCTCATTGTGGTGATAAACACGATGGACTGGTTCGTGGTGGAGATACTGCAAAGTGTCATGCATCCAACCCATATTCCATTTGAATCCAAAACCAAGCCCATTTTCAGATGTTGGCTTGGTGACTCCGCCCCAGGCTGTTGATTCTTCTGCGATCATCATGATTCCTGGATATCGCTTGTATGCAGTGGCGGTAGCTTCTTGTAAGAATCGAACCGCAGCTAGATTTTCACGCCCTCCAAATTCATTAGGAACCCATTCACCCTCTTTGCGGGAGTAATCCAAGTAGAGCATTGAAGCCACAGCATCAACGCGGAGGCCATCAATGTGAAACTCTTCAAACCAATAAAGCGCGCTTGATACGAGGAAATTGCGCACTTCATTTCGCCCAAAATTGAAGATCAGAGTGCCCCAATCAGGATGCTCTCCTAAACGAGGATCTTCATGTTCATAGAGCGCTGTCCCGTCAAATCTAGCAAGCGCCCATTCATCTTTAGGAAAGTGTGCGGGAACCCAATCAAGGAGAACTCCGATTCCTCTTTGATGAAGCTCATCAACCAGATATCTGAAGTCATCAGGAGTTCCAAAACGTGAAGTAGGAGCGAAGTACGACGTTACTTGATATCCCCATGATGGACTGTATGGATGCTCAGTTACGGGAAGAAACTCAATATGTGTGAAACCTTGTGAAAGAACGTAATCACCTAGTTCTTTTGCCAATTCGCGATACGAGAGACCTGGTTTCCACGAGCCAAGGTGTACTTCATATACGGATACCGGAGATTTCCACGGTTGGTACATCGCTCGATTTGTCATCCATGGTGCATCGCTCCATTGGTAATTACTTTCATTCACAATCGATGCAGTATGTGGTGGAACTTCAGTCTGGCGAGCCATGGGATCTGCATGATCAACCCACTTGCCATCGCGACCTTCAATGGCGAACTTGTATTTAGTTCCAGGACCAAGATCTGGAATGAAAATTTCCCATAAGCCATTGGATCCCAAAGGAATCATGGGATTAGATTTACGATCCCAGAAGTTGTTGTCGCAAATCAAACTTACATTTCGTGCATTGGGAGCCCACACGGCAAATGCAGTTCCGATTAACTCATTTTCCGAATCACGACGCACATGAGCACCGAGCACATCCCATAAATTTTCATGGCGACCTTCAGTGATGAGATACATATCTAACTCACCTAAAGTGGAGTGTGGATTGAGATAGCCCGCCGGAGGTGATTGGAACTTCTGACGCTTCCCGACAAATCTGGCGAGGAAGCTCTTCATGAGCAAACTTTACTTAATTCTGACGCGAGCGATATGAGCGACTTTGCCGTAAGGACGAGCGGGATCAAGGCGGATAAAGGTGTCTTTACCCCAGTTATAGATGGAGTTATCGAGAAGATCGGTTACTTCAAAGTTCTCTTTATCTAGCCCCAAAGCCCACATATCCCAATGAATCGTGGTTTCTTGAGCATGTAGCCCATCGAGATTGACTA
The DNA here is from genome assembly GCA_035441345.1 of Candidatus Nanopelagicaceae bacterium. Taxonomy (GTDB): domain Bacteria; phylum Actinomycetota; class Actinomycetes; order Nanopelagicales; family Nanopelagicaceae; genus MAG-120802. The sequence goes on from DAOROE010000014.1 coordinate 10,848, forward strand.
CAACGAGAATCAAATTATCACCTTCCCGCTTGGAGTAGGCGATGATCTGATCAGAATCTGTGTCGTGAAAATACAGATTACGGAGTCTTTGAAGAGCGATATTATCTTTTCGAATCTTGTTAAGTTGTGTTACAAAAGGCGCAAGCGTAATTCCTTTTTTGGCAGCTCCAGCCCAATCACGAACTTTGATTTCATATTTCTCGCTATCGCGATACTCCTCTTTACCTTCAGCGATAGGAATATGTTCATACAACTCATAACCTGCGTACATACCCCACGAGGGTGCCATCGTTGCTGCTAATACGGCGCGAAGTGCGAAGATTGCAGGATTTCCACTTTGGAGGTGGAATGGCAGTATGTCTGGAGTATTGACCCAGAAATTAGGGCGGAAGAAGGCACTTGTGTGCTGGGAGACTTCACGACCGTATTCCATTAACTCATGCTTGGTGACGCGCCACGTGAAGTATGTGTAGGACTGTTGGAATCCTGCTTTGCCAAGAGAATGCATCATTGGGGGATTGGTGAAAGCTTCTGAGAGAAAGACTACGTCAGGAAATTCAGAATTCACTTTAGCAATCAGTTCTTGCCAGAAGTGCACTGGCTTGGTGTGGGGATTATCCACTCGGAATATGGAGACGCCTTTGTTAATCCAGAACTTTACGATGCGATGAACTTCGGCAAATAACCCTGGATAGTCGTTATCAAAATTGATAGGGAAAATATCTTGATATTTCTTTGGTGGGTTTTCGGCGTACGCAATCGTTCCATCCGCACGCTTTGTGAACCATTCAGGGTTAGTTTTTACCCAAGGATGATCAGGCGAACACTGCAGCGCTAAATCAAGGGCGACATCAATCTTGTGCTTCTTTGCAACTTTGAGGAAATCCTCAAAATCTTTCATGGTCCCAAGTTCGGGATTTATGGCGTCATGTCCGCCATCAGCATTACCGATTCCCCATGGCACTCCGGGATCGGAAGGCAGAGCTTCAAGTGAGTTGTTTTTGCCTTTTCTATGCGCATATCCGATGGGATGAATCGGAGGAATATAGAGAACATCAAAACCCATCTCGGCTACAGCAGGTATTCGTTTTGCCGCGCTGTTAAAGGTTCCACTGGTGATTGAGCCATCGGAATTCTTTGTTGCACCTTCACTTCTAGGGAAGAACTCATACCAACTCCCCACCAGGGCTCTCTCGCACTCAACATGAATTGGGTATTGATCACTAGTGCTAATTAGGGCTTTAGAAAACTCGCCAGGATTCTGGGCGGTGACTTCGATGTAGTACTTCCAGATTCCTTGTGACGTTGGGCGTACCTTGCCCTCAAACCGCGCACTCTTGGGCCAGATTTCTCTCATTGCAACGCGAGTTACTTCTCGACCCTTGGGATCAATGAGTATGACAAATGCATCAAAAGAGTCATGGCCTTCACGAATAATCGTGGCGCCAACAGTTATTTCTTCTTGAGGTATCGCTTTCGCACCAATGAACTCTCCACCGAAGTATGTGACCGGAGAGATATCCAGGATTGGAAAGCGACCAATCATCCCGTGCCTTCAGTATTTCCGGGATCTGCTGCTGTGACGTTATCGAGCTGATACTTCTCGATAGCTTGTTTTACAACTTTTGGTGAGATCTTTCCTTCTTTTGCAAGCTGGGATAAAACTCCAACAACGATTGATTCAGCATCAACTTTGAAGTGACGACGGAGCGCGCCACGCGTATCAGATAGTCCAAATCCATCGGTACCAAGTGATGTGAATGGCTGGGGGACCCACGGTGCGATTTGATCTTGAACGGTGCGCATGAAGTCACTTACGGCAAGAACGCTGCCATCAAAAGCTTCTAGTTTCTCAGTGAGATACGCCTTCTTCTTTGCAAGCGGATGTAGGAGATTGTGGCGATCAACGTCGAGTCCATTGCGACGTAGTTCGTTCCATGATGTAACGCTCCAGACATTGGCTTGGACTTTCCAATCTTCAGCCAAAAGTTTCTGCGCCTTAAGAGCCCAGTTCATAGCAACGCCTGAGGCCAAGATGTTGGCACGACGCTTCTTACGCCCTGATTTAGCGCTCTTGGAGTAGAGATAAACGCCCTTAAGAAGTCCTTCCACATCAAGATTTGCGGGTTCTTCTGGTTGTACATATGGCTCGTTATAGACAGTGAGATAGTAGAAAATGTTCTCGCTATTTTCGCCATACATTCTTCGTAGACCATCTTTGATGATGTGGCCAAGTTCAAATCCATATGCCGGGTCATAAGCAACAACAGCAGGATTAGTTGATGCAAGAAGTTGTGAGTGACCATCTTCGTGCTGTAAACCTTCACCATTCAAAGTTGTGCGACCTGCAGTTGCGCCCATAACAAAGCCACGTGCCATCTGGTCAGCTGCAGCCCAGAAAGCATCGCCAGTACGTTGGAAACCAAACATCGAATAGAAGATATAAACCGGAATCATCGGTTCATCATGAGTTGAATATGAAGTTCCAACTGCGGTGAATGAAGCAGTTGAGCCGGCCTCATTGATACCTTCATGCAAAATTACGCCAGTCGTAGATTCCTTATATGACAACATCAGATCGCGATCAACAGCGGTGTATTGCTGTCCGTGAGGTGAATAGATCTTCATTGTTGGGAAGAGAGAATCCATACCAAAGGTACGCGCTTCATCCGGAATGATCGGAACAATGCGATGGCCAAGGCCCTCAACCTTTGTTAAATCTTTGAGTAAGCGGACAAATGCCATCGTGGTTGCAACTTCTTGATGGCCAGAACCACGGCGCATTACTTCAAAGTGTGAATCTTCCGGCTGGGGTAGAGGCTTAGAAATTGGACGGCGCTTGGGAACTGAACCACCGAGCGAGCTACGACGTTCCATCATGTATTGATATTCAGGGGATTCTTTTCCAGGATGGAAATATGGTGGCAACTTCTCATCTAATTTCTCATCAGGAATCTCAAGATAAAGTCGATCGCGTAGCGCTTGAAGGTCTTCCATCTTCAACTTCTTCATCTGGTGGGTGGCATTACGACCTTCGAAGTGCGAACCAAGAGTCCAGCCCTTAATCGTCTTGGCCAAGATGACCGTAGGGCGGCCCTTATGGTTCATCGCTGATTGATAAGCAGCGTAAAGCTTCTGATAATCATGGCCTCCACGCTTGAGATTCCAAATATCGTCATCGCTCCAATTGGCGACCATTGCAGCTGTTCGCGGATCGCGACCAAAGAAGTTATCGCGCACAAACTTTCCATTCTCTGCCTTGTAAGTCTGGAAATCTCCATCTGGAGTCTTGTTCATCAAATCAACGAGTGCACCCTCGTTATCCATTGCAAAGAGTGGATCCCACTCGCGACCCCAGACAACTTTGATGACATTCCAACCTGCGCCAGTGAAGAGCGCTTCAAGTTCTTGAATAATTTTTCCATTACCGCGCACTGGACCATCAAGGCGCTGCAAGTTACAGTTAACAACAAAAGTTAAGTTATCTAGATTTTCACGAGCGGCGAGAGTTAGCGCTGAAACGCTTTCTGGCTCATCCATCTCACCATCGCCAAGGAATGCCCAGACTTGTTGTTGTGAAGTGTCTTTGATTCCGCGGTTATGTAAGTACCGATTAAAGCGCGCTTGGTAAACCGCATTAATCGGACCAAGTCCCATCGAAACGGTGGGGAACTCCCAGAACTCTGGCATCAGACGTGGATGCGGATACGACGAAAGTCCGCCACCTGGATGGGAAAGTTCTTGTCTAAATCCATCAAGTTGATGTTCGCTCAAACGTCCTTCAAGAAATGCGCGGGCATACATTCCGGGAGAGGCATGACCTTGGAAGAAGATTTGATCTCCGCCGCCAGGATGCTCTTTGCCTTTGAAGAAGTGATTGAATCCAACTTCATATAACGCAGCTGAAGATGCAAATGTTGAAATATGTCCACCCACTCCAACGCCAGGGCGTTGCGCGCGGTGCACCATGATTGCTGCGTTCCAACGGATGTAAGCGCGAATGCGACGTTCTAAGAACTCATCTCCAGGAAATTTCGGTTCCTTCTCTGGAGGAATGGTGTTCATGTAATCGGTAAGGCGAAGATTTGGAAGCGCTACATGATTTTCGTGGGCATGCTTGAAAAGGGAGAGCATCAAGTAACGAGCGCGGGCCGGGCCTGCATGTTTCACTAACGAGTCGAGCGATTGGTGCCATTCGGCGGTCTCATCAGGGTTGGAATCGACGAGCTGGTCGACGTGGGCGTCCTGAAGGGAGTTAATCTCGTTCTGACTTGGGCTCACGGCCCTATCTTTCCGCCTCAAGGCTCAATGCGCGAAATCGGCGCGTGTGAGTTTTAACCTCCCCGAAAGCGGCTACGGAGTTGCGTAATACGGCGCGGAAGTGTGGACTTCTCCTACTCGTTTCAGCAGAAAAGAGTTCTCGAGAGTGAAGGAGAAGGCATTGAGTACCCCGGTGGGGCCAGGACAACTGGCATCCCGTATGGGAATCCAAAGTGGCTTTCTCGTTTTAGAGCGTGGCTTCGGCGATGATGCTGATGAAGCAATCCGCAAAGAAATTTCCCAAACCACAGGCACAGATCTCTTAGACGAAAATTCACAAGAAGTTGTCGACGCAGTCATCACATGGTGGCGCGAAGATGACGGTGATCTCATCGATGAACTCGTCGACTGCTTGACCTATCTCTCTGAGAATGGACCAATCTGGTTACTGACTCCCAAAGTTGGTCGTGATGGTCATGTTGAGCCGAGTGATATTCAAGATGCAGCACAAACTGCGGGATTAAGCCTCACCTCAACTATCCCAGCTTCAAAAGATTGGACTGCAACACGACTTGTTGCCAGAAAGAGCGGAAGAAAATAATGACAATTGCAGTCGGACAAGAAGCCCCAGATTTCGAACTCCCAAATCAATTTGGCGAGAAGGTTTCTCTCTCATCTTTCCGTGGCAAGAAGAACGTAGTTGTTGTCTTCTTCCCATTTGCATTCACCGGTACATGCACAGGCGAACTATGTGCCCTCCGTGATGATCTCTCCGTTTTCCAGAACGATAACGTCGAACTCCTCGCGATTTCATGTGATGCCATGTTCACGCAAAAAGTATTTGCAGAGAAAGAGGGATATAACTTCCCACTCCTCTCAGATTTCTGGCCACATGGTGCCACCGCACAGAAATATGGAGTATTCAATGCAGATCGCGGACTTGCGCTACGTGGAACTTTTGTAATCGATAAGAACGGAATTGTGCGTTGGACCGTAGTAAATAGCCCTGCGGAAGCGCGAAATCTTGCCGATTACAAGACTGCGCTGGCATCGTTATAGACTGCGCACGCATTTAGAAGGGCGCTTAGCTCAGCGGTAGAGCGGCTCGTTTACACCGAGTAGGTCGGGGGTT
>DAOROE010000015.1:0-2143 GCA_035441345.1 Candidatus Nanopelagicaceae bacterium
GAAAGTAGTTCATAAATGAACCGCGAGGGCGGTTCACCGCGTCAGAACCTACTTTGGACAGGGCGCCCTGTGAAGTGAATTTCTCAGAATTTGGATAGTCCGGCCATAACAACTTGGTAACAGATAAAGCTTTTCTGCCCCTTTTGCCCTCAAATTACGCAGGGTTTTTCCGCTTCCGCGAGATACAGCGTGGGGTCGGTAGCCTTTCCTAGGTGTCAGCATCGGGTTCCTCAACAAGGGCGGGGTTAGCACCGCATGAGTCCCTGGCTGCCGCGATAAGCGCCGCTATCCAGGGAGCGATCGCTCAAGGGGAGTTACCGGCTGAGATATCTGGTTCTCCTGCAATCACCAATATTGTTTTGGATCGACCAAAGAATCGCGATCACGGAGACTATGCAACATCCATTGCGTTAGCGCTCGCGAAACCCTCAGGTAAATCACCGCGTGATGTTGCCGAGATAGTGCAGCGTGGCTTACAAGGTAATTCTGAGATTGCAAAGATTGAAATTGCTGGACCAGGATTTATCAATATCACTCTAGCCAAAGCGAGCCAAGGCGCCGTCGTTAATGCCATTCTCAATGAACGAGAAAAGTTTGGCCGCGTCACCATTCTGTCGGGCAGAAAAATAAATTTGGAATTTATTAGCGCAAATCCAACTGGACCACTTCATCTTGGACATACTCGTTGGGCCGCAGTTGGAGATGCGTTGGCGAGCGTTCTTGCAGCTGGTGGCGCTGAGGTAACGCGCGAGTTTTATATCAATGACCGTGGCACCCAGATGGAACTTTTTGGCGCATCACTTCGCGCCGCTGCACGTGGAGAGGCGCGACCTGAAGAAGGCTATCAAGGTGATTACATCAACGATTTGGCGAAGTTGATTGTCGCGCAACATCCTGAATATTTGGAACTTGATGAAGCAGCAGGTGTACCAGCATTTAGAGAAGCTGGTTATGCCTTGCAATTGCAACAACAGAAAGATGTGCTCGATAATTTTGGAACCCACTTCGATATCTGGTTTTCAGAGCGCTCTCTTCATTCAGGGGATGCACTTTCGACCGCTCTCAATACTTTGAAAGCACAAGGTCATGTATATGAATCTGAAGGCGCTACCTGGTTACGAACCACAGATTTTGGGGACGATAAAGATCGGGTGCTCGTTAAATCTGGCGGCGAACTCACATATTTCTCATCAGATACTGCCTATTACCTTGATAAACGCCGTCGTGGATTTGATATCTGTATCTACATGTTAGGTGCGGATCACCATGGCTATGTTGGTCGTCTTAAAGCAACAGCAGCCTGTGCTGGTGATGATCCTGAGTTCAATATTCATGTTCTCATTGGTCAATTAGTAAAGATCATGGAGGGTGGCCAGGAACTCAAGCTCTCCAAGCGTGCTGGAACCATTATTACTCTGGAGGAGTTAGTGGAAAAAGTTGGCGTGGACGCGGCGCGTTACACCCTGATTCGCTATCCCGTAGATACTCCTATGGTGCTTGATATCGATTTATTGAAGAAGCGCACCAATGACAATCCAGTCTTCTATGTTCAGTATGCACATGCGCGTATTTCTGCAGTTCTTCGAAATGCAGATGAACTCGGATTGAAATATGGCGCTGCGCAATACAAACCAGAGTTGCTCACACATGAACGCGAGCGAGAACTCCTAGGCGGCCTTGCAGAATATCCGAGAGTTGTGGCCAGCGCCGCAGAACTTCGTCAACCACATCGCATAGCTCGATATATCGAAGAGTTAGCAACTCTCTATCATGGTTTCTACAACGATTGTCGAGTGCTTCCGATGGGTGAAGAGCCTGCATCAGATATTCACTCAACTCGCGCAACTTTATGTGCCGCCACTCGCCAGGTTATTCATAATGGATTGTCACTACTTGGTGTCAGCGCACCGGAGCGGATGTAGCAAATGAAGAACGCTCTCAACTCTAAAGTTTGGCCAATAACAGCCGAAAGAAAAAATGGCGTTATTACTGTCGGTGGATGTTCACTAATTGATCTCTCGCGCGAATTTGGAACTCCAGCCTTTATTCTCGATGAGTCAGATTTCAAATCCCGCGCTCACCAATGGCGTGATAGTTTGGAAAAGCACTTTGGCGACCATGCCGGTATCGCGTATTACGCAGC
>DAOROE010000015.1:2243-15772 GCA_035441345.1 Candidatus Nanopelagicaceae bacterium
GTGATAGTTTGGAAAAGCACTTTGGCGACCATGCCGGTATCGCGTATTACGCAGCGAAAGCCTTTATTTCAAAAGAGATAGCGCGCTGGGTTGCGGAAGCTGGACTTGGACTTGATGTGTGTACTGGGGGAGAACTTGCGGTCGCCATCGCTGCGAAATTCCCACCTGCTCGAATCGAAATGCATGGCAACAATAAGTCTGAGGCCGAGATAGCCGATGCCATTGATTATCGCGTAGGAATTATTGTTGTTGACTCGCTTCAGGAGATTGATCGAGTGGCTCGCATTGCACACATCAAAGGAGTTGTGCAGAAAGTCTTGATCCGCCTTACTCCTGGAGTAGAGGCCCACACCCATGAAGCAATCTCCACCGCTCATGAAGATGTGAAATTTGGATTTTCTATAGCGTCAGGTGCGGCATGGGATGCGGTACTGGCGGCAACGAAACATGATTCACTTCAGCTACAAGGCTTTCATGCTCATATTGGCTCACAGATTTTTGTCACTGATGCATTTGAGACTTCAGCAACGAGGCTCATCGGGATGCTGGCGAGATACAAACAGGAATTTGGAACCGAACTTCCGGAGCTTGATCTCGGTGGTGGTTATGGAATTGCATATGTTGATGAGGATGATCCCATCTCACCAGAAACTGCGCTGAGCAAACTTTCTTCAATAGTCACACAAGAGTGTAAGAAGAATCAGATTTCAATTCCTTCTATCTCGATTGAACCAGGTCGTGCCATCGTTGGTCCTGCGATGATCACTGTGTATGAAGTAGGTACTACTAAGGATGTACAACTCGACGATGGTTCCACCCGTTGGTACATATCCGTTGATGGTGGAATGAGCGACAACCTTCGTACTGGGTTGTACCAAGCTGAATATTCATTGGCGCTGGCAAATCGTGAAAGTAGCGCAGAACTTCGTCGCGCAAGAATCGTTGGAAAACATTGCGAAACTGGTGACATCGTCATTAGAGATATTCAAGTGCCGAGCGATATTGTTCCCGGAGATCTGTTAGCAACGCCGGCGACGGGGGCGTATGGCCGAAGCATGGCGAGCAATTACAACCATATGGTTCGCCCGCCCGTGATTTGCGTCCATAATCAAACGGCGCGCATCATGATTCGCAGAGAAACCCATGCTGACCTTCTAGCCTTGGAGATTGATGAGGCTCCGCGCACCTTCCCTTCAAGTGAGAAAGGCCGATCATGAGTAACGCACAGAAAACGCTCAATATTGGCATGCTCGGATGCGGTGTTGTTGGTTCAAGCGTTGCTCGACTCCTTCAGGAAGATTCAGGAGATTTCGCTGCCCGTTCAGGAGCTCACCTCTCATTAACAAAAGTCGCAGTCAAGAACTTATCCACCAAACGTGATCATGTATCTCCTGCTCTCCTTACTGATGATGCTGCATCAGTCGTTAATGATCCGAGTATCGATATCGTCATTGAAGTCATGGGAGGAATAGAGCCTGCTCGCCAATTAATTTTAAGCGCGATTAAGAATGGAAAGTCCATCATTACTGCTAACAAAGCGCTCCTTGCACTCCATGGTGCAGAACTCTTTGAAGCAGCTGATAAGAACAAAGTTGATTTGTACTATGAAGCGGCGGTCGGTGGTGCAATCCCAATCCTTCGTCCGATGCGCGAATCAATCGTTGGCGATCATGTTTATCGCGTCATGGGTATTGTGAATGGAACTACGAATTACATCCTTACCAAGATGGATGAAGAAGGAAGCGCCTTCGCGGATGTACTAAAAGAGGCGCAAGCGCTTGGCTTTGCCGAGACGGATCCCACAGCAGACATTGAAGGCCATGATGCTGCTGCCAAAGCTGCGATTCTGGCGGGGCTTGCCTTTCATACTCGCGTCACTTCAGGAGATGTTTATTGCGAGGGAATCTCAAAAATTTCAGCGCGTGATGTCGCTGTCGCTCGCGATATGGATCATGTCATCAAGTTGCTGGCAATCGCCGAACTAACGTCGAATAATCAAGTATCGGTTCGCGTGCATCCCACACTCATTTCTCGCCAACATCCTCTGGCTTCAGTGCGCAATGCATTTAATGCGGTTTTCGTAGAAGCGGAATCTGCTGGTGAGTTGATGTTCTATGGACGCGGCGCGGGTGGAGCGCCCACGGCAAGCGCAATTCTTGGTGATCTCATCGCTATTGCTCGCAATAAAACTCGAGGTGGAGAAGGTCATGGCGAGAGTGATTACGCAGAATTAGCTGTTGCCGCGATCGATGATGTCTTGTCGCGTTATCTCATCAGGCTTGATGTTGCTGATAAACCAGGCGTACTTGCCTCTGTTGCTCAACTCTTTGCTTCACATAGCGTCTCGATTGAAACAGTTCGCCAATCAGGTCGAGGCGATAGCGCTGAATTGATTGTTGCAACGCATTCGGCACCAGAATCTGCGCTGAAGAAAACTGTTGCAGCTCTTGCCAAGAGCGATGTTGTGAAGAGCGTCGAGAGCGTGCTCCGCATCGAAAGTAGCAGCAAGTGAGTATTTTCAAGAAGCGCTCTAAATCTGGCGCTCATCAGTGGCGCGGAGTTATCGAGGAATATCGCGATCGACTCCCAGTAAGTAAGAAAACTCCCGTTGTCACGCTATGTGAAGGTGGAACTCCACTTATTTATGCCTGTGTCATCTCTGAAATGCTCGATAACGAAGTCTGGTTGAAGTTTGAAGGTGCAAATCCCACGGGTTCTTTCAAAGATCGCGGAATGACAATGGCGATCTCTAAAGCTGCAGAAGATGGGGCTAAGGCTGTTATCTGCGCATCGACTGGTAACACCAGCGCGAGCGCTGCGGCCTACGCAACGAAAGCTGGCATGACTCCGGTAGTTCTTGTGCCACAAGGAAAGATTGCGATGGGCAAACTTGCACAAGCGATTGCACATGGATCAAAACTTCTCCAAGTTGATGGAAACTTTGATGATTGCTTGAACTTAGCGCGCGAACTTTCTGAGAAATATCCTGTCTCTCTCGTTAACTCCGTGAATCCTTTCCGTATCGAAGGACAGAAAACTGCTTCTTTTGAAGTGATTGATGCTCTGGGTTTTGCTCCGGACATTCACGCCCTTCCCGTCGGTAATGCGGGAAATATCACGGCATATTGGAAGGGCTACAAAGAATATTTTGGAGATGGAATCTCGACTTCATTACCCCAGATGTGGGGCTTTCAAGCCGAAGGCGCTGCGCCCATCGTGCGCGGTGAAGTTGTGAAGAACCCTGAAACGATCGCAACGGCGATTCGTATTGGTAATCCTGCTTCATGGACTCAGGCCGAGGAAGCGCGCGATACATCTGGTGGCATCATCGATATGGTGAACGATGAAGAGATCTTGAGCGCTTATCGACTTGTTGCTGCTAAAGAAGGCGTCTTTGTTGAACCATCGAGCGCCGCAGGTATCGCTGGACTTATCAAATATAAATCTCAAGGTAAGTTGCCCAAGAATAAAAAGATTGTGATTACTGTGACGGGTAATGGTTTGAAAGATGTGCAATGGGTGCTTGATGGCGCAGATAAACCAACCGTCATTCCCGTCGATGTTCGCAAAGCAGCTGAAGTCATTGGATTGGCATAACAATGTCACGCGGATTTAAAGATCGCCTTACTTACAAGGCAACGCCAATTCAAGTCAGCGTTCCCGCTAGCGCTGCCAACTTGGGTCCTGGTTTTGATGCGCTTGCTCTTGCGTTAGAGCTGCGCGATATTTACGTCGCCCAGATTCTCGATGATGAACTCTTTGATGTTGACGTCACCGGCGAAGGCGCCGATGAAGTAAAGAAAGATGGAAAGCACCTTGTCATCAAAGCGATGATGGCAGGCTTTGAATTCATGGGTGGCAAACCACGAGGTATTGCACTTCGTGCTCTCAATTCCATTCCACACGGACGCGGACTTGGTTCATCTGCTGCAGCCATCGTAGGTGGTTTATCACTTGCGCGCGGACTTGTTTTATCAGGAAATACTTTGATGACAGATGATGATCTGATTGCACTTGCAACAGATATGGAAGGTCATCCCGACAATATCGCTGCTGCAACTCTTGGTGGTGCAACAATTTCCTGGATGGAAGATCGTGCAAGTGTTGCAACGGGGTGCGCATCAAGATTCTCGGTTGACCCCACAATACGCGCCTTAGTTTTCTTGCCCCACACCCAACTCTCAACCGGTAAAGCGCGACGAATGTTGCCCGAGAGTGTTCCTCATAAAGATGCTGCGATTAATGCGGGGCGTTCAGCACTTCTCGTACACGCACTTTCGATTCGCCCCGAGCTTCTCTTTGCTGCCACGGAAGATCATCTCCACCAGGAATATCGCCGCGAAGCAATGCCGCGCTCTGTTGATTTGGTGAAGAAGTTACGTGGCGCAGGAGTTGCTGCCATGATTTCTGGGGCTGGACCATCCGTCTTAGTTCTTCACACTGGAACTGCCGCCGAACATGATGACATTGTGCGTAGCGCAGGGGAGCACTTCACTCCGATGGATCTTGAGGTTTCCCCCGATGGAGCAACCGTCTCCAACGCCTAAATCGTGCGGAAAATTCTCCGATTTGTGGCTCTCGGAACTTGGCTGGTAGATTTCAGGCTCGTTGGGCGGTAAGTCGGCCCGAAGTTTCAATCAAAAATAGCTCAAAGAAATAAGCAGTAAACCCCAATAAAAATCACCACAAGACTTTTTAGAAGTCTAGAAAAGAACCATACATGGCAGAAACAACTACACGTGCTCGGAGAGATTCTGGCGATCTATCTGCATTGCTCCTCCCTGAGTTAAGAAAGATTGCAACCAATCTAGGTATTGAAGGCGCTGGCGATATGAAGAAGCCAGACCTCGTCACAGCAATCACAGATCTCCAAGCCGCAAACCGCGAAGCTGCAAAGGCAGAACGCGAAGCGCGCCGCGCCGCACGTAACCAACGTCGTCAACGCGGTAATGACAATCAGAATTCAAATAATGATGACTCTGATACTGATGATTCATCGGATAGCGACGATGAAGCTTCAGATTCACCGTCGTCAAACCAACAGAGTTCAAACGAAACAAACGATTCTCGTGGCGATCGTGGATACGATCGTAATGATCGCAACGATCGTGATTTCCGCAGAGATCGTCATCGCGACCGCGGACGTGACCGTGGACGTGATCGTGATCGTGGCGGACGTGAACGCGAGATTGTTCTCTCTGAAGATGATGTCTTGCTACCTGTCGGTGGCTTGCTCGACATTCTCGATAATTACGCATTCCTTCGCACTGGTGGTTACCTGCCAGGGCCAAATGATGTGTATGTATCACTACAGCAAGTGCGCCGTTATGGACTTCGCAAAGGCGATGTCATCACTGGCCAAGTTCGCCAACCACGCGAAGGTGAGCGCCGTGAGAAGTTCAATGCACTAGTTCGTCTCGATACTGTCAACGGAATGGATCCCGAATCTGCGCGCGATCGCGTGGAGTTCTCCAAGCTGGTGCCTCTCTATCCGCAAGAGCGTCTACGCCTGGAGACCCAACCAAACATTCTCACTACCCGTGTGATTGATTTGATTGCGCCGATTGGTAAAGGACAGCGCGGACTCATTGTTTCGCCGCCTAAGGCGGGTAAAACTATGGTGCTGCAATCCATCGCAAATGCCATCACCACAAATAATCCTGAATGTCACTTGATGGTCGTTCTCGTTGATGAGCGTCCTGAAGAAGTTACCGATATGCAACGCTCTGTTAAGGGTGAAGTTATCGCCTCAACATTTGATCGTCCAGCAGATGACCACACCACGGTCGCTGAACTCGCAATTGAACGTGCAAAGCGTCTAGTAGAACTTGGACATGATGTTGTGGTCTTGCTCGATTCGATTACTCGTCTTGGTCGTGCCTACAACATTGCAGCGCCTGCATCAGGCCGCATTCTTTCTGGTGGTGTTGATTCCGCTGCGCTGTATCCACCAAAGAAGTTCTTTGGAGCTGCACGTAATATCGAAGATGGTGGATCACTCACAATTCTTGCAACAGCACTCGTTGAAACTGGCTCGAAGATGGATGAAGTTATCTTCGAAGAGTTCAAGGGAACTGGAAATATGGAATTGAAGCTGGATCGTAAGTTCGCAGATAAGCGAATCTTCCCCGCAGTTGATGTCGATGCTTCAGGAACTCGTAAAGAAGAAATTCTTATGGGCCCAGAAGAGCTCAACATTGTCTGGAAGTTGCGCCGCGTTCTACACGCTCTTGATTCACAACAAGCGCTCGAACTACTTCTTGAAAAGATGAAGGGCACTAAGTCCAACGTCGAATTCTTGATGCAGGTTCAAAAGACCACAGTCGGACCTGACCAGGCTCCGAAGGGCGAGTAACTCCGCTCATTTAGCAGCCGAATTGGCTCTTCTGTAGGGTGCTTAGGTAACCTTCCGCCCTGACCTTCGAGCTGGTTCACCGTTAGAAATATCGGACCCAGCACTACACCAAGGAGTACACAATGAAGAAAGATATTCATCCTGAATATAAGGAGACCACAGTTACCTGTGGTTGCGGCGAGACCTTTAAGACTCGTTCAACAATCTCAAATGGATCACTCTTCGTTGAAGTCTGCTCCGTATGCCACCCGTTCTACACTGGCAAGCAGCGCATCCTCGATACCGGTGGACGCGTAGCTAAGTTCGAAGAGCGTTTCAAGAAGCAACAGACCAAAAAGTAGCTTTCTCACTTAAGACCGTTGCTCCTGCATCTGCAGGGGCGCGGTCTTTTGTTTTATCGGTAAAGGTTTAAAAATTCACAGAAAGGAGTGAATGAGATGGCAGATAAGAACGCTAATCGTTTTGCAACGATGCCGGAAATCTTAAAAGAGTATGAAACTCTTGAAGCCCAGATGGCCGATCCCTCTATTCACTCTGATCAAGGAAAAGCTCGCCAACTTGGAAAGAGATATGCCCAACTCGGTCCAGTGATTGCTGGATATCGGGCATATAGGAAATGTGAAGATGATTTGGCTGCAGCCCGCGAACTTGCCGCTGATGATGAGAGCTTTGCTACTGAAATTCCAGCGCTCGAAAAAGCCTATGACGATGCAGCTACGACTCTTGAAGAGTTGCTACTACCACGCGACCCCAATGATGATCGCGATGTCATTTTGGAAATTAAAGCTGGCGCTGGCGGAGAAGAATCTGCGCTCTTTGCCGGAGATTTACTACGCATGTATCTTCGTTACGCAGAAAAGCAAGGTTGGAAGACTGAGATTATTGATGCCACAGAAAGCGATCTCGGTGGCTATAAAGATATTTCTGTTGCAGTGAAATCTCGTGGAAATCCCGAGCCAGGTCGAGCGCCCTTTGCGAAGTTGAAATTTGAAGGCGGAGTACATCGTGTGCAGCGCGTTCCAGAAACCGAATCACAAGGTCGCATCCATACTTCGGCCGCTGGAGTTCTCGTGCTTCCTGAAGCTGAGGAAATTGATGTTCAAATTAATATGAATGAGCTTCGCATCGATGTGTATCGCTCCTCAGGTCCGGGCGGCCAGAGCGTTAACACCACTGACTCAGCGGTGCGTATCACTCATATTCCTACTGGAATCGTGGTCTCATGCCAGAACGAAAAGAGCCAACTTCAGAATAAGGAATCAGCGCTACGTATCTTGCGCGCCCGATTATTGGCAGCTGCCCAAGAAGCAGCTGATGCTGAAGCGGCCGCAACCCGCAAGAGTCAGGTTCGTACCGTTGATCGCTCGGAGCGAATCAGAACTTACAACTTCCCAGAAAATCGCCTCAGTGATCATCGCGTTAATTTCAAAGCCAATAACTTGGATGCTGTTCTTAACGGAGAACTTGATGATGTCATCAACTCACTTCTTGAAGCGGATAAGTCGGAGAAACTCGCAGCTGCTGAAGCGTGATGCGAGATTTCGGATTTGCTAATCACAATGAGCATCAAGAGTCTGCTTAGATCATCGAAAGAACAATGTCTTGCTGCACAGATTGATGGAGTCGATGCTGAACTCATCTTGGCCCATGTTCTCGGTGTTGGTCGTATGGATCTTCACGCACGTGACTTCTCGCTATCACCAGAACAAGAAGAGTTATTTCACGAATTGATCGCTGCGCGTATTGATGGAACTCCAACGCAATATCTCACAGGAGAGGCTCCCTTTCGTTATCTCACATTCTCTGTCGGACCCGGAGTATTGATCCCGCGTCCAGAAACTGAATTACTTGTTGATGCAGCGCTCGTTGAAATTGAACGGATTCAATCCGCACCAGGAGCTACTACAACTCCAGCCGTCAGCGTTGTGGATCTCGGCGCGGGATCAGGTGCCATTGCAATATCAATTGCACATGAAGCAAGGCAGCGGAAGATGCCGGTCCATGTAGTGGCCGTTGAAAAATCTGAGGCTGCACAAGAGTGGCTGGCGAAGAACATTTCCCGCCACGACGTAGATGTCCGCGTTATTAAGAGCGATGTTGCCCAGGCGTTAGAAGGCGTTAAATGCGACGTTGTGGTGGCCAATCCTCCCTATGTTCCCAATAACGTCGTATTGCCAGATCTCGTGAGCAAGAACGAGCCGCGTGAAGCGCTCTATGGAGGAGCCAATGACGGCTTAGATCTTCCAACCTTATTTATTGCTGCAGCAACGAGATTGCTCAAACCAGGTGGGTTTCTCATCCTTGAGCACTTTGAAAATCAATCAGCGCTTCTTGAGCGCGAACTAAGTCCGCACTACTCTGACATTTCTCATTACACCGATTTCAATCAGAGACCGCGGTGGATGACGGCGCGCAGGAAGGGGGAGTGATGGGAGAGAGATTCTCGCTCACCGATGGCGTAATCGATAACGCAGAATTACTAGAACGCGCGGTCGCAGCGCTCCGCGATGGAAAGTTAATTATTGCTCCACTCGAACACGCGTACGTCTTTGTCGCTGATGCTTTTAATCATGCAGCCGTGAAGAAAATTCACTTACTTCGTCAAGATGCGCGAGGTGTTGCTGCACAAGTCATCGTTGGCGATATCAAGACTGTCAAAGGAATAACTTTGGAATTTGGCACAACCATTAATTCGATCTGCGAAAAATTCTGGCCTGGATTATTAACAGTAAATATTGCGCCGGCTCGTGGATTAGTCTGGGATTTAGGAGATGAACGCACTCTCGAAGAAATCGCCGTACGCGTTCCAGCTGCAGATTTCATCCGTGACGTAGCTCTTGCTTCAGGTCCACTTGCAATCGGATCGGCCACATTGGCAGGTCGACCACCAACGCGAAAGTCACGATTCTTTCCCTGCCTTGATAGCGACTATGCCGCAATCTTTGATGCAGGCGATTTACCTGAAGGGCCGAACTCGACTGTGATCTCTGTTAAGGATGATGGTGTGATGCTGCGCCGCCAAGGAGCAATATCACTCGCCGACTTGCGCTCAGTAACGCCGAATATCGCAGTCCCCGCCTCGTAGTTGACACTAGTATTTCGCACATGTCTGAGACCTTCTTCGGCCCCGATTTCGCGCAACTTCAAGCGCAAGACCCAGAAATCGCCGCGATTGTTCTCTCCGAGCTTGATCGTCAACGCAAGAGCCTCCAACTCATTGCAAGTGAAAACTTCACTTCACCTGCTGTATTAGCAACGTTGGGATCCACACTCTCCAATAAATATGCAGAAGGGTATCCAGGCAAGCGTTATTACGGTGGTTGCGAAGAAGTTGATAAAGCAGAAGTGATTGGCATTGCACGCGCTAAGGAATTATTTGGTGCGGAACATGCAAATCTCCAACCACACTCTGGCGCTAGCGCAAATGTCGCGGTCTATCAAGCATTCACAAAACCTGGAGATACAGTTCTTGCGATGTCACTTCCTCACGGTGGCCACCTCACGCACGGATCGAAAGTTAACTTCTCTGGCAAGTGGTTTAACGTTGAGTCATATGGGGTTCGCCAGGATAATGAATTAATTGATTACGATGAACTGCGCGATATTGCTCGTCGCGTTAAGCCGAAAATGATCTGTTCCGGAGCAACGGCATACCCAAGTTTGATTGATTTTAAAACGATCCGAGAGATTTGCGATGAAGTGGGCGCAATCATGTGGGTCGATGCTGCGCACTTCATTGGTTTGGTTGCAGGTAGAGCAATCCCATCTCCTGTTCCATATGCCGATGTTGTTTCATTTACAACTCATAAAGTTTTGCGTGGCCCACGAGGCGGAATGATTCTCTCTAAAGCGCAACATGCCGCAGCAGTTGATAAAGCGGTATTTCCCGGGATGCAGGGCGGTCCGATCATGAGCGCTGTAGCTGGAAAAGCAGTTGCTCTCAAGGAATGTGCCACTGTTGAATACCAAAATTATGCAAAGAAAGTTATCGAGAACGCCAAAGCGCTTGCTTCAGCTCTAGAGAAAGAAGGCATGCGCGCTGTTTCTGGGGGAACGGAAACTCACTTAGCTCTGATTGATATTCGTAGCACTGGAGTAAATGGCAAAGTCGCTGATGAGCGATGTGGCCGAGCTGGAATTTCACTGAATAAGAATGCGATTCCTTACGATCCTGAAACTCCAGCTGTAACAAGTGGAATTCGCGTGGGAACTCCAGCCACGACGACTCAAGGTATGGGCATCCCAGAAATGTCTGCGATTGCATCATTCATTGCTCGTGCCATCAAAGATGGCGAAGATGATGCTAAAGCGGCTGCCATCCGCAGCGATGTGTATTCGTTGACCGCAAAATTCCCCGTTTATCCCCGCTAATGCGCGAGTACTCACTCACACTTCTCATCGCTGCAGCGTTGACGTATATGTTGACGCCGCTTGTACGTAAGTTCGCGCTGCGCCAGAAAGCGGTCGCAAATGTGCGAGAGAGAGATATTCACACCGAAACTACGCCGCGTTGGGGCGGAGTCGCGATGTGGCTTTCTATGGGCGCAACTCTTCTCATGGTGCAGAACCTTGAATTAGTGGGAAAGGCATATAGCCGCGAACTTTTGGGAATTTTTATCGCAGCTTCTTTTGTATTACTCATCGGCATTTTGGATGATCGATTCGAGCTCGATGCAGTCACGAAGTTGGCGGGACAGGGCCTTGCTGCGGCGATCTTACTTTTATTTGGAATTCAAATTCTCTGGCTACCGATTGATGGCATCATCGTGCTACCTACAAATATTGGCCAATTACTCACAGTCCTTGTTGTCATTGTCATCATCAATGCGGTTAATTTCATTGATGGGCTTGATGGTTTAGCTACTGGAATCGTCGCAATATCTGCAGCGTCATTCTTTGGTTTCTCATATTTATTGGCGGTGGAGAATGGATTTAGCCGTGCTGGCGCTCCATCACTCGTGACTGCGATTGTCATTGGAACCTGCATTGGATTCCTCCCACACAACATTCATCCAGCGCGAATCTTTATGGGGGATTCTGGCTCGATGTTCTTAGGTTTAGTTTTAGCTGCCGCGGCAATTACTTTGATGGGTCAGATTGATGCTAACGCAGTCTTCTCGGAAAACATTGGCCCCGCTGCACTTCCTCTGCTCTTGCCATTCGCAGTTCTCGCAATTCCATTACTTGATTTGGGGCTTGCGGTTCTGCGTCGAGTGCGCCGCGGTAAATCACCATTTGCACCTGATAAAGAGCATCTGCACCATAAATTGATGTCAATGGGGAATTCGCAACAACGTACCTCAGTAATCCTCTATCTCGGAACTGGAATGTTGGCGTTACCAGCGATGCTCTCAGCATTTATTCCAGTCTGGGCCGCGCTCGTAGTAGGAGCCTTACTTCTCATTCTTGCAATTACATTTACTAAACGCGAAAAGCGCATAAAAGTTGAGGCTCAAGTCTGATGGATATCTCAAGTTCTAATAAAGCAATGTGGCGTGGCGCTCTAATTCCCTCGATGGTGTTGGGAGTCCTTGCGCTCGTAGTTTCAACAATCGTAAAAGGATCTGCGGGCCTTTTAGGCAGCGCACTTGCAACCTTCACTGTTGTAATTTTTTTCTCTGTCTCACTATTAGTTGGACGACTCACAAAGAACGCCGATCCGATCAGCACGATGGCTCTTGCGATGTTTTCGTACTTCACAAAGTTACTTTTGATCGCGGGGTTCTTGATTGCCGTAACCCGCTTGACTAACGAAAACGATGTTGATCGAACCAGCTTTGGCGTCAGCGCACTCGTGATCGCAACAGGTTGGCTTGCTGGGGAGGTTCGTGCCTTCTTCAAACTGCGGCTACAGTTACCCTTGCCTCAAAACCCAGAGTCAAAGAAGGATGGAGATTCATGAGCGAGAACCTTCCTAAGGGTCCAAGCGAAGACAATGCTTTCTGGACCATCTTCGGTTACATGCTCTCGGGGCTACTTATTTGGGGTGGCATCGGTTGGGGCCTCGATAACTGGTTAGGAACCGGGTACTTCTTACTTGCCGGCCTTCTACTTGGCATGGGCTCGGCCCTGTATTTGATCTGGCTCCGCTTCGGCCGTAAATAACCCGAATTCCCAAGCTCCATTAACGGGCCCAATCCCGTAACCCATCTAACGCGGAACGCCCTTTTTCGGGCGAATTTCGATTTCTCAACTACGCGTCCGAACCCATAGGGTTACGCCGTCTTTCCCGCCAATTCATCGTAGGGCTTCACGGAGACGAAATCGCTCTGGAAGTTGAATTCAAGGAGTTCAGTGGTGTTTGTTAGCTACGCAGCAAAGGACGAGGGCTTCAATCCTCCCGATGCCGGCGACTTCAACCTCCCTCCGTTTATTGAAGGTAATGAATTTGCCACAAAGCCCATCCTTTTAGTTTTCCTCTCTGTTCTTCTCATCTCAGCTTTCTTCATCATCTCTTCACGCAAAGCTGCTGTGGTTCCCTCAAAACTCCAATTCGCTGGAGAGTCCATCTATTCGTTTGTCCGTAACGATCTCGGCAGAGAAGTAATTGGCCACGAGTTCATGCGCTTTGTGCCCTATCTCTTCACGCTCTTCACATTCATCTTGGTTAACAACATTTTCGGAATTGTGCCGTTGATCCAATTCCCAACCATGTCGCGCATCTCGTTCCCATATGTACTTGCAGCCTTTACATTTTTTATCTTCCATTACGTAGGAATTCGCAAACAAGGTTTCTTCAAATACATGAAAGAAATCATGTTCCTGCCTGGCATTCCAAAGCCGGCATACATTCTTATTACTCCACTTGAGCTTGCGACCTATTTCTTAGTGCGTCCCATGACGCTGAGCTTGCGTCTCTTCGCAAATATGTTTGCTGGTCACTTATTGCTTCTCGTGTTCATCCTTGGTGGCGAGCACTTGTTGCAAGGCGTTATTGGGCTCAAGCTTGTCAGCCCATTCTCGTTCTTGATCGGCATTGCCCTTACATTCTTTGAGTTCATGGTGCAGTGCCTTCAGGCCTACATCTTTACTCTCTTAACAGCGCTATATATCGCTGGGGCGTTAGCAGACGAGCATTAATCAATAGTTTTACTCACGATAACGCTCGGTTATCGTGCAGATAAAGAAGAAGGAAAGGTAAGAAACATGGAAGGCACACTCAACCTGGTCGGTT
>DAOROE010000016.1:0-15475 GCA_035441345.1 Candidatus Nanopelagicaceae bacterium
CTTTCTCAAGGATTACATTCCAAATTTCCATGGCATCACTCCAAGAAGCCAGAATCTCATAGCCACGTTCACCGGTATAGCCAGTTCTACAGAGCACTATCTTCTTTGTGCTAATAGTGGTCTCAGTAAAAGACATGTAATCAAGATGCGTTTCGATTCCCAAATCTTTTAGCACTTGATCTGATTTCGGACCTTGGAGTGCAAAGACTGAATAACTTTCATGAAGATTTTCAATAGTAACTCCAGATGGCGCTTTTGCCTCTAGTCGAGCGACAACCTCAGATGTATTGGAAGCGTTCGGTATGAGAAAAACTTTTTCGTTTGAGTAGCGATATGCGATGAGATCGTCGATCACGCCACCACGTGCAGGGTCGCATATGAGTGTGTATTGAGCTTGGCCATCCTTGATGCGGTTCAAATCATTGGTGAAGGCAGAATTCAAAAACTCCAAAGCACCGGCACCCGAGACCATGGCCTTACCAAGGTGCGAGACATCAAAGAGTCCAACCGTTTCGCGAACTGCGCGATGCTCATTGAGAACGCCACCACCGGAGAGTGCGGGATATTCAATAGGCATCTCCCAACCGCCGAAGTCTGCAAGTTTGGCCCCAGCATCAAGGTGGAATTGGTGTAATGGCGAATATTTGCTCACTCCAATAACCTAGCCCAATGCCCTCAATTCGTGCGACTGATAGCTCTGTTATTGATGATGTCCTTGTCATCGGATTTTCGAAATCATCAGGAGGTTCCAAGAAATCTCCTCAATTCAATCTGCACAGCGGTGATCTCAAGGTAGATGTCTCATCACTTCTTGAAGCACTTGACGATTTAGGTGCTTCTGGCGCTGCTGATGAAGTAATTAAATTGCCGGGCCGCGCCTCGAAATTGATCGTTCTTACTGGACTCGGCCAGGCGCCATCCAACAATCGATTTGCGCACGAAACGCTACGTCGAGCTGCCGGCGCAGCTGCGAGAAATTTAGCGGGACACTCATCTGCAACCTTTGCACTTCCACACTCCAATCTTGAAGAGTTTGCCGCAATCTCCGAGGGAGCGCTACTAGGCGCATATGCCTTCGATGAGTTCCGCGGAACTTCAAAAGCCGATCGAAAGTCTCCACTCGGAAAGATTTCGATTTATAGCAAGAGCGCAAAGAAGAGCGAATACACAAAATCTCTTCGTCGAAGCGAAATAATCGCAAAGTACACATTTATCGTTCGTGACCTCATTAACACTCCGCCAAGCCACCTCACGCCTGATTCATTTACACAACGTTTCAAGAAACTTGCCGCAGGTTCTGGAGTGAAAGTTGAGATTCTCAACGATACGCAGCTGCGCAAACTTGGTTACGGTGGAATTATCGGAGTGGGACAAGGTTCAGCTAATCCACCTCGTCTACTTCATCTCTCCTACACACCCAAGAAGAAAAATGTAAAACGATATGCGCTCGTCGGGAAAGGCATCACTTTTGATACCGGTGGACTGGCACTCAAGCCAGCACAAGGCATGGAAGCGATGAAATCAGATATGAGCGGCGCTGCTGCAGTTTCTGCTGCAGCCCTTGCGATTGCAGAATTAGGATTGCCCATCGCAATTGATGCTTGGGCTCCACTTGCCGAAAATATGGTGAGCGATACTGCAACTCGTCCAAGTGACATCATCACTATCTATGGCGGAAAGACTGTAGAAGTTCTTAATCCCGATGCTGAAGGTCGACTTGTTCTTGCTGATGCGATGATGAAAGCCGCAGAGGTTGGCAAGAAAGCTGGCGGACTTGATGGGCTCGTTGATGTTGCAACTCTCACTGGTGCTCAAGTTGTTGCGTTAGGAACTCGCACGAGCGCAGTCATGACAAATAATCAAGAATTTTCAGACACATTCCTAAAAATTGCGCAATCAACTGGCGAACAATTCTGGCCGATGCCGCTACCCGAAGAGCTTCGCGCCTCTCTTGACTCACCTGTTGCAGATATCGCAAATATTGGAGATCGCATGGGTGGCATGTTGGTTGCTGGACTCTTCCTCAAGGAATTTGTGGCTCCAGAACTACCATGGCTCCATCTCGATATTGCAGGTCCCGCATATAACGATGCAAAGCCTCACGGATATACCCCGGTGGGCGGAACAGGTGTCGCACTTCGCACTCTCGTCGCGCTGGCGGAGTCCATGGCATCTCGCTGATGCTGGCAGGATAGGGCCATAGAAATTTCAATGATCTGCGAGGTTGATTGTGGCGAACTTTGATCTAGTAGTACTCGGCGGCGGAAGCGGCGGTTATGCGTGTGCGCTTCGAGCGGCTCAACTTGGTCTCAGCGTTGTATTGATTGAGAAAGACAAGTTAGGTGGCACCTGTTTACACCGCGGCTGCATTCCCACAAAGGCCCTCCTCCACGCGGGTGAAATAGCAGATGGCGCTCGTCATGCCTCAGAGTTTGGAGTGAAAGCTGAATTCCATTCTATGGATATGGTCGCAGTGAATGCTTATAAAGATGGCGTTATCACCAAGCTTCACAAAGGACTGCAAGGCTTAGTGAAATCCCGCAATATCACTTATGTTGAAGGTTCCGGAAAGTTAGTCTCGCGCGACACCGTTGAAGTCAATGGTGAGAAATACACCGGAAAAAATGTCGTTCTTGCAACTGGCTCATATGCCAAATCTCTGCCTGGTCTCGAGGTTGATGGAAAAACCATCGTCACAAGTGATCACGCCATGCACATGACCCATGTACCTAAATCTGTCATCGTTCTTGGCGGTGGCGTTATCGGATGCGAATTTGCATCGGTATGGAAATCTTTTGGCGCGGACGTCACGATTATTGAAGCGCTTCCTCACCTTGTGGCGCTAGAAGATGAATCCTCAAGCAAGCAGTTAGAGCGCGCGTTCCGTAAACGCGGTATCAACTTTGAACTTGGCACAAAGTTTAAGAGCGCTACCAAGAACAGCAAAGGTGTCACCGTAACTTTGGAAGATGGGAAGAATTTTGAAGCTGAACTTCTTCTCGTTGCTGTAGGTCGCGGACCTGTTTCAAATGGCCTTGGCTATGAAGAGCAAGGCATCAAGATGGAGCGCGGATACATTCTCGTTGACAATAAGTGCCGCACTAATATTCCAGGCATTTGGGCGGTCGGAGATTTGATTCCAACGCTACAACTTGCTCATGTCGGATTTGGCGAAGGCATACTTGTTGCTGAAGAAATTGCAGGTTTAAATCCGCGTCCAATTAATTATGACGGCGTTCCTCGTGTTACATATTCTGAACCTGAAGTTGCTTCAGTGGGGCTCACGACTGCTGCGGCTAAAGCACAAGGCTATGACGTCGTTGAGTTGAATTATGATTTGGCTGGAAATGGAAAAGCGCAGATTCTCAAAACTGCTGGATCGGTAAAACTGGTCTCTCAAAAAGGTGGACCCGTTCTGGGAATTCATATGGTGGGCTCTCGCGTTGGCGAGCTACTCGCCGAAGCCCAACTCATCTTTAACTGGCAAGCAGATGCCGCTGATGTTGCACCTCTTATTCACGCTCACCCAACACTCTCAGAAGCCATGGGAGAAGCGCATCTCGCGTTGGCTGGAAAACCACTTCATGCGCATGGATAATCGGGCCCTGTTCATCACTGACGTAAACGGATCGGAGAAATAGCAATGACTTTCTCAGTCAAGATGCCTGCTCTCGGTGAGAGCGTTACTGAGGGAACCGTTACGCGTTGGCTCAAAGCCGAAGGCGATCACGTCGCACTTGATGAACCATTACTCGAAGTTTCAACAGATAAAGTCGATACTGAAATTCCATCTCCTGCCGCGGGAGTTCTACAAAAGATTCTGGTTGCTGTCGATAGCGTTGCGCCAGTAGGAGCAGAACTTGCTCTTATCGCTGATGGTGCATCTGCTCCTGCAACACCTGCTGCTCCACAAGTTTCAACACCAGCCCCAACACCAGCACCAACTCCGACTCCGACTCCAGCGCCCGTTGCTGCTGCACCTGTCAGCGCTCCACAACCCACAACGCCATCTGGAAACGCAACACCCGTTGTTATGCCAGCTCTTGGTGAATCAGTAACAGAGGGAACTGTTACCCGCTGGCTGAAGAAAGTTGGCGAAACGGTCAATGTTGATGAAGCGCTACTCGAAGTTTCAACAGATAAAGTCGACACTGAAATTCCATCTCCTGCATCAGGAGTCTTGCTCTCTATCGATGTTCCCGTGGATTCCACTGTTGCAGTCGGAACTCGTCTGGCATCCATTGGCGCCTCTGGATCTGCGCCGGTTGCAGCTCCGGTAACTCCACCTGCTCCACCAGTTGCTACACCAGTTGTCGCTCCAGTTGCCACACCTAAGGCAGTCCCAACTCCACCGCAGACACCACCACCACTTGTTCCAAAGCCTGTTGCTGCATCTCCGGCTCCTTCACCAGCTAAAGGTTCATCCGTTCTTGATGATTCATATGTAACTCCCATCGTGCGCAAACTTGCTGCGGAAAATGGCGTTGATCTTTCACGGGTAAAAGGAACTGGCGTCGGAGGAAGAATTCGCAAAGAGGATGTACTCGCTGCTGTTGCACGCCCAAGCGCACCTGCATCTGCTCCATCAATTTCATCACCGTCGATTCCAAGTGCACCTCGCACTGCAGCGCCAGTAGCTGTATCACCACTTCGCGGCACAACCGTCACGATGTCACGTCTCCGTAAAGTCATTGCGGCGCGAATGCTGGAATCTCTTCAGGTCAGTGCACAACTCACCACGGTCATTGAAGTCGATATCACCAAGATTGCGCGTCTGCGGGAAAAGGCGAAAGCAAGTTTTGAAGCGCGCGAAGGCGTCAAGCTCACATTCCTTCCATTCTTTGCAGTTGCAGTGTGTGAAGCGTTGAAACAACACCCTGTTGTTAATGCCTCTGTTGAAGGCGAACAAATTACCTACCACGGTGCTGAACATCTAGGAATCGCTGTCGATACCGATCGTGGACTCCTTGTTCCCGTTATCAAGGATGCTGGCGATCTCAATATGGGCGGTATCGCTCGTCGCATCGTTGATGTTGCAACACGTACTCGCGATAACAAGATTTCACCTGATGATCTTGGCGGTGGAACATTCACCATCACAAATACTGGATCTCGTGGTGCGCTCTTTGATACTCCCATCATCAATCAACCTCAGGTTGCAATTCTTGGAGTTGGCGCAGTCGTCAAACGCCCAATGGTTGTCAAAGGTGAAGATGGCGGAGAAACGATTGCTATTCGCTCCATGGTCTATCTCGCACTCTCGTACGATCACCGCATCGTTGATGGCGCAGATGCTGCTCGATTCTTAGGAACGCTCAAGGAGCGACTTGAAGAAGGTCGTTTTGAATCTGATCTAGGACTCTAATGTCTCTCCCCCAAAGAATTGCCGTGACCGGCGCCTCGGGACTTATTGGAACTGCGCTGATTGGCCATCTCAAATCCGAAGGTCATACCGTCCAGAAATTAGTTCGACGCCCCGTCGTCTCACCTGATGAAGTCTCGTGGGATCCACGCACGGGAAATGTAGATCTTGCTCCTCTTGAAGGAGTCGATGCGATCATTCATCTTGCTGGCGCAAATGTTGGAGATAAACGATGGACCAAGAAATACCGTGCTGAAATTCTTAATTCACGGCTTTTAGGCACAACTGCGATCTCTCATGCGGTATCCCAACTGAAACCACAAGTTTTTATCTCCTCCAGCGCGATTGGTTGGTACGGAGAAACCGGTAACCGAGCCGTCACGGAGAACGATCGCCCAGGTGATGATTTTCTTGCAGCAGTCTGCAAAGAATGGGAAGCGGCTGCTGATCTCGCTACCGATACGCGAGTAGTAAAGATTCGCACCGGTCTGGTACTGGATCCCACTGGTGGTGCGCTCGGAAAGATGTTGCCACTCTTTAAGTTCGGACTCGGCGGAAAGCTAGGAAATGGCAAACAGTGGTGGTCGTGGATCACATTGCATGATCACATCCGGGCAATCTGTTATCTTTTGGAGAAACCGATCGAAGGCGCAGTTAATTTAACTTCACCTAATCCCGCAACCAATCAGGAATTTACCTCGGCTCTGGCGCGCGCCATGCACCGACCAGCGCTCTTCCCTGTTCCGTCGTTTGCTCTCAAGATTGCATTGGGAGGTTTCTCGACTGAAATTCTTGGCTCAAAGAAGGTTATTCCACAAAAACTCAACGATGCTGGTTTTAGTTTTGATTACCCGCATATCGCTCCGGCGCTTTCTGCACTTATTGATCAGCAATAATTGCTTCCGCAACGAGACGACCGCTTAATAACGCGCCTTGTTGAGCGGGAAAAGTTCGATCATCCCCAGCAATAAATAATTTCTCAGACAAGCGCTGTTGGCCCTGTAATCCTTTGCCAGGCAAGTGGCGCGGCAGTGAATGCGGGATTTCATATCTCGCCACCATTTCCATCTCTCTTTCACTGATTCCCCAAAGATCGGCCACCGCGATATCCGCCTCGGAGGCTGTGATGTCGCGGAGAGTGGTTGATGAGATCAGAGATTTACCTTCGGGTGCGTAACTGGGGGCGACATTAGAAATTACAACAGAGTTGATTAATGGTGGTTTCGTCGCCACACGTAGATGTTTGCTGGAGATGAGATCGCTATCAATTGCGTGATACCACGTTGCAGAGTAATTCATTGCGACGCTATCCCCACCCAGCAACTTCCTGCGCTGAATCGCATCAGTAGCTACCACTATAAAGTCGCTTTTTAAATCTGCAGTGCTGGTCCGTACTGATCCATCTTTTACCTGAATAACTTCAGAATTGAATTGAATCTCTAGATCCTTTTGTAGTGCGGTTGGAAGAGCACCAACTCCATTCTTTGGCACTCCTGGAGAACCTTGGACAAACCATCTCAAAAGTTCATGAGCCATCTCAGAAGACACGTGATCTGCGTCGGTGAGAAATACCCCATCGAGAAATCCCTTCAGAACTTTGCGATAAAAAAGTCCAGAACTATCCAGCGCTTCACTTAAAGGTCGATCTTCGCCAGGAAAAGCGAGGAATCGAATGAAGTTGAGTTTCTCTCGCACACTTCCAGTCTGTAAAGAGAGATCACCAGTGAGGTAGCGGAGATGCTTTCGAAAATCCCCTAATCGAAGCTCTCTGCCATTGATAGAGAGGTCGAAACCTTTAGGAAGGGATTGCATCTGCAATTCGGGCACTACTCCGGTTTTCTGTAATTCTGAATACTTCGGATTAATGACTTGGAAACCGTGATCACAAGTAAAGCCATCAATGTAATCACTCTTGATGCGTCCACCTACGCGATCAGAGGATTCGAGAATTGTTACGTGATAATTTTTCTTGCTAAGGACTTGGGCGCAATTAAGACCCGCAAGTCCAGCACCAACGATAATGACCGAGCGCATTAGCGAGTAGAAATCTCCCGAGCCTTATCGATGATACGAGCAACGCTCAAAGCAAAGTCACGAGATACCGGCAGTTCCGATCCAATCTCCAAACTTTCACGAACTTTGGCGTAGAAGGTTGGATACGAGCCTGGCTCACTTGAATAGCTGAATGAGTCGGTGCCTTTGAAGATACGTGCTTCGCTCTTAATGTCATCGCTCGGTAACCAGATTCCAGGCTGAGCTTTGAATCCTTTGCGAAGAAGCTCTTCTTGGTGATCCAACTCGCTGATAACAAGAGAACCTTTATCGCCGTTGAGCCGGAGTTTTGGACCGGGTGCTCCCACAATGGCGCTTGCTGATAGATATGAATCCACTCCAGAATCGTGCTTGAGTACCAGCACTACATCATCATCTGCAGCGCCACGTATCTCACGAACGGAGGCATGTACTAGTTCCGCGGGGCCAAACCAATCTAGCGCCGTTGAAACTAAGTGCGTTTGAAGATCAAGTAGTAATCCTCCGCCAACTTCGAGTGAAGAATTCTCTCTCCATGCCTGCGGATTGAGCTCTGGTCTAAATCTCTCAAAACGTGAATCGCAGCGGAATACATTTCCAAGCACGCCTTCGCGCAGCGCTTTCTTTATCGTTAACGCATCTGAATCCCAGAGTCGATTGAAGAAGACGGTAATAGGAACACCACGCATATCTGCATGATCAAAGAGCGCAAGGGTTTCGTAATAATCACGCCCCATGGGCTTATCTACGACTGTCGCAATTCCGGCATCGATAGCAGCTTTCGCATGCTCAGCGTGAACATCATTAGTGGATGCAATGACGATGAGATCGAGATCTTCCTCAACTAATTCATCGATGGAGTTGACCAAGATCGCTCCAGGAAAGTCTTGATGCGCTATTGCTTTCTTCTCGAGTGAACGAGTGCAGATTGCGGCAACATCAAAGCCGGCACTTACCAGCGTAGAAGCGTGGAAATATCGACCAGCTAAGCCGTAACCGACAATTCCTGCGCGCATCTAAGAATTAGTTCTCTTGATGCTGCAGCTTTGATGGCCACCAGATCTTTGGACCAATTTCTCGTACCAGCGCTGGAACAAGGAGTGAGCGAACCACGATGGTGTCTAGCAGAACTCCAAAGGCAACGGCGAAACCTAGTTCGGCAAGAAATACGAGAGGAAGCACGCCCAAGACTCCGAACGTTGCGGCCAAAACGATTCCCGCAGAGGTAATAACGCCACCTGTGACAGTGAGTCCCTTGATGACTCCAGCTCGAGTACCAATCTTGAATGACTCTTCGCGAACTCGCGTCATCAAGAAGATGTTGTAATCGATACCGAGTGCAACGAGGAATACGAAGGCAAAGAGCGGGAATGAGGCATCAGTTCCAGCAAAGCCAAAGACATGTTCAAATACCAGCGCGCACACGCCCAAAGTTGCCGCAAAAGAAAGCACAACAGTGGTGAGCAGAAGCGCAGCCGCATAAATGCTTCGCAAGAGAAGTCCGAGAATGATTGCGATCAATACAAGAACTATAGGAATGATGACGCGATTATCCCGACGAGAGGATTGATCTACGTCATAACTCACAGCAGTCTGGCCACCGACCAAGATGTTTTCATTGACCTTCTTTACGGCATCGCGCAGAACTGGGATGGTTTCCTTCGCTTCCACGGAATCTGGAGCAACGCTCAGCGTTGCATAAAGCAAAACTTTCCCGTCAACGATCTTGAGATCGGCAGTCGGCTGTCGCGTCGCAGGATCTAATTGAGTTACCGGAACAACGTTTGCTACATTCTTCACGGTTTTGATTGCGGCGGTAGCAGCAGCGAGATCTCCTTGATCAACCACGATTTCCACCGGTGTTCCTTCACCACTTGGGAAGTGCTCTCCCAATTTCTCTAAACCAATAACAGAATCGGTTCGGGTAGTGAATGCATCAGTCTGTGCTAACCCATCTGACTTGAGAGTTGTCGAGAATCCGGCAAAGACAATAAGTACGAGCGCCGTGGTTACCCAGATTGCTCGTGGTTTGCGATCAACGAAATTTCCAACCTTTGCCCACATACCTGAGAGCTTTTCATCTTCATCATCAAATTTGGGAACTTTGGGCCAGAAAATCCAACGACCAAAAACTATGAGAAGGGCGGGTAGCAATGTGAGAGCGGCCAACATCGCTGAAGCAATGCCTATAGAACCAACGGGACCAAGGCCACGGTTACTTGAAAGATCGCTTAAGAGCAGAACCATAAGACCTGCGATGACAGTAGATCCCGAAGCCACAATCGGTTCTACCACTCCACGCAGCGCGATCTTCATTGCCTCATAACGAGATTCATGGTGATGCAGTTCCTCGCGATAGCGCGAGATCAAGAGAAGTGCGTAGTCCGTGGCAGCGCCGAGAACCAGAACATCAAGAATTCCTTGGGTTTGACCATTCAGGTCAATGATGTCGGCTTTTGCGAGGTAGTACACGACCATCGTCGCAAGACCTAACGCAGTTCCAGCGGTAAAGAGTGGAATGATCCACAAAATTGGTGAGCGATAGACCACGATAAGAATAATCGCAACGACAATAAGAGTTGTCTGAAGCAATTTGGTATCGATTGATCCAAAAGCTCCGAATAAGTCGGCAAAGATTCCACCTGGGCCGGTGACATGGGATTCGATACCAGCACCGAAATTTTTCTCCATATCTTCACGGATAAAGTCGATCAGTAACGGAAGAACTGGTTCTTTATCAATGTTTTCGCTAGCTACCTTGGCATCAAGTTGCACATTGATGAGCACCGCCTTGCCATCAGCAGATGGAATAGCTTGCAGTGGAGCACCAGGAGCAAAATAATTACTCAAAGGTTTACCAGATTCAGGAAGGACTTTTGCGCCAAGAGTGTTGGCGTATTCATTTACTCGGCCGAAAGCTTCAGGATTTGTTGCAGGGTTGAGGTCACCTAGGAGCAAGAGAAGGGTTGGGAGTAGATTCTCAGATTGATCAGAGAATTTGACCGTGATTTTTCCGGCAATCGTCGATTCGGCATTCTCGGGTAAGAATGCAGAGTTATCGTTCTCTTGAACTGTTGAGATCTTGGAGAAAGCTGCTCCAGAAAATCCACCAATAGATAGCCAAGCGATGATGGATACGACCGCGATCCATAATGCGCGGCGGCCCTTTGTACGATTCTTACTTGGTGCGCTTTCAACACTCTGACTCACACAACACTCCTTATAACGTGGCTACTAGGTGATTTTGGCTACCTGCGAAGGCCGATTATTGCTCTGCTCATGCGCCCGACGCGCCTAGCGTAGATGGGTGAGTTTACCTTCCGTGGAGAGAGATAGCGGTACTGAAGTTAGGCTAGTGGCGTGACCGCAGCATTGGCGTCGATAGCCCTCAGTAAAGCTGGGCTTCTTGAGTACGGATCCGCTCTCGAATTGCAGCGCAGCATCCACTCAGACGTTGCTGATTCGCTCCGCAATAACACCTTGATTTTATTGGAGCACCCTCCTGTTTTTACTGCCGGCCGTCGCACACTTGAGAGCGAAAAACCAATCGATGGTTCGCCCGTTATTGATGTCGATCGAGGCGGAAAGATCACATTTCATGGCCCGCGCCAATTAGTTGGTTATCCCATTGTTCGTTTGAAGAATCCAAATGATGTAGTCGGTTTCGTGCGCGAGATTGAGATGGCCTTAATTAATGTGTGTAAAGAGTTTGGAATAAATGCCGAGCGATACTGTGAACGCTCTGGAGTGTGGATTAGAGACAAGAATGGAGATCGCAAAATTGCTGCGATTGGGATTCGTGTTGCGCGCGGCGTCACTATGCATGGATTTGCGCTTAACGTCGATCCCGATTTGAGCTATTTCAATCGGATTGTCCCTTGCGGAATTGCTGATGCAGAAGTGACTTCCATGGCGCGCGAACTTGGACGTTCTATCGAGATTGCAGAAGTGGAACCGATTCTAGAGCGCCACATCTTCGAAGCGCTCATAAAAGTGAGCGCTGCATGATTGCCCCGGAGGGAAGAAAGTTACTTCGTATAGAAGCTCGTAATGCTGCCGTACCTATCGAGCGCAAACCCGAGTGGATTAAAACGCGCGCGCACATGGGACCCGAGTACACCGCACTTCGCTCTCTTGTCTCTCGAGAGGGTCTGCATACAGTCTGCCAGGAAGCAGCTTGTCCAAATATCTTTGAATGTTGGGAAGATAAGGAAGCGACATTTCTTATTGGTGGTGAAGCATGTACTCGTCGTTGCGATTTCTGCAATATCGATACTGGGAAGCCGGAACCTCTCGATCGTGATGAACCACGACGCGTCGCAGAGTCGGTTAAAACTATGGGACTTCGATATGCCACTGTCACCGGTGTAGCACGCGATGACCTCGATGATGAAGGCGCTTGGTTATATGCAGAGACTATTGAGCAGATTCATGCCATGGTTCCTGGTTGTGGCGTTGAAATGCTTGCTCCTGATTTCTCCGGAAACCCCACATTATTGCGCCAAGTCTTTGATAGCCGTCCTGAAGTCTTTGCTCATAACCTCGAGACGGTTCCTCGAATTTTCAAGAGAATACGACCTGCATTTAATTACGAGCGTTCCCTTAATGTCATTACTCAAGCGCGCGAGTATGGACTCATCACTAAATCGAATTTAATTCTTGGCATGGGCGAAACAAAGGAAGAGATTTCCCAGGCACTCAAAGATTTGAGAAGTGCAGGTTGTGATCTCATCACCATTACCCAATATCTCCGCCCTTCAGCGCTCCACCATCCTGTCGAGCGTTGGGTTAAGCCACAGGAGTTCGTAGAGCTTGCCAAAGAAGCTGAAGATCTCGGATTTCTTGGCGTTATGAGCGGTCCACTGGTTCGCTCCAGCTATCGCGCTGGTCGACTTTATAAACAAGCAATGGAATCTCGATCGGGTGTAAGCAATGGCTGATGTGGTGTATCCCCCAATCATCGCCATCGTCAAAACCCTCTGGAAATATCTAGGACTGCAATTCACTTTCTATGGTGAAGCGCATGTACCGAAAAAAGGCTCCGCTATCTTGGCAATGAATCATGTTGGATACTTAGATTTTGCACTTGCAGGTACCGCCGTTTTGCCCTCAGGACGTTTGGTGCGATTTATGGCGAAGAAAGAGATTTTTGATAATCCTATTGCTGGGCCACTTATGCGCGGCATGAAACATATATCTGTGGATCGCAAAAATGGCGGGCCTTCGTTCATGGCTGCGCTGCGCGCCTTGAAAGCTGGTGAAATCGTAGGTGTCTTTCCCGAAGCGACAATCTCTCAAAGTTTCGAATTGAAAGATATGAAGAATGGGGTTGTGCGCTTAGCAATGGAGTCTGGCGCACCGATCCTTCCAACAATTGTGTGGGGTTCTCAACGCATCTGGACCAAAAAGGTTCCGAGAAATTTCTCACGCCAGAACATCCCCATCTTTGTATCCATTGGTGAGCCCATTTCGCTAAATCCCGATAGCGATATCGATGAATCAATGAAGCTTTTGAACGCTCGCATGTCTGAGTTATTAACCCAAGTTCAAAACGATTATCCTGACTCCCCTATTGGTCAACGATGGGCACCAGCTCGTCTTGGTGGAACTGCTCCAACTCCGCAAGAGATTGCTGCAGCTAAAGTGCAACGAAAGGAAATTTAGGCGAATGTTTGGACGTAAAAAGAAGGATCCTAACGCTCCCAAGAAAGTTCGCTTTAAGACTATTCGCGATGCCTACGAACTTGCTGCGAAACAATATTCATTTGTTCTGCTCCGCTGCCTCGCTGTCTTTGTTCCTCTATGGCTGATCGGCATTCTGGTTGGTGCACAATTTGGTCGACCTGGTTACGCGGCATTCTTAACATTTCCGCTCGCATTCCTCGGAGCATTTTTCTTCTTCACCAGACTTGCAAGCAGCGCCGCCTATGCATCTATTGAAGGACAACCTGGCGCTGGCGCTAGCGTTCTCATGTCTATTCGCAAAGGCTGGACAATCACTCCCGCTGTCAGTGTCAATAAGGCTCAAGACATGATTCATCGCGCAGTTGGTAAAGCAGGAATTGTTCTTGTTGCAGAAGGTGGCTACGCGGTTCGCGCTCTCCTCAACGATGAGAAGAAGAAGATGGAGCGATTTGCTCCCGGAGTTCCGGTGCATGAATTGTTAGTAGGAAATGAGGAAGGCCAAGTATCGGTTCGAAAGTTACAGCGACAGATGAAGAAATTCCCTAAGAAGCTCTCCACCGTTCAATTACGAGAATTACGTGCCCGCCTCAAAGCAGTTGGTGGAATGAATATTGCACTTCCTAAGGGGCCAATGCCGAAAAATATGAGGATGCCAAAACCGCGTTAAGCCAAACCTCTTTAAGGCAGGCGCATTACAACAGTTTTTGTAATGCGATCATGTAGACCTCTTCCATCTTTATCAGTCACAACCGCGGGAATAACGAGAGCAATAAGAAAAGTTCGGATGAAAATCGCACCTGGTTTTACAAAGAGGTAGTCGGGCCAACTCAATACGCGAAGCTTCATCATCCTCTGCCCCGCAGAGGCGCCTCCCAGTGAGGTAAGGAGAGCAACTTCGAGAACAAATACGCCCAGGCGGATTAGTGATGGCCCGAGTGAACTACTTTGTAATGGGATAAAGAGCGCCGCCGAAAAGGTTGCAATTGCCCAATCGATGGTGAGTGCGATGAATCGGCGCCCGTAACCTGCTTTTTCCACGCTGGCAACCTAGCGCATTGCCCCATTTCCAGCCCCATGAAACATAGCCGTAACAGTCTGGTTATGGATTTTTCACTGCCGAGCCCTAGGTTTCTCCCATCAGTTTCGGCTCAGCGACGAGCTATCGATAACCACCTAACAGGAGAACCATGTTTAAGAATTCTGCAGAAGTTCTTAACTACATCAAGAAAGAGAATGTCGCACTTATCGATGTGCGATTTATCGATCTCCCCGGTATTCAGCATCACTTCAATGTGCCTGCTTCACAATTTACCGAAGATGTATTTACAGAAGGCTTGATGTTTGACGGTTCCTCAATCCGAGGATTCCAATCAATTCATGAATCAGATATGAAGTTGCTTCCCGCGCCCGAGACCGCATTTCTTGATCCATTCCGCAAAGAGAAGACCCTCGTTCTTCACTTCTCAGTTGTAAATCCAGATGACAATTCACCATATAGCCGCGATCCACGACAGATTGTTGCGAAGGCTGTTGATTACATGCGTTCAACAGGAATCGCTGATACTGCGTACTTTGCTCCAGAAGCCGAGTTCTACGTATTTGATCGCGTCAAGTTCCAGACCCGTATGAATACTGGTTTCTACGAAGTTGATTCATATGAAGGCGCATGGAATACCGGAATTGATAATGATCCAGATGGAACTCCTAACCGTGGTTATCGCACCCGAATTAAAGGTGGATACTTCCCAGTGTCACCAACAGATCAATTTGCTGATCTTCGCGACCAAATGGTTATCAACCTCGCCAAGGTTGGTCTTGATGTAGAACGTGCGCACCATGAAGTTGGTACCGCGGGCCAGATGGAAATTAACTACCGCTTCAATGACATTCTCCATGCCGGTGATGATTTGATGAAGTTTAAGTACATCATTAAAAACACTGCCTGGGCAGCTGGAAAGACCGTCACATTTATGCCGAAGCCGCTCTTTGGCGATAACGGCTCAGGTATGCACGTCCATCAATCACTCTGGAAAGATGGCAAGCCTTTGATGTGGGGCGATGGATATGCCAACCTCTCTGATACCGCGCGTTGGTATATCGGCGGTCTGCTGAAGCATGCTCCATCTCTCCTTGCTTTCACTAATCCAACCGTGAACTCTTATAAGCGTTTGGTTCCAGGTTATGAAGCTCCAGTAAATCTTGTTTACTCTGCACGTAACCGCTCGGCATGTATCCGTATCCCAATCACTGGTACGAGCCCGAAGGCAAAGCGCATCGAGTTCCGTTGCCCAGATCCATCCTCGAATCCATACCTCGCATTCGCTGCAATTTTGATGGCAGGGCTTGATGGAATCACCAACAAGATTGAGCCACCAAAGCCAGTCGATAAGGATCTCT
>DAOROE010000017.1:0-13036 GCA_035441345.1 Candidatus Nanopelagicaceae bacterium
CGCTTCACCGTTCATTTACAGGCCCATTCATTTACAGGCCCATTCATTTACAGGCCCATTCATTTACAGGCCCATTCATTTACAGGCACTGCCCAACACGCTATGCGCTCGTGAAGGCGGTGCTTGTTGCCCGAATGGGCTCAATTACGTGGCTAATTCTCCCGTGTGAAACTTTGTAACTCAAGAGTCTGTGACGGCAATTTGATGAAAATGAGGGTGAGTTACGCCATGGTGAGTCAGATTAGGTGATGAATTGAACTGTGCCCCCGACAGGATTCGAACCTGTGCACCCGCCTCCGGAGGGCGGTGCTCTATCCCCTGAGCTACGGGGGCGCTTTCGAGAAGATTATCAGTGATTGTTCATGCCAAGATGCGCTCGTGAATCAACGCGCATATTTTGCAACGGGATGTTTCTGGGGCGCAGAACGACGCTTCTGGAATTTACCTGGTGTTATAGCGACCTCAGTTGGATACATGGGCGGAACACGACCTTCTCCTTCATATGAACAGGTCTGTACTGGCACCACCAATCATGCCGAGACTGTTGAAGTCATCTTTGATCCATCTCAAATTTCATACCAGCGCCTCCTTGAAGAGTTTTGGACTATGCATGATCCAACATCTCTCAATAAACAAGGTGGCGACATTGGAACTCAATACCGGAGCGCAATCTTTACTACCAGCGAAGAGCAGATGATTGCCGCCGCAAATACTCGAGAGATTTACAACGACGAGCTATCAAAACTTGGTTACGGCGAAATCGTCACAGAGATTCAAGACTCTACACCACACACATATTGGCCAGCAGAGGAGTATCACCAGAGATACTTAGAGAAGAACCCCAATGGATATGACTGCCACTCCACCACTGGCGTGCCATTTCCAGTAGTGAAGTAGCTGTAAACAGATAGTTTTCTGACACAAACCTCAAGGATTGGAGCGGATGA
Source organism: Candidatus Nanopelagicaceae bacterium (assembly GCA_035441345.1). Lineage (GTDB taxonomy): Bacteria > Actinomycetota > Actinomycetes > Nanopelagicales > Nanopelagicaceae > MAG-120802. The sequence goes on from DAOROE010000017.1 coordinate 948, forward strand.
TGGAGCCAGGTTCAGATCTTCCAAAGATCAACCCAGAGACTGGAAAACCATTTCCAGTTCAATTAGATGATCACAAACTCAAGAGTGAATTAGACCCTCTCTCATTTGATGTACTCCGTAAAGCCGGAACAGAAGTGGCCTTCACTGGAAAGTACTACGAGACCGAGACCATCGGTGTTTATAAGTGCAAAGCATGTAGCGCTGAACTATTTAGAAGCGAGGAGAAATTCCACTCTGGTTGTGGTTGGCCCTCTTTCTATGCTCCCACCAAAGATGATGCGGTAATTCTCCTTGAAGACCGATCACTCGCGCCGAGAATTCGTACCGAAGTTCGATGTGCATCCTGTGGCTCTCACTTAGGACATGTATTTGAGGGTGAGGGGTATGCAGTCCCCACAGATCAACGCTGGTGTATCAATTCTGTTGCACTTGTGCTTGAGCCCAAGAAATAGTCGCTACAAAACTTCGTTAGCTCTCCAGCAGTACCAAGCAACATGGCTGCGATATGGAGAGTATTCCGTGCCTATTTTTTCCAATTTCTTCGGCTCAATCTCATTGCGGAGTTTATGAATTCTTTCCCAACCGCGACGAACACCGAGATCGCCTACTGGCCATACATCTTGACGGCCAAGCTGGAACATTAGAAACATCTCCACCGTCCAACGGCCGATACCAAATTGTGGCAACAGGTGTTTCATAATCTCATCATCAGTGAGTCGATGAAGGGATTTCATAGGAACTGTTCCATCGATTGACGCTTGAGCTAATTCACGAATAGCTCGTGCTTTGGACTCAGAGCAACCTGCAGAACGTAGCCGTGTTTTCTTGAGTTCAGCAATCTTCTCCGCTCTTAATGAGCCGCCGCATAACTCTTCAACTCTTTTGATAATGGTAGCGGCGGCTTTGGTGGACAGTTGTTGAGAAAGGATGGAGGATGCAAGTGATGCAAAATTGCTTTCCCGGATGCGAGGCGCTTTTTCGGTAACGCCGATAGTGCAGAAACCTGATCGTTCTATAACAATTTCGAAACGTGGGTTAATTTTGATTATTTCTCGAGCCGCAGTCCTCGATTGGGCCAGCGAAATTACCACCCACGCAAAGTAGCAGGTAGAAAAAGCAGCAGGTGAAGCGTGGTCGCAAGATGGGCCTAGCCATTTTCAGTTTTGCAGTCTATTTTTAGCCGCTTACGGAGATTTACAGGTGCAAATATTCGATTTCCAGGGTGGAGGTGAAACTCTTACATGAGCAGCGATCCGAGCATTAATTCTCGAGTGGGCATTAAAGAGGTCGCCACCGAAGCAGGGGTATCTATTGCGACCGTCTCGCGGGCGCTCAGGGGTCTTCACCATGTAAATCCCGAGACGCGAAAAAAGATTCTTGATGCTGCAGAAAAGCTCAACTACCCAATTCCACAAACTTCAGCAAAGGCGATTTACGGTAGAACAAATTCTGTAGGAGTGGTCGCTCCATATATTTCACGGTGGTATTTCGCTCAGGTCATTAATGGTGCAGAACAAGCGCTCCGAGAAGCTGGTCTCGATCTTCTTCTCTATAACTTCTCACAGATGAAGGGGCGTGAACGCCTCTTCCAACACCAACTTCTCAAAGGTCGAGTCGATGCGCTGATTGTGATCAGTTTGCCACCCACAGAAGAAGAGTTTGAATCAATGCTTGGACTTGGTATTCCCATTGCCCTTGTTGGAATGCACCATGCTCAATGTTCCAGCGTTGCAATTGATGACGTTGCAGGTGCACGCACCGCAACACAACACCTCGTCAATTTAGGTCATAAGAAAATTGGATTACTCTCGGGACGCCCAGATGATCCATTTGGTTTTAGCGTTCCACAAGATCGGCGTAATGGATTTATGCAAGTTCTTGCAGAAAACGGCTTGGAATGGAAACCATCTCGAGAGGTTTATGGTGACTTCACTATGCATGGCGCGAGTCGCGCAATGGATGACCTACTAGCTCGCCCTGATCGCCCTACTGCAATCTTTGCTCAATCAGATGAAATGGCACTTGGTGCATTGCAGGCAATTAGACGCAACGGCCTCAAGGTTCCTGATGATATTTCCATTATTGGTTTTGATGGCCACGAAATGGCTGAGTTCTCTGATCTCACAACCATCGAGCAACCCGTTCCATTAATGGGGGAGATGGCGGCCTGGTCGATTATGGAACGTCTGAAATCACCGAAAAGCGAGTCTCATTCACTCACTCTGCCCACAACTTTGGTGGTGCGGAATTCAACACGGCGTATCGATTAAGTACTGTGATGTCAGATTCTCAGAGTTCTTGGTGGCGTAACGCTGCGATCTACCAGGTCTATCCACGTTCATTCCAAGATTCCAATGGCGATGGTGAAGGAGATCTCCAAGGAGTTATATCTCGCCTCGATTATTTGAAAGCGCTCGGCATTGATGCAATCTGGCTATCTCCGTTCTACACCTCACCAAATAATGATGGTGGTTATGACGTAGCAAATCCACGCGATGTTGATCCGAGATTTGGTTCTATGAAAGATGCAGAAGAGCTCATTCATAAGGCCCACAATCTTGGCTTAAAAATCATCGTTGACATCGTGCCAAATCACTTTTCAACTCAACATCCGTGGTTCAAAGCGGCTCTCGAATCTCAACCAGGATCACACACTCGTGCTCGTTTCCATTTCTATGATGGTCGAGGCCACAACGGTGAGATACCCCCCAACAATTGGTGTTCAATCTTTGGAGGACCTGCATGGAGCAGAGTTACAGAGCTCGATGGCTCACTTGGACAATGGTATTTACATCTCTTTGATTCTACTCAAGCAGATCTAAATTGGGAGAATCCTGAAGTTCATGAGGATTTCGAGAGAACTTTGCGTTTCTGGCTAGATAAAGGCGTCGATGGATTCCGTATTGATGTTGCTCATGGATTGGCGAAAGATGAGATTCTTAAAGATCATCGCAATCCTGAAGGTCTAACACGAGCGCTCCGACTTGATGTGAGCGATATGCCGCGTGCAGAACGCGAGTCTTTACTTGCAGACGTTCCTTTCTTTGATCGGGAAAAAGTTCATGACATTTATCGGAAATGGCGGCAAATATTTGACTCATACTCTGGCGACAGGATGAGCGTTGCTGAGGCGTGGGTACACCCCAGCTCCCGCGCCACTCGCTATGTTCGTAGCGATGAACTGCACCAGATCTTCAACTTTGATTTCCTGATAGCAGAGTGGAATGCAGATTTTTTACGAGCAGCGATTGACAAGACGTTGATTGAAGTTGCGGCTGTTGAAGCTCCACCTACTTGGGTTCTTTGTAATCATGATTCACCGCGATTGGTAACGCGCCTAGGTGGGGGCCTTCCCGGCGCGATGAAAGCTCGTGCCATGGCACTTTTGACGCAGGCACTTCCTGGAGGGATTTATATCTACCAAGGAGAAGAGCTAGGACTTGAAGATGCGCAACTATCTGATGAAGTTCGCCAAGATCCAGTTTTCTTTCGAACACAAGGCATCGATAAAGGTCGGGATGGTGCTCGAGTACCAATTCCTTGGAGTAACAACAAAGATAACTTTGGCTTCACCACAGGTAAACCATGGTTACCCTTGCCAGAAGATTGGAGTGATAAATCAGTTGATTCACAATTAGCGAAAAGTGAGAGCACTCTTGAACTTTATCGACGAAGCCTCTCCATTCGATCAAGCCATCCTGCTCTCAAACAGAAGCGCTCAAGAAATGTTGCTGCTGAAATATCGTGGTTACCGACAAAACCAGGTGTCCTAGCTTTTACGAGAGAACCCGGATTTCTCCTCATTGCAAATTGCAACGAGAGCCCCATCTCCATCGAAGTATCGGGCGAGTTACTGCTCTCTTCACAGCCTGGAGTGACCGAAAAAGATGGATTTATAACCCTTCCTGCGCATACAACATGTTGGATTAACACTTCTCACTAGTGGCATACTGCGCGTTATGGCCGATGTCGTCCGCGCAATGTCTCTGCAAGACCTTCGGAAACGCAAAAGCGTAAAGTGGCGACAATTCCCATCTGATGTCCTTCCTCTACCTGTAGCAGAGATGGATTTTCCAATCGCAGAACCAATCAAAGCTGCGCTACGTGACATGATTGAACGATCTGATACGGGATATCTCGGACCATTTCCGGAAATGTTTGAAGCCTTTGCAAACTTTTCGAATTCGCGATGGGGTTGGAGCGTCGATGTCTCGCAAATGCGTACAGCGACAGATGTGGGAGTAGGAACGGTAGAAGTTCTGCGTACTCTGATGAATCGCGGCGATAAAGTTATGCTCAATTCACCGGTGTACGACAATATGTGGCGCTGGGTAGCAGAAGTTGGCGCAACTCTCGTAGATGTGCCATTGGTCGATGCTGGTACAGGTTTGTCACTGAACTTAGCTGCCATTGAGAGTGAATATAAAAATGGGGTAAAGGTGCATATTCTCTGCCACCCACATAATCCTGTGGGCGTTATCTTCTCTCGCGATTCCTTAGCTCAACTTGCTGCTCTTGCTCAACGCTATGGCGTTTACATCATCAGCGATGAAATTCATGGACCACTTGTCTACCAACCACGTGACTTCACTCCATTTCTCTCAGTCAGCGACGAAGCACGAGAAGTAGGAATCACAATAACCAGTGCAAGCAAAGGATTTAACCTCGCAGGACTCAAATGTGCAGTCATCATTACTAATTCAGCTGCAATAAAAGAGAAGATAAATGCGATGCCTATATCTGTTGCTTTCCGGGCATCGCTTTTTGGAGCGGCAGCAGCTACAGCCGCATTTAAAGATGGAGTTTCGTGGCTTGATGGTGTGATGAAATCTCTTGACGATAATCGCCAACTCATAAGGAATATCATTGATTCTCAAATTCCAGCTATCCAGTACAGAATTCCAGACTTTGGATATCTCGCCTGGCTTGATCTCAGTGCGCTGCAACTGGGCGATGATCCCAGCAAAGTGATTCTGGAGCGCGGAAAAGTGGCGCTTAATGGCGGCCATATGTACGGCCCGAAGCATTCACAATTCGTCCGATTTAATTTTGGAACTAGTCCAGAGATTATTTCGGAAGCTTTTGATCGAATTCTTGCGAGTTTGTAAAGAGAATAGCCGCAGCAGATGGCAAATACATACGATGCGGTGGTTGTTGGAAGTGGCCACAATGGCCTAGTTGCGGCCTGCTATTTGGCATTAGCTGGAAAAAAAGTTCTTGTCATTGAGAAGAATAAAAATATTGGTGGAGCGACCACGAGCGTTGAAACTTTTGAGGGAGTTGCCGCTCGACTTTCTCGCTATTCCTACTTAGTAGCACTTCTTCCTGATCAGATCATTACAGATCTATCTCTCAACTTCACGACGCTCAGCCGAACCGTCTCTTCCTACACACCGTACTTTGATGATGATGGCGATAAGGGTTTGCTCATCAATCGAACGCTCGATGAAGAAACTATCCAATCCTTGGAGTTGCTTACGGGCGGCCCGGAGGAAGCAATAGCGTGGAGTAATTTCTACAATTCTGTATTGGAGTTTGCAGGTGTAGTAGCTCCAACGATGCTAAAGCCTTTACCGACCGAATCTGAGATACGAGAACTAGTTGACCCTTTGACATGGGTAGAGCTTGTTGAAAATACTCTTGGTCAGACTCTGCACGATAATTTCTTTGATGATTTAGTAAAAGGCGTCGTACTTACTGATGGATTGATCGGAACTTTCACAAGCGCCAATGATTACGCAGCAAATATCTGCTTTCTCTATCACCTGATCGGAAATGGCACAGGTGAGTGGAAAGTCCCTAAAGGCGGAATGGGAGCTCTCATTGATGAGCTAGAGAGACGCTGCCGTGAATTAGGTGTTGAAATCAGGTCTGAAGTTGAGGCAATTACAGTCGAAGATGTGGGCACAGGTGTCAAAACCACCGCCAAAAATCGTGCGACAGGGGAAGCGCTTCAATTCAGCTCTAAAGTTTTGCTTGCGAACTGTTCCCCCCAAGTACTTGAAAAAATCGCGGGGATAAAGGCTCCTGCGCTCAGAGATGGATCACAACTCAAGATAAATATGGTGCTCAAAGAGCTGCCACAGTTGAAAAGCGGAATAGATCCAAAAAAAGCATTTGCAGGAACTTTTCATATTAACGAAAGCTATTTCCAACTAGAGCGTGCATTTGAAGAGGCTTCACAAGGGAAGATTCCAACTGAAGTTCCTTCTGAGATGTACTGCCATACTCTTACTGATCCCTCAATATTGTCATCTGAACTTAGGGACCGGGGTTTTCACACCTTGACTCTTTTTGCTCTCCATACCCCCGCTGCTCTCTTTGATCAGAACCATGATGCAGTCAAAGCGGAGATCACAAAGAGGACGTTGGCTGGTCTCAATGATTATTTGGTAAAGCCAATAACGGAGTATTTGGCTTTGGACGCTCATGGCAAACCATGTATCGAAGTGAAAACACCGCAAGAACTTGAGATTGCACTTGGGTTACCCCGAGGCAATATTTTCCACGGTGATCTTCAATTCCCATGGAAATCTGATAACGATCCACGGAAATGGGGAGTTGAAACGAGCTCTACTCGCATTTTCATTGCAGGGGCAGGTGCAGTTCGCGGTGGAGGAGTAAGTGGTATCGCCGGTCACAATTCTGCAATGTCCGCGCTGGAAACTTTGAAATAACTCGACTAGAATTTAAATGTGTTCAAAGCTATTCGTCGCATAACTGCTCTCGTTACTCTCCTAGCAGTAGCGCTCAAAGGTGCACTCACATTCTTGTCCTGGGTTGAAAAACAAGACGAGGTCGAGTCTGTCTGGGCGGATGACGAAGAGCTAGAAGAAGCTTTCTGATGACCTATTCCTATATTCCTGGAAGTTGCAATCTTGGTAAATCTGAAATTCGTCGTCGGCAATTTGTTGCTCTGCTCGGACTCTTCCTCACGGGCTCAACTCTTGCCGGATTAATCGGCACAAACTCTCCTGCCTCTGCGCGCTGGGGGCTTTTTGTTCCGCTTATGGTTTTCTCGGTCGGATTCATTCAATCGCGAAAGAAGTTCTGCCTCGCATATGGCTTGATGGGTACTTTCAACTTGGGCAAACTCGGAGATATTTCTCGCGTGCAAAGCGCTGAAGATAGAAAAGCTGATCGCAAGACTGCACTTACCATTTTGGCTCAAGCTGCGCTGATGGCTTTAACACTCACTGCAATACTTGTTGTACTTCCTCTTTAAATACTCAGTAGCAATTAATCTTTAGGCAGCCGTTTTCTTTGGCGCTTCAAGGAATTCAAGAGCGCTGAGATACTCTTCGTAGTAAGCAGTGTTCCAGGTGCCTAATTCAGAGCTGAAGTAATTACCATTAATGGGAGTGCTGCCGTTGAGAAAGTTGATGGCTGATTGCGTCTCTTCAATCAATCCACCCAATTCATCTCTCTTATCCTTCACCACACAGCTGGGGAACTTATCCATCTCTTTGTATATGGCAAGGTCATGACCGAGGACGCCGATAATGGTGGATGCCATCTCTTCGACAACAGTGATTCTCTGGGTAGAGACTTCTGGCAGCGCGAGATATTGATCAACGAGAGTGCGATATCGCTGCCATTCCGATTTACCGGCTGCTTCCTCACTTTCAACAAAATCGCGGAGGTTGGAGCATTCCAGAACTGCTGGAGCAGGTTTTCCAAGCGGCCCGTAATTCGCAGTGCCCCATATCGCTCCCACCGCTAACGCAAGAAGTATGGGAACGAAAATCCAGAATATGGGGCGGGTATTTCTCATCGCCGTAGACTAACCGAGGGAGCCAGGTTCGGAATGTCGAGTTTCGCTTGCTTGCCACGAAGAGAGAGGGGCGAGTGATGATCGAACCGTTATCTACAGCGCTTGATCGCGCCGCCGAGATGATAAATAACCCTCACTCGATTCATCGGATTGTGATTTCAGGGCGCCAGCGCGGAAAGCAACCTGAGTTTGAGCGCATAGATATTCGCCCCGTGGAAATAAAGGGTCAACTCCACTTTCAAGCGACGAGTCATGATGGAAGGCGAGATACCACCAAGAACTACCTGCCTAAAGAGCTCTCTCTTGCTGTCTTAATGAATATGGGTTTTGGAAATCTTCTCCTTGAAACGACAGACGAGGAAATGACTCTGCGCATCACAAAGTCAGGAGATGCTCAAGTAAATCTCAAAGCTCGCTCCCGAAAGTTAGATTCCATAGATTTAAGCCACGATCGAAAGAAAACTCGATATCTCAATGAAGACGAGATAATTTTTAAAGAGTTAGGAATCTCAGATCACAACGGAAAACTCAAAGCCAGTCGAAGCGACAAATTCATACAAGTAAATGAGTTTCTTAAGATTATTGACCATGCCGTATCAGAACTAGAGCGAGACGCAAAAGTTGGCACAAAAAAAGAATTCTCACTTGTCGATCTTGGATGTGGTAATGCATATTTAACATTTGCAGCTCACCAATATCTACTCAATAAGGGAATGTCGGTAAAAACAGTGGGAGTAGATTCTCGAAGCGAGAGTCGGGAACGGAACGAGGAGATCGCAAAACGTGCACAGCTATCCCAAGGAATAACCTTCGTCGCCGAAGAGATAGATTCTTATCCTGTTCATCAAGTGGAAATCACCGTGGCGCTTCATGCTTGCGACACTGCCACCGATGATGCAATAGCGTGGGCTGTTGAGAGTAAATCGCAGGTGATTTTAGTTGCGCCATGTTGTCATCACGATATACAAAAACAGATAAAGAAGTCTCCGAGCCCTTGGAATATTGCGACAAAGCACGGAATTTTGAAAGAGAGAGTGGGAGATATTCTTACTGATGCGATCCGGGCTCAAGCTCTTCGCATTCTTGGATATCGCACTGATGTAATTGAATTTGTTGCTGGCGATCACACTCCAAGAAACTTGATGATTCGTGCCATTTACACCGGGGCAACTCCGCAAAAGCAAGATTTTGAGGAGTTGGATGCGTTAATCCAACAGTGGGGAATTGAACCTGCCCTACTCTCGCGGCTTGATGCGGCAATCGCTGCGCAGCGTAAATCAGCTCTCGGTTAGGCTTACCCCATGTCATCAAGCGCACAATCTGGAGGAAAAGTTCTCGCCTCACTTCCTGTCGGTGAAAAGGTTGGCATTGCATTTTCTGGAGGGCTCGATACCTCTGTCGCAGTCGCATGGATGCGCGAGAAAGGCGCTCTGCCCTGCACCTACACCGCAGATCTTGGTCAATACGATGAGGGAAATATTGAAGGAATTCCCTCTCGCGCAAAGGATTATGGCGCTGAGTTAGCGCGTCTGGTTGATTGCAAGCACTCACTTGTAGAAGAAGGTCTTGCTGCAATTGCCTGCGGTGCCTTCCATATTCGCACCGGTGGGCGAGCGTATTTCAACACCACACCACTTGGACGTGCAGTCACGGGCACTCTTCTCGTCCGTGCGATGTTAACTGACGGCGTTTCAATCTGGGGCGATGGCTCAACCTATAAAGGCAATGACATCGAACGTTTCTATCGTTATGGACTCCTTGCTAACCCTGATCTTCGTATTTACAAACCTTGGCTTGATCAAGATTTTGTCCGCGAACTCGGTGGTAGAAAAGAGATGTCCGAGTGGTTGACTGCAAGAAAATTGCCATACCGCGATAGCGTTGAAAAGGCATATTCCACCGATGCAAATATTTTGGGCGCAACCCATGAAGCTAAGAAGTTAGAGGAATTGAGTTCTTCAATCGAATTAGTGGATCCAATTATGGGCGTAAAGTTCTGGGATAGCTCCGTTGCAATCGCGAGCGAAGATGTGAAGATAACCTTCAAACAAGGCCGTCCCGTCGCCATCAATGGCAAAGATTTTGTTGATTCCGTAGCGCTCATGAAAGAGGCGAACGCCATAGGTGGTCGCCATGGACTTGGAATGTCGGACCAGATTGAGAATCGCATTATTGAAGCCAAGAGTCGTGGAATTTATGAAGCCCCCGGCATGGCGCTGCTTTTCATCGCTTACGAAAGGCTTTTGAGCGCAGTCCATAATGAAGACACCATCGCGAACTATCACGCTGAGGGTCGACGCCTTGGAAGACTTCTCTATGAAGGTCGATGGTTAGATCCACAGTCCTTAATGCTCCGCGAATCTCTGACCCGCTGGGTTGCCTCAGCAATCACCGGTGAAGTGACGCTCCGACTACGCCGCGGTGACGATTACTCGATTATTGATACCCGCGGTGAAGCTTTTAGTTATCACCCGGAAAAACTCTCAATGGAACGTACTGATTCTGCGGCTTTTGGACCAACTGATCGCATCGGACAACTCACCATGCGCAACCTTGATATCGCCGATACCCGCTCGAAATTAGAGATGTATCGCGAGCAAGGCCAAATCGGTCAAGGAAACTTTGAACTCGTCGAGATCGAAGATGGCAATTCCAAGAAAAAGTAAAGATCACAAATCACAATAAAAGAATCGGGGAACGACCATGACACAAACACCCATCTCAACAATTCTCGATACTTTCATGGAAGAGGGCATCAAATTAACGCCAATTGGGGCGACGCTGCTCGGAGTTCCAGGACTTGATGATCAACTCGATGATTTATCGATGGCTGGAAACACTAAGAGATCTGATCTGACTCGTAAGACCTTGGCTGCGCTGAAGGCGGAAACGCCTGTAAATGAGTATGACCGAATAGCGAGAGATGTTGCTGTGGAACGTTTGACGTCAGAACTCAATCTCAGTGATACCCATGAGGCACATATTTTGTTTAATTTGATTTCATCTCCAGTAAAGAATATCCGCCAGGTGTTTGAGATGATGAAGAAAGATCAGCCAGACACCATCGCAAATGTAACCAAACGTCTTAACGGCATTGAGGCTGCACTCGAAGGATGGAAGTCAACACTCACTACCGTTGCAGAAAAAGGAAAAGTTAATTCTCGTCGCCAGGCGCTTGCCACGGCCGGCCAATTAGAGACATTCTCCAAGGGCGCTTTTACAGCTGTAGCAAAGAAATTCAATCCTGCTGGTGATGAAGCAGCGCTGATGGCTGCTGCAAAAAATGCGGAGGCAGCTTGTGCATCGCTTTCAATCTGGATGCGCGATACCTATGCTCCACAGTGTCTTGCTGCGGATGGAGTAGGCGAAGAGCGATACAAGATGTGGGCGCGCCACTTCACTGGTGCTGATCTTGATCTCCGTGATACTTATGAATGGGGAGTCAAGCAGCTCGAGATGATTAATGAGCGGATGTGGAGCGCGGCGAAGAAACTCTATCCCGATGCCACCACGCTTCGTGAAGTTGCTGATCGCCTTGAAGCCGATCCGCGCTACACAGTTGAAGGTGAAGAGGCGCTTCTCAAGAAGTTGCGAGAATTTATTGAAGCTGCAGTCGCGCGTCTGGATGGAAAAGAATTTGATATCGATCCACGTATCCGTAACTGCGAAGCTCGCCTTGCGCCCGAGGGAAGTGCATCTGCGGCCTATTACATGGGGCCAAGTGAAGATTTATCTCGCCCAGGTACTACATGGTTTCCTACGATGGGCAGAAAAGTTTTTGGTTGGTGGCACATTGTTTCAACGTGGTATCACGAAGCAGTCCCTGGTCATCACCTCCAAGTCGCAACTACAAAAGTAAATACAGAGAGACTTAATCGTTTCCAAAGAAATCGGGTCTGGGTATCTGGTTATGGTGAAGGTTGGGCTCTTTATGCAGAGCGTTTGATGGATGAACTTGGTGCATTTGAAGATCCTGGTTATGAAATGGGCTATTTATCTGCACAAGGATTACGCGCAGCTCGCATTGTTGTTGATATCGGTATGCACTGCGGTTATAAAGATTTCAATGGTGAAGTGTGGAACGCTGAATCCGCATTTAAACTTCTTCATGAGCGAGCGCTACTTGATGAGATTTCAGCTCGGAGCGAAGTCGATCGTTATTTAGGCTGGCCCGGACAAGCAATTTCCTACAAAGTAGGCGAGCGCTTCTGGATGGATTGCCGAGAAGAGGCAAAGCAGAGATTAGGTTCGAAGTTTGAACTGAAGAAATTCCACTCCTTTGCTCTCAATTTGGGCCCTATGGGTCTTGATCCCT
>DAOROE010000018.1:0-12345 GCA_035441345.1 Candidatus Nanopelagicaceae bacterium
CATGGCACGTAAGGGGCGCACTCCAAAGATCATTCTCTTTTATGGTTTTGCTCCTGTCGCCGATCCTGAGGCTCTCAAACTCTGGCAGATTGCGCTCTGCGAACCCCTCAATCTCAAGGGAAGAATCCTTATCTCACCTCATGGCATCAATGGAACTCTGGGTGGAGATATCGATGCGCTCAAAAAATATGTAAAGATCACAAAACAGTATCCGGGCTTCAAGAAGATTGACTTCAAGTGGTCTGAGGGAACAGGCGAAGACTTTCCTCGTCTCAGCGTTAAGACTCGCCCAGAACTAGTCTCCTTTGGAGTACCAGATAATCTCAAAGTTACTGAAGATGGAATTGTAGGAGGCGGAAAACATCTCAAGCCAAAAGAAGTTAACGCCCTGGCTGAGAAATTGGGTGACGACTTAGTTTTCTTTGATGGCCGTAACGCTTACGAAGCGAAAATTGGAAAGTTTAAAAACGCAGTAGTGCCTGATGTAAAAACGACTAAAGACTTTATCGAAGAACTCGATAGTGGAAAGTATGACCATTTAAAGAATAAAACCATCGTCACATATTGCACGGGCGGAATCCGTTGCGAGATCCTCACGACTGTGATGAAAGAGCGTGGGTTCAACGAGGTTTACCAAATTGCTGGCGGTATTGTGCGTTATGGCGAAAAATATGGTGATAAGGGTTTATGGGAGGGATCGCTTTATACCTTTGATGGACGCAAGACCATCGACTTCTCCGATGAGACAAAAGTAATTGGTCAATGCGATACATGTGGCTCTCCTACCAAGCAATTCCTCAATTGCGCCAACGATTTCTGTCATCGCCAATATCTGATCTGCGATTCATGCGCGCAAGATAAAAATAACTTGCAGTGCACCCATCAAGAGCTACAGCGGCATTCCCGCTGACCAAGGGAACTCAATCCACTTCTCCGTTTTACGCCAGACATAATCTGGCTTCACAACACTTCGGGGTTTCTCATATAAGACTACGGTGCGCGCTTCTTTTACTGTTCCACGCCAAAATTCCTGTACTAACCGGAGAGTTTCTCCAGAGTCGGCGACATCATCAGCGATTAATACTGTGGCCCCCTTGAGATCAACTTTGTTGGGAACAGGCGGCAGAACTACGGGCATCGGTAACCGCTCCTCAATTCCGGTATAAAACTCAACGCTCATGGTGAAGGAGTTCTTCACTCCAAGTGCATATCCGAGTGCAGCGCCCAAGAAGAAGCCTCCACGTGCGATTGATAAGACGATTTCGGGTTGAAATTGTGAGTTTCGAATCTGGTGCGCCAAATCAATAACTGCGCTGCCGAACTCTGTGTAAGACAAGTGCTCGCGCTCGCTCATGGAGTGATTCTAGACTTACGTGATGGCTAGAAACTTAAAGGGAAGAAATCTACGTAAGCCTCGTGAGAAGCGCGACCACAAATACTCTCGCGGCGTTGTAGCCATTGTTGCTGGATCAAAGCGCTATCCCGGAGCTGCACTCCTGACTGTTGGTGGCGCCCGTCGTGGCGGCGCAGGTTATGTGAAGTTCTTGGATAGCACATCAATTACTACGGAACTGGTGATCGCTCAATTTCCTGATGTAGTTCCCATCAAGTCGATCACAAACGAGAAAATCGATGCACTAGTCGTGGGGCCAGGCGCTACAACTCTTCGCTCCCTTCCAGAAAATATTCCCGTTGTGCTTGATAGTGGTGCACTTTCGTTAGCGCGTAAAACTAAGGATTCTCGCAATCCCGATCAAATCATCGTTGTGACGCCCCACGAGGGTGAATTACGTGAGCTAGGTTTTTCACTTTCGCTCAATCAAAATTCTCGCTACGCCACTGATGCGCAGCGAAAAGAATTGGCACAGAAAATTGCAGATGAACTTCATGTGATATGTGTTCTCAAAGGTCATCGCACCCTCATAGCTGCACCACAACAAAGCGTTCGCGTTGCTTCAATACTGGTGGACTTAAATGGAGGTTCGGAGTTAGCGACGGCCGGCAGCGGCGATATTTTGGCGGGACTGATTGGAGCATTTCTCGCAAGTTGGAAACCGCTCACTTACAGTGATGCGCAAAAAGTGGTACGTGACGCAGTACATCTTCATTCCGCGGCGGGCGCCCACGCAGCACGCGCCAAGAAGTCTGTTGTTGCAACTGACATTCTTGAGTCATTGGCATACTGCTGATTAGATAGCGCTATGTCAGAGTTCATCCCCAACCCTGCGCGCGGCAAAGAGGTTTATGACCTCGATCGAGCCCATGTATTCCACTCTTGGTCGGCTCAAGCACAGATCTCTCCGCTTCCTGTCGCAACGGGAAAAGGTTCTTATTTCTGGGATTTTGACGGTAAGAAATATCTCGATTTCTCCTGCCAATTAGTCTTCACAAATATCGGCTTCCAACATCCTAAAGTTGTTGATGCCATCAAAAAGCAAGCTGATCTCTTAACAACAATTGCTCCGCAAGTTGCCAATGAAGCTCGCGGTGAAGCTGCAAAGCGGATTGTCGAACTTGCTAGCCCACATCACCAGAAAGTTTTCTTCACCAACGGTGGCGCCGATGGCGTAGAAAATGCGATTCGCATGGCGCGCCTCCACACCAATCGCCACAAAATTCTCTCGTTCTATCGCTCGTATCATGGCAATACCACCTCGGCAATTTCAGCAACTGGTGATCCACGACGTTGGCCCAATGAATTTGCTTATGGACATGTGCACTTCTTTGGGCCCTACACATATCGCAGCTCGTTCTGGTCAAAGAATGAAGAAGAGGAATGCCAACGCGCGCTCGAACATCTCGAGAGCGTCATAACTTTTGAAGGTCCCAACACCATCGCTGCAATTCTCATTGAATCTGTTGTTGGAACTGCCGGAGTTCTGATCCCGCCTAAGGGATATCTCGAAGGCGTTCGCGCGCTTTGCGATAAATATGGAATTCTCTGGATTGCAGATGAAGTGATGTCAGGCTTCGGCCGCACCGGAAAGTGGTTTGCTTATCAGCACTCCAACGCCCACCCTGATCTGATCGTCTTCGCAAAAGGTGTTAATTCGGGCTATGTGCCGCTTGGTGGCGTTGTGATTTCTCAGAAAATTGCTGAAACATTTAATGATCGCGTATTTCCCGGCGGCCTAACCTACTCAGGACATCCACTTGCGTGCGCAGCCGCCGTTGCGACTATCGATGTAATGAAGGAAGAGAAGATCGTTGAACACGCGGCGCATCTCGGTGAAAAAGTTATTGGGCCAGCTCTGCGGGCGCTTGCTGAAAAACATCCTGTTATTGGTGAAGTTCGCGGCCTGGGAGTCTTCTGGGCGCTTGACCTTGTTAAAGATCGCGCAACCCGTGAGCCCCTTGCCCCGTACGCGGGATCAAGTCCAGCTATGAATGAGCTTGTTGGCGAGTGTAAGAAATTAGGGTTGATGCCATTTACTAACTTCAATCGAATGCATGTCGTTCCACCATGCAATATCTCGGAAGCTGAATTTAATGAGGGCGTTGCGATTCTTGATAAAGCTTTCTCTGTTATCGATAAGCATTACATCGGCACAGGCAAATAGAGAGATATCCCATGAGCGATGTAAAACGCATTACCCATCACATTAATGGCGCATATTGGACCGGTAGCGCCGAACGAAGCGGTGATGTTTATAACCCTGCCACCGGAAAAATTACTGGAAAAGTTGATTTTGCCTCCGTTGCGGTCGTTGACCAAGCAATCGAAATCGCCACGCGCGCACAAGTAGAATGGCGCAACGCATCCCTTGCAAAGCGAGTTCAAGTTCTCTTCGCCTTCCGCGAGATTCTCAATGCACGCAAAGAAGAAGTTGCGCGCCTCATTACGGCTGAACATGGCAAAGTCTTATCCGATGCGCTCGGTGAAGTAACACGTGGCCTTGAAGTTGTTGAATTTGCCTGCGGTATTCCGCACCTACTCAAAGGTTCTTACTCAGAAGGTGCATCAACCAGTATCGACGTTTACTCCATTCGCCAACCACTTGGAGTCAGCGCAATCATCTCTCCATTCAATTTCCCCGCGATGGTGCCGATGTGGTTCTTCCCGATCGCCATTGCTGCGGGAAATGCCGTCATTATTAAGCCGAGCGAAAAGGATCCCTCACCCGTCAATCTGATCGCTGAATTCTGGAAGGAAGCAGGGCTTCCTGATGGAGTATTTAATGTTCTTCATGGCGATAAAGTCGCGGTAGATCGCTTACTTGAGCATCCAGGCATCGCCTCTATTTCCTTCGTTGGTTCAACGCCGATTGCGCGATATATCTACGAAACTGGCACAAAGAATGGAAAGCGCGTTCAAGCGCTCGGTGGCGCAAAGAATCACATGTTGGTTCTCCCTGATGCTGATTTAGATTTAGCAGCAGATGCCGCTGTTAATGCTGGTTTTGGTTCGGCTGGAGAACGGTGCATGGCAATCTCAGCTCTCGTTGCTGTCGAACCAGTTGCTGATGCGCTCATCAAAAAAATCTCTGATCGCATGGCCACGTTGAAGACCGGCGATGGAACTCAAGGTTCAGATATGGGACCACTTGTCACCGCTGTTCATCGCGACAAAGTCGCCTCATATGTTGATGCTGGAGTTCGCGAGGGCGCTGCACTCGTTGTTGATGGGCGTAACCCCAAGATAAATGGCGCAGCCGAAGGATTCTGGCTCGGTCCAACTCTCTTTGATCGTGTCACGCCTGAGATGAGCATTTACACCGATGAAATTTTCGGACCAGTTCTCTCCGTGATTCGCGTCCAAAGTTACGACGAAGGTTTAGCGCTGATCAATAAGCATCAATATGGCAATGGAACTGCAATCTTCACAAATGATGGTGGCGCTGCGCGACGTTTCCAGAATGAAGTTCAAGTCGGGATGATCGGCATCAATGTTCCAATCCCGGTACCGACTGCGTATTACTCGTTCGGTGGCTGGAAGAACTCGCTATTCGGCGACACTCATGCACATGGAACTGAAGGCGTTCACTTCTTTACTCGTGGCAAGGTAGTTACTAGCCGCTGGCTAGATCCCAGCCATGGTGGAATTAATCTCGGCTTCCCGCAAAATCGCTAGCCCGCTAAGGCAAGCGCTTGACGAAGAGATCCATCACTTCATTTACTGGAGTTTGTGAGAATCTCTCATAATCCAAAGTGAGCGCTGCAATCTTTTCTTGTTGGGCAGCATCAAAAATGCGCGCCAGATTTGTGCGGTATTTCTGAACCAAGAGCGGTATCCCCTCGTCGCGGCGGCGCTTGTGGCCAACAGGAAATTCGATTGCGATTTCATCGAGTGATGAGCCATCTGTGAAGGTGATGGTTACTGCATTTGCGATGGAACGCTTTTCAGGATCGTGATAATCCTTGGTGTACTGAGGATCTTCGACGCAGACAATCTTCTCTCGGAGCGCATCAATCCGTGGATCTGCAGCAATATCATCTTCATAATCGCGCGCAGTTAAGCGTCCAAAGATCAGTGGAATTGCAACCATATATTGAATGGTGTGATCGCGGTCAGCCGGATTTCGGAGCGGACCTTTCTTATCAATGATGCGTACACAAGCTTCGTGGGTACGAATGGAGATTGTTGCGATGTCATCCGAGGTCTTGCCACGTTCGTGCATCTGTTTATAGAGAAGAAGCGAAGCTTCCACGGCGGTCTGGGCGTGAAATTCAGCCGGGAATGAGATTTTAAAGAGGACGTTCTCCATTACATAAGAACCATAGGGGCGCTGGAATGAGAAACGTTTTCCTTTAAAGGAAACATCGTAAAAACCCCATGTCGGTGCGCTCAGTGCAGATGGATAACCCATCTCACCTACTTTCGCCATGAGCGCAAGACGTACAGCGCGCGAGGTGGCATCTCCAGCGGCCCATGATTTACGGGAACCTGCATTTGGAAAGTGGCGATAAGTACGCAGCGATTGGCCATCGACCCACGCGAGGGAAACTGCGTTAAGAATCTGATCACGAGATAAGCCCATCATCTCTGCGACGACAGCAGTTGATGCAACTTTGACCAGAATTACGTGATCGAGTCCAACTTTGTTAAATGAATTCTCGAGCGCGATACAGCCTTGAATCTCATGAGCTTTGATCATCGCGGTGAAGACATCTCTCATAACAAGCGGTTTGGTTCCATGGCCGGCAGATGATCCTGCAAGGTTATTACGCGAAATCCAATCAGCGGTGGCAAGAATTCCACCTAAGTTATCGGATGGATGTCCCCATTCTGCAGCGAGCCAGGTGTCATTAAAATCTAACCAGCGAATCGCAGTTCCAATGTTGAAAGCGCCCTGAACGGGATCAAGCTCGTAATCAAGGCCTGGAACTCTTACTCCATTCGGAACCCGCTGTCCTGGAGCAATGGGACCAAGGAGTTTGGTACATGCCGGATACTCGAGTGATTCCAATCCACAACCGATTGTGTCTAAGAAGCAATTCCATGCTGTTGTGTATGCCAACTCCGATGTCACTTGGTAATTCATCACATAATCAACGATGTCAACCATCTCTTGATCAAATGGTAGATCTGATTTTGTGAAGTTCGCTGACATTGTCTCTCCCCTATTACTTTCTCTCACTTATTGGAATAAAGGCGCGATTTTCAACCCCGGTGTATTGGGCTGTTGGTCGAATAATTTTATTGTCCTGGCGTTGTTCGATTACATGCCCCGCCCATCCCGTGATTCGAGAGAAGATAAAGATCGGCGTAAAAAAACTCGTTGGAATCTTCATCTCGTGATATGCGACTGCGCTATACCAATCTAAATTTGCGAACATCTTCTTCTCGCTCCACATCACGTTCTCAATCCGTTCCGCGATGTCGAAGTGATTTAAGGAGCCATTTTCACGAGCCAGTGATTGAGCAATGGTTTTAATAATGGGGTTTCTGGGATCTGCGACTGTGTAGACGGGATGGCCAAAGCCGATCACAACTTCTTTGCGAGCTAAACGCTCTTTGATATCACGCTCTGCATCACTTGCGCTGTTGTAGCGCTGTTGAATCTCAAGTGCGACTTCATTAGCTCCGCCATGTTTTGGTCCGCGGAGGGCGCCAATCGCCCCAGTTATCGCTGAATACATATCAGAACCAGTCCCTGCAATGACGCGAGCGGTAAAGGTCGAAGCATTGAATTCATGCTCCGCATAAAGAATGAGTGAGGCCTGCATTGCTTTAATCCAACTTTCTCGGGGCGCTTCTTGATGTAGAAGTGCCAGAAAATGTCCTGCAACCGAGCCATGTGGAGTCGACAGAGAGATCCGCTTACCTGAATGTGTGAAGTGATACCAATAAAGCAAAGCAGATGGCGTACATGCAATTAATCGATGAGCAACTTCTCGAGCGCTCTCGATGGAATGAGAAGCATCTTCAGTGTGAAAGCTGCCGAGAGCTGATACTGCTGTTCGAAGTACATCCATGGGATGAGCGCTCCGCGGGATAAGTTCAAGAATCGCTTTTACTTGGTTAGGAAGTTCGCGAAGTTCAGCGAGTTCGCCCTTGTAGCGTGCGAGTTCATCAGCATTTGGAAGTTCGCCATAGAGAATGAGATAGGCAACCTCTTCAAATTCACAATTCTCTGCTAGATCTTTGATGTCATAGCCTCGATAGTGGAGATCATTTCCACTATGTCCAACAGTTGAAAGAGACGTACTTCCGGCCACAATGCCAGATAAGGCAACAGATTTTTTCGCCTTAAACTCACTCATAGATACCGTTACTCTTGTGAGAATTTATCGAGTGACTTTTCGTATTCGTAATAGTTGATTCTTTCGTATAACTCTTCTCTGGTTTGCATGGAATCAAGAACAGATTTCTGTGTGCCTTCACGGCGAATCACTTCGTAAACATTCTCAGCCGCCTTGTTCATGGCACGAAATGCGGAAAGTGGGTAGAGGGCCATATTTACTCCAGCGCTCTTGAGTTCAGTGATATTAAACAATGGAGTCAAGCCAAATTCGGTGATATTTGCCAAGACCGGAACTGAAAGCGCATCGGTGAATTTTTTATAGCTATCAAGGTCGCGAATCGCCTCGGGAAAAATCGCATCTGCACCCGCTTCGACATACGCGCGGGCGCGATCAATAGCAGCATCCATACCTTCCACAGCGATTGCGTCAGTACGCGCCATGATGACGAAAGGATTATCGCCTCGAGCATCGACCGCAGCACGTACTCGATCAACCATCTCTGCCTTAGAAACTAGCTCTTTATTGGGGCGGTGGCCGCAGCGTTTTGCGCCAACTTGATCTTCAATATGAGCTGCTGCTGCGCCTGCGGCAATGAGTGATGTAATCGTGCGTGCAATATTAAAAGCGGATGGCCCAAACCCAGTATCGATATCAACCAGGAGCGGGAGTTTGCAGACATTCACGATACGTCGCACATCGACGAGTACATCTTCTAAAGTAGAGATTCCTAAATCGGGAAGCCCCAGTGAACCTGCAGCCACTCCTCCGCCCGATAAGTAAATCGCTCGATAACCTGCGCGTTCTGCGAGTAAAGCGTGATTTGCGTTGATGGCGCCAACAATTTGGAGTGGAGATTCTGCGGCAAGTGCCTCTCGAAAAAGTTCTCCAGCTGGCTTTCTCACGTTGCTAACCTATCACCGAGTGCTTAACTCGTAATAATTCCAGCGCAGCGATCGTTGCATCAAAGCCTTTATCTTCCTTACTCCCAGCAACTCCGCTGCGAGCAATTGCTTGTTCGGTATTTTCTACAGTCAGCACACCAAAACCAACTGGCTTACTGCGCGAGAGCGATACTTGCATCACTCCATCGGTGACGCCCTGGCAGACGTAATCAAAATGTGGCGTCTCGCCGCGTACAACCACTCCCAGTACAACGGCAGCATCAGCGCCACCGTCAAGAGCAAATTGCGCAGCCAGTGGTAATTCAAAGGATCCGGGGACATAAATGACGGGCTCGACTTTAACCTTAGCTTCACGGAGAGCGCGCTCTGCTCCAGCAATAAGCGCATCGCAAATATCTTTATGCCAGCTAGCAGAGATTATTGCGACGCTGTATTTACTCATATCGCTCACTTCGATTTTTGGAACTGCTCCTGACATTACTTGTGCCCTAGCCTTTCGCGCTTTGTCTCAATGTACTTTTCGTTGAATTTATTTACTTCACCATGCAGGTCTTCAGAAGTGGCGCTGATTCCAGCTTCGATAAGAGTCTGCAACTTCACGGGATTATTTGTCAGTAATGTGACATCTCTAATTCTAAGATCGTTCAGAATTTCAACGGCGTCGGCGAAATCGCGCTCATCGATATCGTGGCCAAGAGCGAGATTGGCTTCAACAGTGTCGAGTCCTTGGTCTTGAAGTTCATATGCTCTGATCTTCTCTGAAAGTCCTATTCCTCTACCTTCTTGATCACGGAGATAGATCACAAGACCTGAGCCATGCGCTTCAATTTTTTCCATCGCGCGCTTTAATTGGGAACCACAATCACAGCGTAAGGATCCGAGAACATCGCCAGTAAGACACTCAGAATGTATTCGCAACAGAACTTTCTGATTTGTCTCGAGAGAGCCATATTTAAGGAGCGCATGATCTACGCCGCCACGTCCGCTCATTGTTGCAATCTGCCAATTCTGCTGGTGAGATGGCGATGCGCTCTGTCGCGGAAGGTTTGCCCAATGTAAGGTCTTTTCAGATAAGGCCTTTGCAGCGCCTGTTGCAGCTACATCTTTTCGTAAATTCTCAAGAAGTGATGCAATTGTTACGACGGGAATTTCATGCTCTCGTGAGAATTCATGAAGTGCATCGCCACGCATCATGGAGCCATCTTCATTCACAAGCTCACAGATCACACCAACTTCAACATCTCCAACCATGCGACACATTTCAACAACCGCTTCGGTATGTCCTTGGCGCCCTATAAGTCCTTTCTCATGAGCAACCAAAGGAAATATATGTCCCGGGCGGACAAAATCCTCTGCCGTGGCGCTGAGATCTGCCAGTGTGCGAATCGTGTTTGCGCGCTCTTCAGCGCTAATTCCTGTGGTGATGCCAGCTTTTGCATCGACGGTGACAGTAAATGCAGTGCGCTTTGTATCTTGGTTGTTCTTTACCATCAACGGCAAATGAAGTTCTCGGGAGCGAGATTCTGTCATCGCAACGCAGACCACTCCAGAGGTATAGCGGATCATAAATGCAAGTTTTTCCGTGGTTGCAGCGCTTGCTAGGAGGAAGAGATCGCCCTCATTCTCTCGCTTCTCATCATCAGTAACGATGACAAAGCCGCCGTTCTTAAAGACTTCGAGTGCGCGTTTCATATCAGAGCTACTCATGGTCGCCACCCGAGAGCTTTCCATCATCAGCTCGCTGTGAGAGTAAACGTTCTACATATTTCGCAAGGACATCCACTTCGATGTTAACGCTCTCTCCAACAGCTTTATATCCCAGTGTGGTCTTCTCAAGAGTCTCAGGAATAAGCCAGAGAGTGACAGCCCTTGTTGCATCATCAATTGAACCAACCGTGAGTGAAACCCCATCAATGCAGATTGATCCCTGATTTACTACATACTTTTTTAGGTGCGCTGGAATCTCCACGACAAATTTCTGCCACTTCTCGCCCATCTCATTTGTTACCACTTTCGCAATGCCATCTACATGGCCTTGGACAATGTGTCCTCCTAGGCGCGCATCGGCACGAGTTGCTAACTCTGCATTTACTTTGTCGCCCACAGATAGTTGACCCAAATTGCTGAGTTTGAGCGTCTGAATCATCACATCAACTTTCACTTCTTTGCCATTAATTGAAATGGCCGTCAGGCAGACGCCATTAATGGAGATGGAATCGCCGATAGAAAGCTCATGTGCGAGGTTAGTTTCGAAAGTTAGCACGGAGGATTCATTGTGCTTCTCAATTGCGCGAATGGTGGCAATATCTTGTACGAGCCCGGTAAACATCTATCGCGCTCCTTCCAAATTGAGGTCTTGTGAGATTTCTTTCAATAGTTGAATTCGAAGATCGCTTCCAACTTTGACTATCTCTCCGTAGTTAAATGAGATTCGATTATTGAGGGTGTCGACTCCTAAATCAGAGACAAAGTTTTTACCAGCTCCAAGTAGGGATGGCGCTTGATACAGAACGATTTCATCAACGAGCCCTGTACGAATGAGCGCGCTATTGAAGGTAGATCCAGCCTCAATCATGATCTGGTTCCATCCTGAGTGCTGAGCCATATCTAGAAGTGATGTGAAATCGTGGGCATTAATAAATCGAGTCTCAGCCTTATCGTTATGGACCGCAAACTCTGCAGGTACGGCGCGCTCTCCCATCACAACGCGAACTGGATTCTTTACTCGCCCCGAAGGATTATTTCCATTCTCAAATCGCGGTGTTAAATCGGGGTTATCCGCGAGTACTGTCGCTGTTGTTGTGACAATCGCATCCGATTGATTTCTCAATACCGCAACATCGCGGCGTGCATTGTCTGAAGTGATCCACTGTGAGGTCCCATCAGATGCCGCAATCATTCCATCAAGCGTCGCAGCAATCTTTGTGATGATCCAAGGTCTTCCACTCTTGATCTTCTTTAGCCATGCCCGATTAGTGAATGCAACTACTTCTTCTTCAATTCCTTCAGCTACATCTATCCCTGCGCTACGTAATGTAGCGGCGCCACCTTGTGCAACGGGATTGGGATCACTGACGGCAAATGCAACGCTCTTAAAACCTGCATGAATAATGGCCTCGGAACAAGGTCCGGTTTTGCCTTGGTGATTGCAAGGTTCAAGAGTTACCACCAATGTGCACTGTGAAAAATCTGTGCAGCCTCGTAACTTTGCATCTTTTATTGCAACAACTTCGGCGTGATCGCCGCCAGAATGAAAACCTGAGGCAATTTCTTGGCCGTTGGCATCAAGAATTACTGCGCCCACTATTGGATTTGGCGCGGTCAAGCCCAAACCTGCTTCGGAAAGTTTGTTGGCGCGCAGCATTGCACGTTGCAATACCAACGTACGAGATGAGTCTGCAGTCATCATGTCGCCTTCCGGTTCGAGTAACTCCGGGGCGAAAAGAAGGAGACGCAGAACTACGTGGCTACGTCAGAAATCAACGTATGCAGGCAAACGCCAGCAAGAAGCCAGATAGATCTAGCGAGCGTGTTCCCTCTCATCCGGACTTTAACCGTCGGTCTTGGAATTTCACCAAGTCCACCGTTAGCTGGATGCAAACGGGTCGCAGACTGTGACTGCCGGTTCGGAATTACACCGACCCCGGAAACAACAGGGCGAGTTTATCTAATTTCCATCCCAAAGCGCCATCTCGCGCTTAAAGGGATCAAGACCCATAGGGCCCAAATTGAGAGCAAAGGAGTGGAATTTCTTCAG
>DAOROE010000019.1:0-12112 GCA_035441345.1 Candidatus Nanopelagicaceae bacterium
TTTTTGGCGTACTCTTTGAGGTATGGCAAAAAAGAGCGCCCCACGCTGGTTAAACCCGCGTGAAATGAAGGCTTGGCGCGCTTACATCATTGCCTCGCGCCGATTACTTGAAGCTCTTGATGCCGATCTCGATGGCCATGATTTAACAATGGCCGACTATGAAGTGATGGCCCAACTTTCAGATGCCCCCGGTCGTCGGATGAGGATGAGCGAATTAGCTGAATTAGCCATGCTCTCCAAGTCGCGGTTATCGCATCGGATGAAAGTAATGGAGAAAGCGGGATGGGTGCGCCGCGAAGAGTGCGCTGAAGATCGCCGTGGTTATTGGGCGGTCATGACAGATAAAGGTTTCAAAGCAATCGTCTCTGCAGCCCCGAGCCACGTGGAGAGCGTCCGCTTGAGATTGATCGACCAGCTATCGGTAAAGGAGCAAGAGGCCTTGGCTGGAATTTTTGGGCATGTAACTGAGGAGCTTAGAAAGCAGTTCGTAGAGGAGAGCCGAGAAAAGTAGATATTGAGGTTTTAAATAAGAGAAAAGCCCGGCGCATATGCAGCCGGGCTTTATCTGTAATTCTGGCGCTAGCTTACTTAGCAGCCTTCTTACGACGACGACGCTTAGGAGCAGCCTTAGCAGCAGCTTTCTTACGACGACGCTTCTTTGGAGCAGCAGCCTTCTTGGATGCAGCTTTCTTACGACGACGCTTTGGAGCAGCCTTCGCTGCAGCCTTCTTACGACGACGCTTTGGTGCTGCCTTAGCAGCAGCTTTCTTACGACGCTTTGCAGCCACGTAGATTTCCTTTCAGAATGGTTCGATCCGTCACCGAACCTGTTCAAGGCAAATCGTGACAGTAATTAGGAAAACTTTCCACTATTTTGTGAAAAAAACAGGCCTGCGTGTCGCAATTCATTTTTTGAAAAAAGTGTGCTTTTGAACTTTTTCGGGGTCGATTTTTGCCGATTTTTACGCGTAAAAACTGGATTTTTCGCTATTTTCGCTTTTCTAGGTGATTTTTAAGTGGCTTCGTTACTCAAGGGTAATAAAAAAATTTTTTATAAATTTTCCCGATTTTTGCGAATTTTGGCCTGCTCGACGGCAAATTCATTGGTCCGGACGTCGTAGTTACGGAACTTGGGCATGATCGCAGTAATCGCAGCAACGAAGCCAATACAGAGCAGACCCCCACCAACAATCGAGGTACGAAGCGATGTCATGGCCGCCATTCCTCCGGCGCGTGCTTGGCCACCTAAAGGTCCAAGTAGATACGAGAGCATTTCAATTCCAGCGAGTCGACCGCGCAATTCATCAGGGATTGATTGATTCCAGATGAAACCTCGAAAGAGCGCGCTGACTTGATCGAAGGCGCCAGCAATGATGAGCGATGCGATCACCATGGTGAGCGAATCGGTCGATCCGGCCACCACAATTGCAACACCCCAGCCCAAAGCGCCGATTACAACGGCCCGTCCATGGTGCGGGTAGTTGCGCATCCAGCCGCTCATGAGAGTCACGAGGACCGCGCCGATGGTTATTGAGGAGTAGAAAAATCCGAGGGCATAAGGAGCGCCAATCGCATCGGCCCAAAATGGAAAGAGGGCCATCGGCATAGCAAAGAACATGGCGGCTAAATCAACGACATAGGTACCGAGAAGATCTTTGCGATTGTAGGCATAGCGAATTCCTTCCATCAACGCTGCAACCGATGGAGGTGTGGTCTTGCCAATGGGTGGAACGCTACGAACTCGCCACAAAAGTGCGAGTGAAATTATGAAAGTGCAGCAATCAACGAAGTAACCCATACCTGCGCCATAACTAGCGATGATGATTCCGCCGGCGGAAGGTCCGACAATGCCGCCGAATTGCCAACGCAAACTCATAAGTGCGCTGGCACTTGGTAGATCATCATGGTTGACCAGGCGCGGCAAAATCGCATCTTGGCTAGGGCGCTTAAGTCCACTCAGGGCAGCGAAAATCGCTGCTATGACGAAGAGCAGAATGACGCTAGGTTTTTCGCGAAGTGAATTAATAAAGAGAATGGCCGTTGCAACAAGAGTGCCAAACTCCGTTAACCAGATCATCTTCTTGCGATCGACGTAGTCGGCAAGGACTCCGCCATAGAGACCGAAGATGGTCAGCGGAATTATTTCTACAGCGCCGATAAGTCCTACCGCCCAATAAGAGTTGGTGAGCTCTTTTACCTGGAAGGGCAGTGCCACAAAAGTGATCATCGAGCCGAAGTAGGAGAAGAGGCCTGCGCTCCAGAGAAGTCGGAAGTCGCGATACTTCTTGAGGGGCGTTAGATCAATTGCGTATTTGCGCACGTCTTAGTTTAGGAGTGGTGCCCTCATTCGATACCGCAAGAGAAAGAGTTATTAGTGAAAAGTTTCGGCCTCAGTTGGAAAGGCTCCGTTTTCAACATCAGCCATCCAGCTGCGAACCCCAGCAATCATTTCGGTACGAAGGTCTTTATAGGCTCGAGCGAATTTCGGAGGTTTGGGGGTCAAGCCCATCAGGTCGGTCCAGACCAAGACTTGGGCATCGCAATTGGGGCCAGCGCCAATTCCGATAGTGGGGATTGATAACGCGCTAGTAATTCTTTCTGCGAGTTCTGCGGGCACGAGTTCTAAGACGATGGCGCAGCAACCGGCCTCTTGAAGGGCTAACGCATCATTGAAAATCGCATCTCCCGATTCGTTGCGTCCTTGAACTTTGAAGCCGCCAAAAGCGTTGACTGATTGTGGGGTCATTCCGAGATGGCCGATAACCGGAATACCATTTTTAACAAGCGTCTTGATCTGTTCGACAACGCGAACTCCGCCTTCAAGTTTGACGACATGAGCTTTAGATTCTTTGAGGAAGCGGATTCCGGTTTGGAGGGCTTGCTCGGGTGAAACTTCATATGAACCAAAGGGGAGATCAGCGATAACAAGTGCTTTCTGGGAGCCTCGGACTACGGCTCGAACCAGCGGAATTAGCTCATCTACTGTGACGGGGATGGTGTTCTCCTCGCCAAGGAAATTGTTGCCTGCGCTATCGCCAACAAGTAGGACAGGAACGCCAGCTTCATCAAAGACAGAAGCGGTGACTGCGTCGTAGGAAGTGAGCATCGACCATTTCTTGCCAGCCTTCTTCCAGGCAGCAAGATCTGCGATAGTAAAGCGAGCCATCTTTTCCTTTCCTCGAAGCCAGTAGCTGGTCCCCGGGATGTGTGGCGCGAGTCTATCGGTACTCTTGAACTGTGCCTACAGACGCAGTAACCACCTTGCGAATCGCAATGGCCCAGGTCAATCCTGTGGTTGGCGATATCGAAGGCAATGCTGCGCTGATTAAAGAGGCGGTCGCTGAATCCTTGAAGAGCGAGGTTGATGTCGTTCTTTTCCCCGAGATGGTTCTGACGGGTTATCCGGTAGAGGATCTCGCGCTACGACCTGCTTTTCGCAAAGCCTCCATCGATCGAGTGCAACTTCTTGCCAAAGAAATCAACGAGATCGGCGCAGGTGATGTTCTCGTCGTAGTCGGCTATCTCGATGAAAAAGATAAGCCCCACAATGCTGTGGCCTTGATTCATGGGGGAGAGATCAAAGCGAAATACATCAAGCACCACTTGCCTAACTATGGCGTCTTTGATGAATTTAGAAATTTCGGACAAGGCAAGGGAACTCTGGTTGCGCGCTATCGCGGCGTTGATATTGCCGTTGTCATTTGTGAGGACATCTGGCAGGACCAAGGTCCTGTGGCCGAACTAGCAAAACGAACTCCAGGAATAGTTCTTGTCCCGAACGGCAGCCCTTATGAGCGCAATAAAGATGATGTGCGGCTAGCTCTGGTTCAACGTCGAGTTGTTCAAATTGGCGCTCCCATGATTTACGTCAATATGACCGGCGCTCAAGATGACTTAGTTTTTGATGGCGATTCACTTGCCGTTGGAATCGATCAGAAGTTGCTGGCTCGTTCCGTGCAATTTAAGAGCTCCCTTGATGTCGTCGATGTTCCGGTAGTAATGAATAGTTCGCAACCCGATGTTCTCATCAGTGACGCTGCCCCATTGAATAAAACCGCCAACATTTCCGAGATTGCGCCTCGATTAAGTGATGAAGAAGAAGTCTGGTCGGCGCTGGTCATGGGCCTTGGAGATTATGTCCGCAAAAACGGCTTTAAGAGCGTCGCACTTGGATTGTCGGGCGGAATTGATTCAGCGCTTGTTGCAACGTTGGCCGTTGATGCCGTCGGAAAAGAAAATGTCTATGGCGTCTCTTTGCCGAGCAAGTACTCCTCCGCACATTCCTTGAGTGATGCCAAGGAGTTGGCCACCAACCTTGGGATTGATTACCGCGTTATTGAAATTGAACCTGTCGTCCAAAGTTTTGTGGCGGCCACAAAGTTGACGGGTGTAGCCGAGGAGAATGTTCAAGCTCGAGTTCGTGGATCCTTGTTGATGGGTCTATCAAATCAAGAGGGACATCTCATTCTTGCTACCGGCAATAAGTCCGAGTTAGCGGTGGGGTATTCGACGCTTTATGGGGATGCGGTCGGGGGCTTTGCGCCGATTAAAGATATTTTCAAAGTAGATGTCTGGCGCCTGGCGAAATGGCGCAATGAGGCTGCGAAATCTCGCGGAGAAGTCGCGCCGATTCCGGAGAACTCGATCACAAAAGAACCGAGCGCCGAACTTCGCCCGGGTCAAAAAGACACTGATTCCTTACCTGATTACCAACTCTTGGATCGATTACTTGATATCTATGTTGAGAAAAATGGCGATGCCGCTGAGATCATCAAAGCGGGCTTTGAGAAATCTCTCGTCGATCGCGTCATCACAATGGTGGATCGCGCTGAATATAAACGCCGTCAATATCCACCAGGAACGAAGGTCTCTGCCATTGCATTTGGTAAAGACCGTCGCCTCCCAATGACCTCACGTTGGAAAGAGCGCTAAAGGCTTTAATCTGCAAGTAATTCGCAATTAGCGTATTTCTCAAGTTTTAATAAAATTCTCCCCATGATTTCGATGCGCATCTGGTTCTTCACTCAACGTCGCGTTATCGATTTCGGCCGCGCAAATTCAAGCGGCTGCTGTAACTAAATTCGCTGAAGTTTTATTCAGCATATGTCTTTTTTATAGCGCGTTTTCCCTATCCCAAAACACTTAATTTCAATTTATTCATAGATTACGAAGGAGTTTGTTGTGAAGGTTTACAAGGACATCACGGAAGTTTTTGGAAACACCCCGCTGGTTCAACTCAACCGAATTACTGATGGGGCAAAGGCACGAGTCTTCGCCAAGCTTGAGTTTTATAACCCCACCAGCACCGTCAAGGATCGCATCGGCATCGCGATGGTTGATGCGGCGGAGAAGAGTGGCCAGCTCAAGCCAGGCGGCACCATCGTGGAAGCGACCTCAGGAAACACTGGAATTGCACTTGCCATGGTGGGCGCAGCTCGTGGCTACAAAACGATTCTGACGATGCCTGAATCGATGTCAAAAGAACGTCGTGCGCTACTTCGCGCATTTGGCGCCGAGTTGGTTCTTACCCCCGCAACCGAAGGAATGAAAGGCGCCGTTGCAAAAGCTGAAGAGCTAGGTGCGAATGGCGCAGTTTTGGTCCGCCAATTTGAGAATGAAGCCAACCCCGAGATTCACCGCAAAACAACGGCAGAAGAGATTTGGCGAGATACCGATGGAAAGGTTGATGCAGTTGTTGCGGGAATCGGAACTGGCGGAACTATCACTGGTATTGGCCAAGTTTTGAAATCTCGAAAGTCGGATGTAAAGATTTTTGCCGTCGAGCCTGCAGCGTCTCCGATTCTCAATGGTGGCAAGCCTGGTGGACATCCGATCCAAGGTATTGGACCTAATTTCATTCCACCAATTTTGGATCGCGAGGTCTATGACGAAGTAATTGATGTGACTGCAGATGACGCTGTGAAGTATGCCCGTCGCGCTGCCGCTGAAGAAGGCATCTTGGCTGGAATCTCATCGGGAGCTGCGCTCTGGGCCGCAGCACAAGTTGCACAGCGAAATGAATTTGATGGCAAGAACATCGTGGTAATCATCCCCTCGTTTGGCGAAAGATATCTCTCAACGATTCTTTACCAAGATTTGATGGATGCTTAAGTGTTCTCGCGCATCATTGAAGACATCGACACTGCGTTGCGGCGCGATCCCGCTGCGCGCAGTCGACTCGAAGTCGCGTTGACTTACCCAGGCGTACACGCGATCTGGGGATATCGCATCGCACACTTTTTGTGGCGACGTCGATTGAAATTGTTAGCGCGCCTTTATGCGAACTGGGTTCGAACTGCAACCGGTGTCGAGATCCATCCTGGCGCAAGAATTGGCCGACGATTCTTTATCGATCATGGAATGGGCGTTGTTATTGGCGAAACAACGGTGGTTGGTGATGACGTGATGATTTATCACGATGTCACGTTGGGTGCTCGTACTTTCGAGAATGGGAAACGGCATCCAACTATCGGCGATAACGTAATTATTGGAGCTGGTGCGAGAGTTCTGGGAAATGTCTCCGTGGGCACAGGGGCTCGCATCAGCGCCAATTCTGTTGTGACGCGTGATGTTCCAGCTCGTACTGATGTTGATGCCTCAGAACAGTTCGTGATTTAAGCGTCCAGGCTTTGAGTTTTCGTAACATTGCTGTAATCAAGGCAGGGCAAAATCTCGCCCATGATTTCCCCATCCGCAGATGCGGCCGATGTTGCAAAGCAACAAGAGTTCGTTCTTCGCACTCTTGAAGAGCGCGATATCCGCTTCATCCGACTCTGGTTTACCGATGTTCTGGGCTTTCTAAAGTCCGTTGCAATTGCGCCCCCTGAACTAGAAAATGCATTTGCAGAAGGAATTGGATTTGATGGTTCGGCGATTGAAGGATTTGCGCGCGGCACCGAATCAGATATGTTGGTAAAACCAGATCCTTCAACATTTTCTATCTTGCCGTGGCGCACTGAGAAGCCCGGTGCTGCTCGAATCTTCTGCGACATAAGCCTGCCTGATGGAACTCCATCACCAGTCGATCCCCGTAATGTTCTAAAACGGACTCTCGATAAGGCAGCGAAACTTGGTTTTACTTGTTACACACATCCTGAAATTGAATTCTTCCTATTTAAGGAAGCGCCTGTTGCTGGTGTAAAGCCAACGCCGGTTGATTCAGGTGGATATTTTGATCACACTCCAACTGCAGTTGGTCATGATTTCCGTCGTCAGGCTATTACGCTGCTAGAAGCAATGGGCGTATCAGTTGAATTCAGCCATCATGAAGGCGCACCTGGCCAACAAGAGATCGATTTGCGTTACGCCGATGCTCTGAGCACAGCAGATAACATCATGACATTCCGCCACATCATTAAGGAAGTTGCTTTGGATCAAGGTTTCCATGCCTCCTTTATGCCAAAGCCATTTACTGAGCATCCTGGTTCCGGAATGCATACCCACTTCTCTCTATTTAAAGGGGAGAAGAATGCTTTCTATGAAGAAGGTAAAGAAGAACAACTTTCCAGCGTTGGTCGTTCATTTATCGCAGGAATCATCAAGCACGCGCCAGAATTTATTGCCGTCACTAATCAATGGGTAAATTCATATAAGCGACTTCACGGTGGGGGAGAAGCTCCCGCAAAGATTTCGTGGGGTAAAGAGAATCGTGATGCGATGATTCGAATCCCGATGTACAAGCCTAAGAAAGAGAACTCCACTCGCATTGAATTTAGAGCTCCAGATTCAGCATGTAATCCTTATCTGGCATTTGCAGTCACGATTGCTGCGGGCCTTAAGGGCGTTGAGGAGAATTACGCATTAGAGAAGGTGGCCGATCCGGCGTCTCTGCCTGCAAATCTGAATGAAGCTATTAGCGCGATGGAGAAAAGCGAGTTAGTTCGAGAGACTCTTGGCGAACATGTCTTCGAGTACTTCCTTCGTAATAAGCGTGCGGAGTGGCAGGAATACCGCAAGCAAGTCACCGCCTATGAGCTCGATCGATATTTGCCAGTGCTCTAAGGCGCCCGATAACCTTCACCTATGTTCCGCAGCGAATTACTCACACTCACCGCTCTACTTGGAGCGCTCCTTCTTCGCTGCCGTGGCGAGGCCAATTAACCGGTCTCCTCGCCGCGGGGTTTGACCGCACCGGTTAAAAAACGGTCGCCAAATCCAATTAATGAAGGAGTTAAGAAAAGTGAATTTTCCTCAACAACAAAGTTCAGGGATGCCGAAGCATCGTTATTCATCATTTGTACCTGTTGTTTTAAATGATCGCACCTGGCCCACCAAGCAGATGACGAAGGCCCCACAATGGTGTTCTGTCGATCTGCGCGATGGAAATCAAGCGCTTATTGATCCGATGGATGTGCCACGTAAACTCGCGATGTTTAATCTCTTAGTCAAGATGGGTTACAAGGAGATTGAAGTTGGATTTCCTAGCGCCAGCCAGACTGATTTTGATTTTGTCCGCAAGATTATCGACGATGGCTTGATCCCAGATGATGTGACGATTCAAGTATTGACACAAGCTCGCGAAAATTTGATCCGTCGCACATATGAATCCCTTGTCGGTGCAAAGCAAGCAGTCGTACACCTTTACAACTCCACATCAACTCTCCAACGTCGCGTGGTCTTTGGTTTGGATAAAGAGGGCATTAAGAAGATTGCAGTTGATGGCGCCAAGTTATGTAAAGAGTTGGTTTCTACGATTCCAGGCACCAAGATCTCGTTTGAGTATTCACCTGAGTCCTACACGGGCACAGAGCTCGAATTTGCTCTTGAGGTGTGTAATGCAGTCAATGATGTCTGGCAACCGAGCCCTGAATGGAAGACCATCATCAACCTTCCTGCGACGGTGGAGATGGCAACGCCCAATGTTTATGCAGATTCCATCGAGTGGATGCATCGCAATTTGAAGTATCGCGAAGGCATCGTTCTCAGCCTTCATCCCCATAACGATCGTGGAACGGGAGTTGCAGCGGCAGAACTTGGATATCTCGCCGGCGCAGATCGCATCGAAGGAACGCTCTTTGGAAATGGCGAGCGAACTGGAAATGTCTGCTTAGTAACGCTCGGACTTAATCTATTAAGCCATGGAATTGATCCGATGATTGATTTCAGTGATATCCCAGAAATCCGTCGCACGGTGGAATATGCAAACCAACTCCGAGTCCCAGAACGTCACCCATATGGTGGTGACTTGGTATTCACAGCCTTTAGTGGTTCGCACCAAGATGCGATCAAGAAGGGCTTTGAGCATCTAGAGAAAGATGCGAAGGCTGCCGGAAAAGAAGTAGATGATTTCACGTGGGCAGTTCCTTATCTTCCCATCGACCCTAAAGATATTGGACGCTCCTACGAAGCTGTTATCCGAGTTAACTCGCAATCGGGTAAGGGTGGCGTTGCGTACATTATGAAGACCGAACATCAACTCGATCTGCCGCGCAGATTGCAGATTGAATTTAGCCAAGTAATTCAATCTCATACTGATGATCAAGGCGGGGAAGTATTTCCAGAACAGATGTGGAAGATTTTTGTCGATGAGTATTTACCCGCTGAAGAGAATCAATGGGGAAGATTTAGATTTGCAGGACTCACACAAACCAGCACACAAGATAAAGGCGTGGAGTTAAGTGTTGATCTCCTCGATTCGAAAAAGCCAATTACCCTCAAAGGACAAGGAAACGGACCAATCTCTGCTTTCTGTCGCGTGATGCAGGCACATGGAATCGATGTTCAAGTAGCTGACTATTACGAACATGCCATGAGCGCCGGCGGCGATGCAAACGCAGCGGCGTATCTAGAGTGCACGATTAATGGCGGTACGTTCTGGGGCGTCGGAATTGACCCTTCCACCACCACAGCATCATTGAAAGCGGTGATTTCAGCGGTCAATCGCGCACTTCGGTAGTTTCCTTGACTACCGTGTGCCTGTGGCTTTGTATCGCGATAACGCCGTTGTCATCCGCACCCAGAAGCTTGGGGAAGCAGATCGCATCGTCACGCTCATTAGTCGCCAGCATGGTCGAATTCGCGCCGTTGCAAAAGGTGTTCGTCGCACCAAATCAAAGTTTGGTGCGCGATTAGAACCTGGTAGTTATGTCGATATCCAGCTTTACACTGGTAAGACTTTTGATGTTGTAACTCAAGTGGAGAGCATTGAAAACTTTGGTGATGCACTCTCAAGTGATTACCAGAAGTGGACAATTGCATCGGCGATTTTGGAAGCAGCCGAGCGCTTTACAAATAACGAAGGGGAGCCAGCCCTTCAACAATTTTTACTGTTGACGAGTGCGCTCAAAGCCCTCGCTCATGAATCCCATGATCCATCACTCATTCTTGATGCATACTTATTGCGTTCGCTCTCTATCGCAGGCTATGCACCATCCATGACCGTGTGCTCACGATGTGAAGCGCCCGGTCCTCACAAGTACTTTTCACTGGTTGGTGGCGGCTCTGTCTGCATCAACTGTAAACCTTCAGCGTCAGCCACTCCTTCAGCAGAGACCCTTAAATTAATGTCTGATCTGCTGACGGGAGATTGGGAGAGCGCAGATGCAAGTGAGATTCGTAGTCGTCGCGAAGCTTCTGGATTAGTTGCTGCTTATTTACAATGGCATCTAGAGAGAGGTTTGCGTTCTCTTCCGATGGTTGAAAGAGTTACTTCGTGAAACCTCCCAAGATCTCACGCGACAAGATTCCGCACCATGTAGCGCTCGTTATGGATGGCAATGGTCGTTGGGCGAAGAAACGTGGTTTGCCACGAACAAAAGGGCATGAACAAGGTGAAAAATCACTCTTTGATGTAGTGGAAGGCGCCATACAAATCGGCGTAAAAGAGCTATCTGCCTTTGCATTTTCCACAGAAAATTGGCGTAGATCGCCTGATGAAGTTAAATTCTTAATGGGGTTTAACCGTGATGTGATTCGTCGTCGACGCGATGAGATGCACCGTATGGGCGTGCGGGTTCGGTGGGTAGGACGACCACAAAGACTCTGGAAATCCGTGATTGAAGAGCTGGAGATTGCCGAAGAAATGACGGCAAAGAACAAGGTTCTTACCTTGAATATGTGCGTCAATTACGGCGGACGTGCCGAAATTGCAGATGCAGCACAAGCACTTGCAAAAGATGTAATGCGAAAAAGAGTCAAGCTAGAAAATATCAATGAGAGAGTTTTCGCAAAGTATCTTGATGAACCAAAGATGAGTGATGTTGATTTATTCTTACGATCTTCTGGAGAGCAACGCACCTCTAATTTTCTAATCTGGCAGTCAGCATATGCTGAGATGGTCTTTATGGATGTACTCTGGCCAGATGTAACGCGCAAAACTCTCTGGGAAGCAATTGAAATTTACGCCGAACGAGACCGACGATTTGGAAAGGCATAGTCATGACAAAGACTGAAGCAGAGTTTTGGTTTGATCCGGTATGTCCATGGGCTTGGATGACCTCACGATGGATTCTCGAAGTAGAAAAAGTCCGCGATATCTCGGTGAAATGGAACCTGTTTTCGTTAGCGCATCTCAATCGCGATAAGGAACTTCCCGAGGATTACAAGAGCCGGCTCATTCGCTCTTGGCAGAGCACTCGCGTAATTGCCGCAGCCCAGAAAGAAAAGGGTGCGGGCGTTACTTTGCCGCTTTACACCGCAATTTCTTCCCGGATTCATCTCAAGAAGATGGAAGTCGGTGCGCCACTTTTTGAAGAAGCTTTAAATGAAGTGGGATTGAATCCTGCGCTCGCTGCCGCAATGAATGACGAGAGCCTTAATGCTGTCATTATCGAGAGCCATGAGCGCGGAATTGCGTTAGTGGGCAATGATGTTGGAACACCAATCATCTCGGTTGGTGGCGCAGCATTTTTCGGACCGGTAATTTCACCTGCACCTAAAGGTGAAGAAGCTGGAAAGTTGTGGGATGGCGTAGTTGGAGTTGCAAGCTATCCAGGATTTTTTGAGATTAAGAGAAGTCGCACCGTTGGACCAATCTTTGATTAGATAGTTTCATGCTCAAGGTTGTTGGAAATCGACTCATCTATGAGTTAAGCGTGCTGGAGAAAATAGGAGCCTTAGCAAGCTCACCTTCTGCTGACGTTGCTCATCTGATATCAGTCACTCGTGAAGAGAA
>DAOROE010000020.1:0-11899 GCA_035441345.1 Candidatus Nanopelagicaceae bacterium
TTGCGCTCTCAAGGTTTGTACTCAAGGTAATGGGGAGATGAGTCACGCCATCTGCGGTAACCCATGACATAGCGCCTACAGAGCCACTCCTATTAGTCACTGTAATCAAACGAGTATTGGCCGGAACTTTCCAATTAACGATCTCCTCGCCAATGAGGGTCTTGACACCACTCTTTCCCCGGTTATCACGCCAGGCGATATCAATCTGAATACGCTCACTCACGAAAGAGAAAGTAGGTTCTAACCCATATAAGTTAAAAGAGACAGTTCCAAAGCTCTTTGCTGGCGTGCTCCACATGAAGTCAGAGAGCGATCCTCTCTTTACTTCTGTGAAAACCGACGCAACGATAGGTTCTGAGGCAATAATCTTTAGTGCGAAAGTCTTCTTTCCTAGGTTAACACCACTGAGATTAATATCTCGAACTTCTTCTGGCTTCAACAGAAAATTGCTAAACCCGACAGGAATAAAAACTCCCTCTGGAGATATAACTTCGATGCTAGCTGTTGCATCAATCTTTCCTGGTGTCATGAGTCGAATGGAATGTTCAACTTTACTGTTATCTCCAATTTTGATCGGCAGACCTGGAATTATTAACTCACGAGCTGCGGCGCTTGATGGTGCGACAAAGTCTCCACCCACATTGTTTAAACCTTTGACACGCTCATCCAAGAGATAACTTGTCACTCGCCCACTTCTAGTTTCAACTCTCATGGCGATTCGAGTTGATCCAGGGTCAAGAGAATCAACACGGATAACTTTTTCAGATGATGGCTTGACTGTGACCGGTACTGGTTGTGTAGCGCCGTTTTCAGAATAGCTCGTAATATCTACGATGGCATCGCTCAAACCACTGTTGACGAGAATGATTTTCGACTGACTCGTAACGTTTGCTGTGCCCCCAACAAACCAGACAACAGGATCACTTACCGTGCAGATTGTTGCTGCGGTCCATTTATTTGCCCGCGTTTGTAGCGCGACAGTGTTTGCCGGACTTCCTTCAACGAGAAGCGCACCGCGTCCCATGAGATATGAGCCTTGATTGTTCTTCACCAAGTCGGATTGAGGGCGATCGATATCTCTAACTGCTATTTTCTTATTTGGAATGAGAGCAGTTGCTTTTGCATCTCCAATCGGACCTGGGCATGCCGTTGCTGGATAAGACTGGGTAACTTCGGTAATCGATGAAGTTTGAGGCAAAAGATGCGCCGCATGGAGTACGAGTATGAAGATGAGTAATGCAATAGCAGCTCTGGTTTCTTTAGCGCGTTGCAAGGGAGTTGTAGAACGAGAATCTGTCATGCCAACTCCTCCTCTCGCATCTGACTACGTCTACGCCGTGCTGGAAGAGCAAGAACTATGAGAGATACAAAAGCAATGATCTGAAGTGAGATCCACCCACGCCGAGAAGTCGCATCATGGAAGATAACGAATTCACCTGGCTCAGGCGCAATAAACCTAGGTACGCCATTTTCCGTTTCCTTTGGCTCTACATATGTTCCATTGAGCAACAACTTCCAGCGGTTATCAAATTTTTCCGTAATGACAATTGTTCCGGCGCTGGCCAGAGTTCCTTGTGCGCCGATTTCTCCACTTGGTAAAACAGCAAACGTTCCATCTTGCGACAGGAATGAAATGTGTCCAAGGGCGCCAGGAACCTTCCATGAAATGCCTTCATTGGTGGAGGCTGCTCGAGTAAAACCACCAGCGCCATCAATGGTGCGAACAACTTCTTCATTGATTGGTCGCGCCATAAAGACATAACGAATTCCAAATTCTGCAAAGACTGCACTACTTGCTACACCCGATCCTGAAATGAGATCAACGACTGCTTTATTGACCACGGGAGCTAAACCAGTCATTACATCTGGCTCACCCAGCTTTAGGTCACCGTCACGCGCTACAAAGTAATTGATGCGTCCCGACTCAACCCTAAAGACAAGAGTTTTGAATCGATCATCGGTCTGAGCATTTGCAGAGATGAAAGCTGGTAGAGCGGATTTCGTTTTTGCTTGGAGTGGTGCCGAATCGGCCGTCGATATCCACCATCCTGCAGAGAAAAGTACTGAGAAAGTTGCGACAACGCTGGTGAAGCCCAGAAGAATGTGGCGGTAATTGATGTGAGATTGCGACATCGTTGGCAGATAGTTATCAACCAGAAGAACAGCTGCAACGAGCGCCGTTAAAGTTGGAATTACCATCAAACTTCCGACCCAGAGTTGTTCTGGCTCAAACTTTCCATGACCAGCTACTTCTCGAGAACCGAGCAGAGCAGCGAAAGCAATAAAGAAGAGCGCAACCTCTCCAAGGCGCGCGGTTCTACTGACAAAGATCGCAATTATCGAAATGATGAGAATCGGTGAAAGCACCCAAATTGGGGGCGCACCAACTCCCCCAGGATTTCCCAAGATCACTGATAGAACTTCTCCGCCAGCAAGATTGAGTCCAGGGTCAAGGAGAATTCTTGATGGATGAAGAATGAATTCAAGAGACCATGGTGCGCAGACTGCAATGGGCGTTGCAATGAGTGCAATTCTTCGAACATTTCTCTTATCAAAGATTTCTTTATTAACTGGATTTGTCGCAGAGTTGAAAGCCACAACATCAAAAACAACAAGTATGAATTGCCAGAGCACAATAGACATAAATGTCAGCGGCGAGAACGCACACACGATAGTAAGCAATAGCGCCAACCACCATGTCTTGCGCCAATTGAGATTCTCAAGTTGTTCTAACCCAAACAATGAGCGCACTAACCATGGACCAACAACAATAAGAATGACTGTTCCTAAACGCCCAGAATTGATGGCGGAGAGCGTTACGGGCGAGAAGGCATAAATCAACGACGCTCCCAGCGCTAAGAAATGAAGCCCGGTGAATTTGCGCGCCAGTAAATATGCGCCCCACATTGCAAGAGGTACTGCGGTGATAAAGAGCGCCGTGACGAAAAAGGAGGCGCTGGCTCCAGTAAAGAGCGAGGAGAGCCCAATAAACGCCACCCATGGAGGAACATTGGCGCTCGATCCCAAACCGACCGTATGCCAAGAATCTGCATACATGCGGAGCAAATCCAGAGCGCTCGATGGCGCTTCAGGTAAGGCGCCGCCAACGAGTTGTCCGAATCGATTTCGAGAGGCAAAAAGTGCAATCAATGTAACGAAGAGAGAGATCGACAATATTGGTCGCTTCGCAAGCCACGTAATAGGTGAAGGAGCTTTCACAAGTTCGATATCAGCATTTTCCAGAGCCTCATCATTAAGATCCAGAGCAGATGAGGTACTAGTTCCAGAATCTTTATTGATGGCTGTTGCTCGCCACGATCTCGAGATTGCAGCTCCAGTACGTTCCAGAGCAAGCTGAAGTTGTGATCCTCGAGGCGGCACAAATCGGGCGACCACACGCGAAGAAACTAAGCGGTGTCTTCGCCGATTTCCGCGAGCCCGAAATAGATCCTGAGGTTGCAGAATCAGAAGCGCAACAGCTGCGATTTCATCGAGCGCATAACCAGGAAGTTTTGCTAAAAGAAATCCAATAGCGCGAAAGATTGATGCGCCAAGTAATTGCAGAGCAATAAATGGAACAAGCCACCACGAAGAGTTTGCGAGGAGAACATATGCTGCATGACGTCGATCAAGAAGTAATGGGCGATGCAGTAGCGCACCCTTTACATCTACGCTCCGCCGTTCATTAGACGCGGCTTCAGCATGATAAGCGATTGCGCGTGGCGCAACGATGACTGAGTGACCCGCAGTATGAACTCTCCAACCAAAATCGACATCATCACGGAAAAGCGCAAGCTCTGGATCAAAGCCATCGAGTTCTTCAAAGACATCTCGACGAATCAGGGCACCTGCAGTGCTGACCGATAGAACTTCACCAACATTGTCATGTTGACCTTGATCTTGTTCTCGATATTCAAGGCCCGTCCATCGCGCACCATTTCCAGCAATGCTTACGCCAACTTCAAGGAGA
This sequence comes from Candidatus Nanopelagicaceae bacterium, assembly GCA_035441345.1. Classification (GTDB taxonomy): domain Bacteria; phylum Actinomycetota; class Actinomycetes; order Nanopelagicales; family Nanopelagicaceae; genus MAG-120802. The sequence goes on from DAOROE010000020.1 coordinate 3,971, forward strand.
TGGTTTCGATCATGCCAGCCGCGTAATTTTGGGCCCGCCATGGCAACGCTTGGTCGTTCTTCAACCGCAGCAAGAAGTTCTTGAAGGGCATGTGCAGCAGGCGCGCAATCGTCATGAATCAGCCAGATCCATTCGGTTTTTCCTTCGGGAGCGCTTTTGAGTTTTGAACTCTGCAGCGCTTCTTTTACTGCTGCACCAAAACCAGTTTCACGATCTGTAGTTAATGTTGTAATACCAGCGCTTTTAAGAAGTTTTACTGAGCTATCACTCGAACCAGTATCGATTGCAATGACTTGATCAATCTCGCGCTTTTGTTTGGCAAGAGATGCGACAACTTCAGGAAGCCATAACGCACCATCATGAGAAACGATGATGGCTGTGACAAAGTGCTGTGATGAAGTCGGCATTTCACCGCCTCGTTCTTTCAGGTAGAACTAAATGAAATCTGGAATCAGTGAATTTATGCTGGACGGCGCTTGAGTCTGCGGCGTTCGCGTTCGGAGAGTCCACCCCAGATGCCAAAGCGCTCATCATGGGCTAGAGCGTATTCAAGACACTCTTGTCTGACCTCACAGGAGAGACAGACGCGCTTGGCTTCACGGGTTGAACCGCCTTTTTCAGGGAAGAATGCTTCTGGATCAGTTTGGGCACAGAGGGCTCGTTCTTGCCAGGAAAGCTCAACAATTTCACCATTACCCAACTGGATACTAGGACCGGGAATGAAAGCCTGCTCATTTCGTCGAGCATCAGTCATTAGCAAATCTCCTACGACAGTGGCCCGCATCGGGTGGCTGGGCCTAATGGGTGAATTACACGCTTGTTATTCCCATGAGTCAAGTCGCTAGTGAAAAAAAATTCGCTCAAAATCAAGATTTTTTCTCGAAAAACTTGAGATATCTCTCAAATAGCGCGAATTTGCCCCTGAATCGATGAAGCAGGCGGAATTTTCAAGCCAGCTGCGATGTAACTATCAATGACTTCTGCCCCTTCACCGATCTCAACATTCTCACCAATGATCGAGCCCGTCACTATGGCCTTGGGGCCGATCTTTACACCAGGAGCAATCGCAGATCCCCCACCAACGACGGCACTGGGATCAATCGTTGCATTGTGGTCCGCAAAAAATCCCTTTCCGGTTATTACCGTGGCGCTAGAAATTTCTGGCTGTATAACTAAATCACGAGATGCCCTCACAAATGATTGTGGAGTTCCCATGTCAATCCAATACCTGCCATCGTGATATCCAAAGACATCAAAATCCTCATCCAAGAGCGCAGGAAATATCTCTCGTTCAACGCTCACAACAGTGTTACGCGGAATCATTTCGAGAGCACTGCTGTTAAAAATGTAGCAACCGGCATTAATGGTGTCTGCTATCGGATTCTCCATCTTCTCCAAAAACTCAAGGACCCTTCCTTCGGAATTAAGTGGCACACATCCGTAAGCCCGCGGATCTTCCACGCGTGTGAGATAGAGAGTCACATCAGCATTGTGTTTCTGGTGCAGAGCAATCTGAGCTTTGAGATCATGTCCACTCAGTACATCGCCATTAAAGATGAGGATAGATTCGTTATGGGAGATCTCTAATTGATCCGCAGCATTTGCAATGGCGCCACCAGTACCAAGTGGTTCCTTTTCAACGGCATAGGTAATTGAAATTCCAAAACGCGAGCCATCACCGAAATACGGTTCGAAAACTTCTGCGAGATATGAAGTAGCTAAAACTAAGTGTGTGATGCCGGCTTCACGGGCCTTCACAATCTGATGTTCTGTTACTGGTTTTCCCGCCACTTTTAACATTGGTTTTGGCGTCGCATCAGTGAGTGGCGCTAAGCGGGTACCTTTGCCGCCAACGAGAAGAATTGCTTTTGTTATAGCAGATCTAGTTGTAGACGTTATTGGAGCCTGGCTCGCCATCACTTAGCTCGCTAATCTCGAAACTGCTTCGGCAATCTTTGCATCAGATGCAGTGAGTGCGATGCGGACGTAGCGCGCACCTTTGTCTCCATAGAAACGGCCTGGAGTAACCAACACTCCGCGATCTGCAAACCACTGGACTGTGCTCCAATCTTCTTCACCTCGGGTACACCAGATATATAAACCAGCTTCGGAAAATTCAATTGTGAAACCGAGTGGCTCCAAAGCATCGCTCAGAACTTTGCGACGATTCTTGTATCGAGTGGCTTGTTCGCGAACATGGGATTCATCAGAGAGCGCAACTGTGACCGCCTTTTGAATCGGTAACGGCACCATCATTCCGATGTGTTTGCGGACTTCAAGAAGTTGTGCAACTAACGATGAATCTCCTGCGATAAATGAACCACGATATCCCGCCATATTTGAACGCTTTGATAGAGAGTGAACAGCCAGGATATTTTTATTCTCTCCAGAGGTGAGAGAGAGAACCGATCTCCCTTGCTTGGAATCTGGGAAGGATATGTAACACTCATCGCTCGCCAAGACTGCACCAGCTTTTCTCGACCAATCAATTGCCGCTAGCAACTCTGAATCACTATGAACTCGCCCAGTCGGGTTTGAAGGTGAGTTAATCCACGCTAGATCAATTCCATCTCGGGGCCAGGTTGCTGCATCAATATCAACTTCCAACACTTCAGCGCCGGCGAGAATTCCTCCGACTTTGTAGGTGGGATAGGCAATCTCGGGGATCACAATTTTCTTCGTACCTAGAAGGAAAGGTAGGAGGCCAACTATCTCTTTTGAGCCGATGGTAGGCAGAACATCAAAGTCACCTTGAGCGCCGAGAATCTCAACGCAGTATTTCTTGAGCGCTGCGCGCAAATCCGGAGAACCGGTCGTCACGGGATAACTTGGAGAGTTCGCATTCTCACGGAGCGCGCTTTGAATGAATTCTGGAGTGGGATCTACGGGCGTGCCTTGTGAGAGATCGATGATTCCTTGCGGGTGAAGTCGCGCTCTGTCTCCATATGGAGCAAGAGCATCCCAAGGAAAATCGGGGAGCTTTATAAAGACTCCTTACTTACTCGGCTGCGGGCTTCTTCTGAATTTGAAGAAGCTTGGGATGATCCTTGGCGACTGGACCGACTTTACTTGCGCCACCTGGTGAACCAAGTTCATCAAAAAATTCTGCATTTACTTCTTTGTATTCATTCCACTGTGAAGGAACATCATCTTCGTAATAGATTGCTTCAACAGGACAGACCGGCTCGCATGCTCCGCAATCAACACACTCGTCAGGTTGGATGTACATCATGCGATCACCTTCGTAAATGCAATCGACTGGACATTCCTCAATACAGGATTTGTCTTTGACATCAACACATGGAAGGGCGATAACGTAGGTCACGTCCAACTCTCCTTTTCGTCACTGTAATGCTCTTCTTCAAGCGCTCACAATCTAGTATTTCAGCTAGATGTGCTGAGGCTTACTGACTTTTGCTATGACTATCCTACAGAATAAGCAGGTATGAAGCGCGAGATGGGCAAGATGGAAAATCTTCATATCTATGACACCTTAAAGCGCCGACTTGAGCCCGTAATCTCAAGTGATGGTGTGAGCGTTCGCATCTACTGTTGCGGGCCAACCGTCTATCGCGACGCTCATGTCGGAAATCTACGCACCTTTTTATTGAGTGACCTCGTTCGTCGCACATTGGAGTTTTCTGGATCGCGTGTACAGCTGATTCAAAATATTACTGACGTTGGACATATGAGTGAGGACTTTGAGGAAGACAAAATCCTCGCCCAATCTCGAATTGAGAAACGTGATCCCTTTGCGATTGCCCGAGATTATGAAGCGAAATTTCATGCGGATTTGAAGTTAATGAATGTTATTCCTGCTGACGCTTACCCTCGCGCTAGTGAATGTATTGAGATGATGATTGAACACATCTCCCAACTCATTGCTCGAGGTTTTGCTTATGTCGGCGAAGATGGGTCGGTCTACTTCTCTGCCGAGAAATTTGAAAGCTATGGCGAGCTAAGTGGAAATCGACTTGATGCGTTGAAGCCTGGCCATCGTTATGAATACAGCGAAGATGGCGCAAAGAAATTCCACGCAGATTGGGCGCTCTGGAAGGCGGCTGGTCATCGCACTGAGATGATTTGGAAGACGCCATGGGGTCCGGGATTTCCAGGATGGCATATCGAGTGCTCTGCTATGTCGTTGCACTATCTATCGGGACATGTTGATCTACACATTGGCGGAATTGACCTTCGCTTTCCGCATCATGAAAACGAGAGAGCGCAATCCAATCCATTAGTTGGTGGTGAAGCCGTCTCGCTCTGGCTGCACGGTGAACATTTACTCTTTGAAGGTCGAAAGATGTCCAAGAGCGCTGGCAATGTTGTATTGCTCAGTGATGTTGTGGCTAAAGGTATTGATCCCTTATCAGTGCGATTCTGCTTCTTAGAGAATCGCTATCGAAGTCAGATGGACCTCTCATGGCAATCAATCAATGCCGCATTTACAACTCTCCAACGGTGGCGAGAGAAGTATCAGGTGTGGAAGGGCGCCGAAGCCTTAAAAACAACTCAGGCCGACAGCATCATCTCTGATATCTATCGTGATTTCTGCGATGATTTAGATACACCTCGAGCCATGATCAAATTAAGGAATGTTGAGAAAGATTCTTCACTTGGTGACGGCGAAAAGGCGGCAATCTTCCAAAGTGTAGATACCCTCTTTGGTCTCAATCTACTTTCGATGAGTTCTGTCAACAAACTCTCTAGTCAGGCAGAGGAATTGTTAGCCCAGCGCGAGTTGGCGCGGAGTCGAAGAGATTTTGCAGAAAGTGACGTGCTGCGGGATCAATTGCTTGAGCTCGGAATCGAAGTCCGTGATAACCCAGACGGACAGAGTTGGAGTTGGAAGGCTCGCTTAAACTAGCGCCAACTCTTGCGAAGTAACGAGATTGCCAACAATCCAAGACCGCCAAAGACAAAAAGATTTCCGTACAGGTTTGCCTCGATAAGAATCTCTCCCCCATTACCGAGAGATGATGCCCGCACAATCACAAATAACCAAGCGATGGCATAGAGGAAATTGGCGGACTTAGATAAGTACATATTGCGTACCAATCGGGCACCCATTGCTAAAGCGACCAACGAAACGAGAAGTCCAATCGGACGGTAGCCGTTGTGTAAGAAAGTTCCCGAGACGCCAACCAAAGCGCCAAAAACTATTGAGAGTATGAATTTCATAAAGTCACGCCATCAAATAAATCTATTTCACGTCCATCGCTATTTCTCTTTTGTCCAAGCTCCCCGTAAACCAATCGATAGAACTCTAAACCCCACACTTTGAAACCTAAGTTGTCAGAGAGCGCAAAAAATGGACCATCGACAGCAATTTGAGTGGGATGAGCCCGCATAGCAGCCATTTTTTGTTCGACGAAATCTTCACCGTTAATAACGGTTGTGACAAGTTCATCTGGTTGGGCAAATGGGAAATCTTCTGCCTTATCAACTCCGAAGAATTGATTACCCGTTCCTTTCATCGCTTCAATACCTTGTTCGATAATCGATTTGGGGATCGTGTTCCAATAGATTTTTTGTATTGACCACCCTTGAGAACGAGCTAGCTCTGCGGCCCGCATGGCGACGCGGTGCGCCTGAATGTGATCTGGATGTCCGTATCCGCCAATTTCGTCGTAAGTGACCATCACATGTGGTTTCACTTCCAAGATGACCGAGACAAGTGTTTGAGCGGCTTCATCTACATCTGCATTCCAGAAGTTATCTTTACGATTGTTCGGTTCAGAACCCATCATTCCGCTATCGCGCCACATCTTATGAGGCGCGCCAAGGAATCTGTGATCTGCAATTCCCAAAGCTGCCATCGCATCTCGCAATTCGATTTCGCGATGCGGTCCAAGCTTGTCTTCGCGGGAACTAGCGAGATGTTCTAACTCCGGGACAAGAACTTCACCCTCTTCACCACGTGTACACGTCACGAGAGTGACTTTGTATCCTTTCGCTGCGTACATCGCCATTGTCACACCGTTATTGATTGTTTCGTCATCGGGGTGAGCGTGAACAAGAAGTAATCGTGGTTGCGTCATGATCAGTTGCAGAGCGTACTCGTTATTTCAGCCTCTTTCTCGTACGATGCTACCGATGAGCAGCAACGATAAGTTAGATAATCGGGCGCGTCTGCCACGGGATGAGCGCCGTGCAATTTTGCTCTCTGCCGCACTTGAGGTTTTCACAGTCTCGGGTTATCACGCAGCCTCAATGGACGATATCGCTGATCGAGCGGGAGTCAGTAAGCCCGTTTTGTATCAACACTTTCCTTCTAAATTAGATCTTTATCTTGCGGTATTGGATCTTCACATCGATTCATTAGTTTTTGATCTGCAAAAAGCGATTGCCTCTACTAAAGAGAATAAGAATCGTGTTAAAGCTACGGTTGATGCCTACTTTGGATTTATTGATGATGAAGCAGGAGCATTTCGACTGCTCTTCGAAAGCGATATGAGTGTTGAACCACAAGTTCGAGAGCGACTTAATCGCATGACTTATGACTGCGCTGCCGCAGTAAGCGCTGTGATTTCACTTGATACTGGTTTTCCAAAAGAGGAATCGATGATGCTTGCTATCGGACTCATTGGTTGCGCCCAGATAACCGCGCGACATTGGCTTGAGAAAGACGGGAAGATAGATCGTGCCAAGGCTGCAGCACTTGTTACCAACCTTCTTTGGCGTGGGATTTCTGGATTCCCCCTTCAGAATTGAAATCGCGCGCTTTCCCCAAACTCTTTAGGATAGGAATATGACAACGAAGAAATCTAATTCCGCAAAGTCCGATAGCGCCCGCTCTGAAGTACGCATTTCAGTTGCGGATCAAGTCCGCGAACTCACCATCGAGACCAGCGCAGATCGTGAAGAGGTATTGGCGATGATTAAGAAGGCTCTCACTTCTTCCGAACCACTGGTCCTTACCGATACGCGTGGGCGTCAATATGTTGTACCTGCCTCCAAGATTGGTTCCGTTGAAATTGGTGACATCTCCGAGCGTCGAGTGGGATTTGCTGGCGCCTAATTTTCTCGCAGCGCAATTAAATAAGTTCTAACAACTCCAATAAAGAATAGGTTATTTCACGATAGTCAGCTGCAACGCCGCTCTGAGGGTGACGTGTCAACACAGAAGATCCACTTTCTTGAGATTGCGGAACTAATGCATCAGTACGGATTGTTGGCTCGAGTACGGTGAAATTCGATTGCAGTGCTGACTCGACCTCAGCATCTATTGGCGCACCTTGATTGGTTAAGAGTAAATATAGAGCTCCTTGATAACCCGAACTATTCGCGAAGTCCTTAGCGTGTAGCGCTCCTCGTACACTTAATATTTCTGTGGTTGTTGGAATCGCAACGAGATCAGATACGGCAAGGAAGTACGTTGCCAGGCGATTGGGTCCTGTGGCGGTGTCGACAACTACAAGATCAAAATCTTTTAGCGCTGCTTTCAAGGGCTCCTTAGCGAGTGCTTCATCGACATCCAGAGATGAGAGTCGAGTGGAGGAAGGCAGAAAACTAAAGCGCTCTGTTGTTTTAAGAATCGCGGAATCAAGTGAAAACTCTCGATTTAAGAACTCCATTGAACTGACGCGAGGATTTTCTATTCCGCAGCAAAAAGTAAGACTTGCTGCAGGATCAGCATCGATAAGCAACACTTTCTTGCCATATTCGACTGAAGCGACAGCGAGAGCATGGGCAGTCGTAGTCTTACCAACTCCCCCGGATGTATTTGCTACGGTAACAATTTTCATCGTCATTACCTCTAGGAGGCTTTACCAAATCGAAGTCGGGCTTGCTTCATTTGAGGAGTTTCGCGGAAGGATTGCGGTAGGACTCGTAGCGCAGACCGAGTGGTTTTGAGTGCAATATCTGTGGCGCTTTCATGTCCTGGAAGAGTTGGCCAACCGTAAAGCGAGCGCGCCCATCGCGGTA
>DAOROE010000021.1:0-11823 GCA_035441345.1 Candidatus Nanopelagicaceae bacterium
TAAGAAGAAGCGGAAGCGCAGGCGCTCTCGTTCTAAATCTTCACAACGCTCACACCCAAAGAATTCGCAACCACAAAATCGCCCGAAAAAAACCTATGCCAAAAGAGTGGATGAAGTCAGCGCTGGCGGCTTAGTTGTCGATAGCTCAGGCACAAAAGGATTACTTATTGGCCGTATTGATGCCAAAGATGCAAAGCGGGAACGGTTGTTGTGGTCACTTCCTAAAGGACATATTGAAACTGGCGAAACTCCCGAACAAGCTGCAGTCCGTGAAGTAAAAGAAGAGACTGGTATTGAAAGTCAGATTGATAAATCTCTTGGCGTTATTGATTTCTGGTTTATGGCTGGTGGAAAGCGGATTCATAAGACCGTACATCACTTCTTATTTAAAGAGACCGGCGGAAAGATTGCCCCCCAGGTAAGTGAAGTTGATGATGTGCGTTGGTTTCCACTTGAGGAGATCGTTGAGAAATTGGCATATCCCGATGAGAAGAAGTTGATTGCGCGCTCCAAGGATTTGATCTCATGAAACGGGCATGGGTTGTAATTCTCTTATTAACCGGTTTAGTTCTGGCGCCCTTTACCCCAGCGCGGGCCGAAACTCTTATTACTTTGACGCAAACTCCATCACAACTTGCTGATGGCAGATTTCTCAATAATGAATTAGCGCTCTCGATTAGTTCCGGTGGAGCGCTCGATAAAGTTTTATCGGCGCGTTATCGAGGCGCAAAGAGTTGGTTGATTGATCCAGCGCTTTTAGAAGAAATTTCTGCGCTCAGTGATGGTTATGTTTATCTCGATGAAGAAGGTAATGAAGTCAGCGTCGATGAATTTCCTGCTGCGGCTGATTGGTTGAATTTGCTCCGATTTATCTCGCGCAATGATCGAGTAGTAACCATGACATATGGCGGCCCTTCGCTCTCTTATCTTCAGAAAACCGCTCCAGGGGAGTTAGTGCTCTATAACCAACTTTCTGCTCTACGCCTCGAGGAAATTCTTGGTCGCCCCGTCATCGCGCCTGGCACCACTCAAGCAAGTACTAAATCTCCAGCGTTGGTAGCAAAGAATTCCTACACGGCGCTTCGAAAGACGATGCGGGTAATTAATAGCATTGTGACGACGAGTGATGTTGAAAGTTTGAGAATCGGATTGGCTAAGACTCTCAACCCACTACTTAGTAAAGATGGAGCTATAGCTCTCACTCGCAGTTATGAGAGTGAGATAAAGCGTTTTGATGGGCGGCTTCGCGTCTCAACAGGTAACTACACAATCACCGCTTCAAATTATGAATTGCCTGTCACTATCATCAATGACTTTGATCAGTTAGTGAGCGTTGATTTAGATATCACTACTACGAACAGTCGCGTTCTTGTGACTCAAGTGCCGCGAATTACAGTTGGCGCGCGCTCGCAGATTCAAATCAAAGTTCCCATCCAAGTTATTGCATCAGGAGATACTGCACTTCGCTTGCAACTTCGCACCCCAAAGGGGAGCGCTATTGGTGAGATGGAGCGGATACCGCTACGACTCGCGGTTATATCGCCCATTACAACCTGGTTTACAACCGGAATGGCGATAATTCTTTTACTCGCAGCTGTCATACAGAGCGTCCGACGAGTGAAGCGGAGGAAGCAGCATGAATGACGATGATGCTCGCTTGATTCGCTCCTCTTCATTGATGGGACTTGGAACGATCATCTCTCGTGTTACTGGATTGGCAAGAAATTTATTGTTGGTTGCTGTTTTAGGAACGGGAATTCTTGGCGATGCTTACAACGTCGCAAATACAACGCCAAACATTCTTTATAACTTACTTATTGGCGGAGCTTTATCTGCAGTATTTGTTCCACAGATTGTTAAATCGTTCCGCGATAACGATGGTGGTAGCGCTTATGTAAGTCGACTTGTCTCACTTCTTATGAGCGCGCTCGTCCTTATTACTGTGGTTGCGATGGTTTTAGCGCCACTATTCATCTCTTTATATGCGCCATCATTTACTGGCCGCTCTCGTGATGTAACGGTGGCATTTGCCTTGTACTGCCTCCCACAGATCCTTTTCTATGGGCTTTTCGGGGTACTGGGCCAGGTCGCCAATGCAAAGGAGAAGTTCGGTCCCATGATGTGGGCGCCGATCGCCAATAACCTTCTGGTGATTGCACTCTTTACTTACTTCTTAACTGTGGTCGATGAAATCTCACTTCAGAGTATTACCGATACTCAAGTTATGACTTTGGGCCTTGGCACCACTCTTGGTATCGCCCTGCAAGCGTTGATTTTGATTCCTACTTTGAAATCAACAGGTTTGAAGCTTCGTTTTAGAACTGATTGGCGTGGGGTAGGCCTTGATAAAGCGCTCCGTTTAGCAAGTTGGATGTTCCTCTTTGTTTTAATCTCACAACTTGGTTTTCTTATTACGGTAAACCTTGCAACGCGCGCTGGAGTCGCGGCTGAAGCTGCCGGAGTTGCATACGGTGTTGGTTATACCCCTTACGCGAATGCGTACTTAATTCTCTTATTGCCACATTCAATCGTCACAATATCTATTGTCACCGCGTTACTACCGCGGCTCTCTAGTTTTGTGATTGATAAGAAGATAGATGAATTAAAGAGCGCTCTTGCCACAGCGCTGCGTTATGTTGGAATTATTACCGTCCCTGCTTCGATTTTCTTTCTACTTTTCGGAGAGCGAGTTGCAGAAGCAATCTTCTTTGGAATCTCAGAAGAGAGCGCAATCTATATCGGACGCCTTCTTTCTGCTATGGCTCTTGGGTTGATTCCGCTCTCAATAAATCTTGTATTTATCCGCGGTTTAAATGCTTTTGAAAATACTAAGTATCAAGTGATCTCAAATCTAGTCATTAACATCGTTGCAGTAACGCTCTCGTTGATCGCTTACTCGAATATGGAGGCGCGCTCTGTGACCGTGGGGCTAGCGCTTGCCTTTACTGCGAGTTATTGGTGTGGAATTGTGGTGACCTACTTCTTATTGCGGAAATACACGGGCGCGTTAGCTCTTGGAGCACTTCTCTTCTTCTATCTCAAAGTGATACTCGCCTCCACAATCTCTGTTCTGCTTGTGGCATACGCCGCGCAAGAGTTGGGCCTGGAGGGGAATATCGTCGACCTGGTTGGTGTTCTGGCTATTACTTCACTTCTCTATCTCATTGTGGCGCGCGCCATGAAGATCGATGAAGTGGGCCAGACAATTAAAGTTCTATTACGAAGGTAAGGTGCGCTTGTGAGCGTTGATTACAGCAAAGTGCACGAGCTCGTCATTGTTGGATCTGGTCCAGCTGGTTACACCGCAGGTGTTTACGCAGCGCGTGCTCAATTAAGCCCGGTTTTGTATGAAGGTTCCGTCACCGCAGGTGGCGCTTTAATGAACACAACTGAGGTAGAAAATTTCCCAGGTTTTGAACACGGCATTATGGGCCCAGATTTGATGGACCAGATGCGTAAACAAGCGCTCCGATTTGGAACCCAATTAGTCACCGACGACATCACTGAGATGAAACTTGATGGTGAGATAAAAACTTTAGTTGATGGTTCTGGCAATACTTTGAAAGCGCGTGCTGTCATTCTTGCAATGGGATCGGCCTATAAGGAAATTGGTTTAACAAATGAGAAGCGTTTATCTGGTCGTGGCGTTTCATGGTGTGCAACATGTGATGGATTCTTCTTTAGAGATCAGGTAATTGCTGTCGTTGGTGGCGGTGATTCTGCGATGGAAGAGGCAAACTTCCTAACTAAGTTTGCAAGTAAAGTTGTATTAATTCATCGCCGCGAAGAGTTACGTGCTTCAAAGATCATGGCAGAACGCGCTAAAGCAAATCCCAAGATTGAATTCTTGTTTAATACCGAAGTAATAGATGTGTTAGGTGAAGATAAAGTCACAGCTTTGAAGTTACGTAACACTGTAAGTGGCGAAGAATCAACACGTGATTTCACCGGGCTCTTTGTTGCAATTGGCCATCTACCTCGCAGCGAACTCGTTCGCGGCCAAATCACCACCAATAGCGAGGGATATGTCGAAGTAGAAGGTCGTTCCACCCGTACCAATATCTCGGGCGTATTCGCCTGCGGAGATTTGGTGGACCACACCTATCGACAAGCGATTACTGCTGCGGGATCGGGCTGCCAGGCTGCCCTCGATGCTGAGAGATTTTTACAAGGTCACTAGAGTTCGCGATACAAATAGAGGAGAAGAGATGGCAACCGAGAAAGTAACTGCAGCAAACTTTGCAGATGTCGTATTGAAGAGCTCAACACCGGTATTGGTGGATTTCTGGGCGGAATGGTGCGGACCTTGCCGCGCAGTTGGGCCAATCTTGGAAGAGATCTCCAATGAACATGGCGAGAAGATCAAGATTGTGAAACTCAATACCGATGAAGAAGGCTCCATCGCGATGAAGTATGGAATCAACTCGATCCCAACCATGAATGTCTTTGTTGGCGGCCAAGTTGTAAAGAGCATTGTCGGCGCACGTCCAAAGCCTGCGCTCCTCAAAGAGCTCTCTGAGTACATCAACTAGTTTTTGTAATTTAATTAACCATGATTAAGCCCGGCGATCGCGGGGATGTTGTAACAGCTGTTACCAACACCTTGCATCGCCTTGGTTTGATCGCATCACCTACCGACACATTTACTCCGGAAGTCTCCCAAGCCGTCCGCGCATTTCAACAAGAGCGCGGATTAAGCGTTACTGGCGAGATAGATATCGGCACTCACGCCGCCATCGAAGAAGCGCGATGGAAATTAGGGGATCGCTCACTCAAGGTTGAATCACCACATATGCGCGGTGACGATGTCGCAACTCTTCAAAGTCGTTTGATTGATATGGGATTTAATCCCGGTCGCGTCGATGGAATATATGGCGCCACCACTGAAGGTGCAGTAAAGGATTTTCAGAAATCGGTTGGTGTAAAGATCGATGGAATTTGTGGCCCTGGAACTGTTATTGCCTTAATGCGCTTGATGCGCACCGTCACAGGAGGCGCTCCCACACAACTCCGTGATCAAGCGGTTCGCGAAAAGCGTGGGCCTGCACTTGCTGACAAAGTAATAGTTTTAGATCCAAGTTCGCGTAGCGATATCTCTGAAATAACTTTTGATATCGCCCAGAAAATCGAAGGTCGTCTTATTGCCCTTGGAGTCTCTGTTTTCTTAAGTCGAAATAGTTCAACAAAGCCATCAGAATCTGAGCGAATTGCTTTTGCTAATAGCACTGATGCTGATCTTGTTATTTCATTGAGCGTTGATCAGTATAAGAACGATAAAGCTGAAGGGTTGTCGACCTACTTTTATGGCAGCGATCATCACGGAATTCATTCCATCGTCGGTGAGAAGTTTGCAACGATTGTGCAGCGTGAATTAGTTGCGCGAACCGACTTACTCAATGCGCGCACCCAAGCAAAGACATGGGACTTATTGCGTCTGACTAAAGCGCCAACAGTTCTTCTGGAGATTGGGTATCGCACGAATCCAAAAGATGCATCAAGGCTGGCAGATTCACATTTCCGAGATGTGATTGCTGAAGGTCTTGTCGTTGCAATTCAGCGCCTATATTTATCAGCTGAAGAAGATGCAAAGACTGGAACGCTTCGCATTGAAGATCTCCGCAGAGCAGGAATTCGTCGCTAAAAACCTGCACCGCCTTTGATAACTCGTATGGCAGAATTCCCCAATGACTTCTGACGATGTAGAGCGTTTTAGAACTCACGCGCCAGAAAATCTCACCGAGCGTTACGCACATCGCGCCGCTCATATGAAACCAAGTGAGATTCGCTCTCTCTTTGCGGTGGCATCGCGCCCTGAAATCGTTTCGCTTGCTGGTGGTATGCCGAATTTAACAGCGCTACCTATGGATATGTTCGCCGGGATTGTTGAAAAGCTGATTCGTGACCACGGACAAGAAGCTCTCCAATATGGAAGTGGTCAAGGCCATCCACAACTTCGTGAACAGATCTGTGATGTGATGGCGTTGGAAGGAATTCGCGCTAATCCCAACGATATTTTGGTAACTACAGGATCCCAACAAGCCCTTGATTTAATCTCACGAATTTTTATCGATCCAGGTGATGTAGTTTTAGTAGAAGCGCCTTCCTATGTCGGTGCGCTTGGAACTTTCTCCCAATATGAAGCTGATGTGGTTCATGTTGCGATGGATGAAAATGGATTAATTCCAGAAGCGCTTCGTGATGCGATCAAGACTCTTCGCTACCAGGGCCGGAAGATTAAGTTCTTATATTTGATTCCAAATTACCAAAACCCTGCTGGTGTATTACTGCCTGCAGATCGCCGTACTGAAATTCTTGATATTTGTAGGAATGAGAAGATTTTTATTGTTGAAGATAATCCGTATGGTTTGCTCGGCTTTGATCGCCCATCACCCAATGCCATGCGCTCCCAAGATTCCGAGAATGTCATCTATCTCGGATCATTTTCAAAGACGATCGTTCCTGGATTCCGCATTGGTTGGGCGCTCGTTCCTCAAGCGCTCCGCGAAAAGTTAGTTATCGCCTCTGAATCCTCGATTTTATGTCCATCAAACTTCTCCCAGATGGCAATCTCTAGCTATCTGGCTAACCAGCCTTGGCGCGACCAGATCGCCTCATTCTGCAAGCTTTATAAGGAGCGTCGTGATGCGATGCTCGAATCGTTGGATGCGCATTTTCCAAAAGCTGCGACGTGGACCAAACCACAAGGCGGTTTTTATGTTTGGGTGACGCTGCCACCTGAGATTGATACGAAAGCAATGATGCCGCGCGCGATTGTTGCGAAGGTTGCTTATGTTCCAGGAACTGCGTTCTATGCAGATGGTTTTGGAAGTTGGTCGATGCGTCTTTCTTACTGTTATCCAACGCCTGAGCGAATTCGAGAAGGTATCGCTTCGCTAGGAAAAGTTGTGGAACAAGAGATGGAACGCCGGGGAATTCCCCAAATTAACTAATTACTCCGACGATACGTTGGAGATCTTGGCCATCGGCATATTCGATAAGAATCTTTCCGCCGCTTTTACCAGATTGGATATGTACTCGAGTATCGAGCGCATCCTCTAAGCGCTCCACAAGTTCTTGATACTTGCCAGCGCTCTTTGGTTTAGATTTTTTACCCGACACTTTTGTTCCGGCGCTTCCGAGCGCGATGAGTTCTTCGGTGGCTCGAACACTTAAACCTTCGTTGATGATCTTATTTGCTAAGCGCTCCATCTCTTCGGGGTTTGCTAAACCAAGAAGTGCGCGGGCGTGTCCCGCACTTAAAGTTCCGGCGGCTAACCTTTTCTGAACTGATGGTGGGAGATTAAGTAAACGCAAAGTGTTAGTGATGACAGGACGAGACTTTCCAAGTTTGCTTGCAAGATCATCATGAGTAAATCCGAAATCGGTGAGCATCTGGTTGTAGGCAGCTGCTTCTTCCAATGAGTTGAGGTTGCTGCGATGAATATTTTCAATAAGAGCTTCGCGGAGCAGTTCGTTATCTGTTGTCTCGCGGATGATGACGGGGATTGTGGTGAGGCCGGCGAGTTTTGCAGCGCGATAACGCCGCTCTCCCATGATCAATTCATATTTATCGGCGCCTATTTTTCGTACTACTGGAGGTTGGAGGATTCCGATTTCTTTAATCGATGCTGCAAGTTCATTGAGGGCATCGCTATCAAAGACTGAACGTGGTTGTTTTGGATTAGGTGAGATTGATGAAAGTGGAACTTCGCCGCGATCTGCGATGGGTTGTGAAGTTCCAGAAAGTTTGATGGGTGTGGGGATAAGCGAATCAAGATTTCTTCCAAGTCCACCTTTCTTCGCTGTCATTAGCCGACACCAACTTCACTGGTATTTGTTATTGATGGTGCACCGCGACGTGCAATCTCGCGCGCAACAAGTCCATATGCTTCAGCGCCATTAGAACTTGGGTCATATGTCATAACAGTCTGTCCATATGATGGAGCTTCAGAAACGCGAACGGCGCGTGGAATTGGAATATCAATTAATTGATCTGGGTAATGTTTGCGAACTTCATCTGCAACATCATTTGCAAGTCGAGTGCGTCCGTCATACATCGTTAAAACAATAGTTGATAATTTAATATTTTGATTGAGATGTTCTTGTATTAATGAAACAGTATGAAGTAAAAGTGTTAAACCTTCTAACGAATAATATTCACATTGAATTGGAATGAGTAGCTCATCTGCTGCAACAAGTGCATTGATGGTTAATAAACCTAAACTTGGTGGGCAATCAATAATTACATAATCAAATCTCTCGCCGCGTTGTGCTGCATCATTTAAATAATGTGTTAGCGCTTTCTTTAAACGAAGTTCGCGCGCAACCATGGGAACTAATTCAACTTCTGCATTTGCAAGTGATTGTGTTGCAGGAACAACTTCTAAATGCGGATAACCAGGAACTTTGAGTGATGCATCAACAAGTGGAAGATCTTTTGTGATGACTTCATACATTCCATTTACTTCATCGCGGGAAATTCCAAAAGCGGTGCTGGCATTGCCTTGAGGGTCGAGATCGATAATGAGGGTGCGAAGGCCCCCCATCGCTAGGGCTGCCCCGATATTGACGGCGGAGGTGGTCTTGCCTACCCCGCCTTTCTGGTTGGCGACGGTGAAGATTCGGGTGGTGATGGGTTTAGGCATCGCCTCACGGAAGCGCTTGGTGCCGACAATTCGGCGAGGAGCGGCGCCTTGGGGCGGATTTGTTTCACGTGAATCACTCACGCGGGATAGTTAACCAGCCTTAACGAGTTCAACCACGCGTGCTAACGGCAAGTCATCAAGATTTATCTCATGGAGGAGGTGTTTGGAGGCCTTAGATAGGTCGCTTTCAGCCATCTCTGTTGCCGCTGACTCCCCTTTCATAGCAAGAAGGGAGCCACCTTTGGCAACTAAATGCCAGGTTGTATCAATGAGGCGCGGAAGTGGAGCAACCGCGCGGGCAACTACGTAGTTGTAGGAGCCTTTGATTGATTCGGATTTAGCGCGGATGACGACCACATTGGAAAGGCCAAGGGAGTCAATAACTTCATGAAGGAACTCGACCCTTCTTTGAAGGGGTTCAATCAAGGTAACTTTGAGCTCAGGTTTGGCAAGGGCGATGACGATTCCAGGTAACCCTGCACCTGATCCGATATCGGCAACGCTCGCGCCCGCGTTAGGTAAGAGGGTCGTGATGGGGATGCAGTTTTCAATATGCCGTTCCCAGATCCGCTCCCCTTCTTTCGGGCCAATCAAGCCACGTTCGATGGCGGTGGTGGCGAGAAGGTCGGCATAAGCCAGGGCCTCGCGCTGCTTCTGAGGAAAGTAGCGTTGAGCCCGCGTTTCACGTGAAACGGTCAGGCTGGCATCACCACAACGCAGCGATCGGGGTCTTCCCCTTCGGATTCGCTTGTGAGGCCGATTTTTTGAATCGTGTCGTGGACGATCTTCCGTTCAAAGGCGTTCATGGGGGCAAGCTTGATTGGCTTCCCGCTTGATTTAACCTCTTCGGCGGTCTCTTCGGCGAGCTTGGCCAAGGCGCTCTTCTTATCTTGGCGGTAGCCATCGATATCGAGCATGAGGCGAGAGCGCTCTCCGGTTGAGGTTTGAACGGCAAGGCGGGTGAGTTCTTGAATCGCATCAAGGACTTCGCCATCGCGACCAACGAGGTGGGCGAGGTCGCCACCTTCGATCACGAGTGAGGCGCGCTCGTTTTCAACGCCAATCTCGATATCTCCATCGAGGTCAGCGATATCAAGAAGGCCTTCTAGGTAATCAGCTGCAATATCGCCTTCTTCTTCAAGGCGCTGAACTGCGGTTTTCTCTTCAGTCATCTCATCTCCTGTACGTTTTGCCCCGATTTGGGGCTTTTAAACCTATTTTCGCTTCTTCTTTTTCTTCTTTGGTTGCTCGCGCTGGCCGGTTGGTTTTGGCTCCTCGGTCGCTATCCCACCTGTGGGGTTCTCGTTCGGGGTCTCAGTACCGCCTTTTTTCGCTTTTTTGGCTTGGAGCTCCTCCCAGGCTGGTGAGCCAGGGGTTGGGTTCCTTTTAATGACGTAGAACTGTTGGCCCCAGGTCCACAAGTTTGTGGTCGACCAGTAGATCAAAACACCGATTGGAAAGTTAACTCCGGAGACCGCGAAAATTACTGGGAATAAATACAACATGATCTTCTGCTGCTGCAACATCATGTTGTTTGAAGCATCAAGTTTTGGCATTCCTTTGACCATTAATTGACGTTGAGTTGTGAATGTTGTGAGCGACATCAACGCAATTAAAAGTACGGTGACAATCTTTACCGTCGCATTTGATGAACCTAAGAAAGTTTGTGAAATCGGAGCGCCAAAAAATTCAGCTTTTGCTGCTTGCGCTGCCAACTCCGTAGTGAGAGTACCGCGCGCTTGTGGTGGGTTCTTTCCAATTCCATTAAGAACTGTGAAGAGCGCAAAGAAGATCGGTGCTTGCGCCAAAATTGGAAAACATGAAGCCATGGGATTGGTCTTATGTTCTTTATAAAGCTTCATTAACTCTTCGGATTGTTTCTGGCGATCATCTTTATATTTCTGTTGAATCTTCTTCATCTCAGGGGAAAGCGCGGTGAGTGCGCGTTGAGATTTGATCTGCTTAACAAAAAGTGGGATGAGCAGAGTACGAATTAAGATAACGAGACCGACGATAGAGAGTGACCATGTCACACCACTTGCTTCACCAAATACAGGTGATAGGGCGCGGTGGATAACAACCATAACTCCAGAAACAATCCAATATAAAGGATCTAAAATAAAGCCCACTAGCGCGCTCCTTCTGTTCTCTGATTTATCAGCGTAAAACGCTTGATTTTCAAGGTTTCTGGCACATAGTCGACTCCCCCATGGCTAAATGGGTTGCAACGGATGACGCGCCAAGCACCAAGAAAAATTCCGATGATGTTGTATCTCTTAATTGCTTCATATGTGTAATGTGAACATGATGGGTAGTACTTGCAACGCGGCGCGAGACCGGGTGCAATAAATTTCTGCCAGAGTTTGATAACTCCTAAAAATGGCAACATGGGGAGTTGAAGTAGTTTTCTCATCAACGCGCCGCCTTGGCATTTAACGCCGAGAAAAGTTGGGGGATCTCGTTATGAGGATCTTGTTCTTTCTTTGTCGCTCTCACAACAACCATCGAGCTCTGGGGAAGAATGTGAAGAGAGTTTTTTGATGCATGGCGTAGTTGGCGAGTGACGCGATGGCGTGTGACTGAACCGCCGATGGCGCGTGAAACAACAAATCCAATTTTTGGAGATGTGAGCGCAGGCTCTTTCGTTAAATAACCAACGAGGGTTTGAGTGGTGGATCTAATTGGTGAACGCGTAACGCGCGCGAAGTCTTCGCGTGAGGTTAGGCGGTTGATGGCTGCTAGCACGCCGCGTGGTGGAACTTATGCGGAGATACGAGCGCGACCCTTAGCGCGACGAGCAGAGAGAACTGCGCGTCCACCACGAGTTGCCATACGAGCGCGGAAGCCATGCTTCTTCGCGCGCCGACGATTGTTCGGCTGGAAGGTGCGCTTCATGTTGTGAGTACTCCTTAGAACAAGTCTGCGATCAAAGTCTTAAGGCAATCGCGTTCTTCGATAGGGGGGCCTCAAGAGCAGGGGGCAACGGTAGCCTCAAGAGCCCGATTTTGAAAAATGGGCTGGTTTGACCAGGTTCTAGAAAAGAATTTGTGGATAACCCCTTGCTTTTCATAGGATGAGGGCTTACTTTCCGCCTCTATCCACAGGCACCCTCAATTTTTGGGTGTTTTTGGGTCGATTCAAGGCTAAAGTCGAAGTTTAGACCACAGCCTGTGGATAA
>DAOROE010000022.1:0-10891 GCA_035441345.1 Candidatus Nanopelagicaceae bacterium
TGACGGCTCACGACTTGGCCAACAATGACGATGATTAGCGCAATGAAGAACATCGCACTTCCAATGACGTTTGCTTGGGCGGGAATACCGCGTGCGGCTGAGACATACACAAACTTCGGGAAGGTGGATTCAACTCCAGAGTTAAAGTTTGTGATGATGAAATCATCGAAAGAGAGTGAAAAAGCTAAGAGCGCTGCACCTGCAATACCTGGCATCACGAGTGGCAGAGTCACAAAGCGAAATGTGTCGCGCTCGTTAGCGTAAAGATCCATCGCAGCTTGCTCTAGGCGAGGATCAAGTGAAGCGATGCGAGCCTTCACGGTGACAACGACGAAGGAAATACAGAACATGACGTGAGCAATAACGATGGTCCAAAAACCAGGGTTGATACGAAGATTAAGGAACATTGCAAGAAGTGATGCACCAAGAACTACTTCTGGAGTTGCCATCGGTAAGAAGATCAGGAGATTAGTGGAGGTGCGACCACGGAATTTGTGGCGGCCGAGAGCAAAAGCGATCATGGTGCCAAGGACTGTTGCGATGACTGTGGAGATAATTCCGATTTGAAGTGAGTTTGAAACGGCCTGACAGACTTGAGGTGCTCCGCACGGATTCTTCCAATTATCGAGAGTGAAGCCTTGCCAGACCAAGTTGCTCTTTCCGGCATCGTTAAAGGAGAAGGCAAAGGTGTAAGCCACCGGAATGAAGAGATAAATGAATGCGAGAGCGGCATAAATACGTATGAGATTGCGAGAGAACCAACGCGAAGCGCGATGGTTCAGGGATGGCATAGGAGCAGTTGTGGTTGTCATACCAACTCATCCGTTCCAGATCTACGTATGTAGAGCGTTACAAGAATCAAAATGGTGGCCATCAAGGTAAACGAGAGCGCTGCTGCGGTTGGGTAATCCACGACTGCGAAGAATCGTGATTCGATGACGTTACCAATCATCTTGGTACTTGGGTTTCCAAGTAAGGCTGCGTTGACGTAATCACCCGCGGCGGGGATAAAGGTGAGAAGTGTTCCCGCAACAACGCCAGGCATTGATAGCGGAACAGTTACTTTTCTGAAAGTAGTAAAACCGTTGGCATAAAGATCACCGGCTGCTTCTAAAGTGCGCGGATCAATTCTTTCTAAGCTGGCGTACAGCGGAAGTGTCATAAACGGTAAGAAGTTATAGGTCAGACCAGAAACGACTGCAATGGGAGTTGCTGTGAGGCGAAGGGTGTCATCAAAGAATGGCAATAGCTTCAGGGTAGAAACAATCGGGCCTTCATCACCCAAGATCTGGGTCCATGCCACAGTGCGGAGCAAGAAAGAAGTAAAGAACGGAGCAACAACGAGAACAAGAAGTATGTTGCGATACTTTCCAGATTTAAAGGCGATCATGTAAGCCAATGGGTAAGCAATCGCAAGAGCAAGAAGGGTTGCAATTCCGGCATAAACGAAGGATCGAATGTACTGATCTTGGTTAGCTAAAAATGCATCGACATAGTTTTGGAAACGAAGCTCTTGAACATAAGTACCAACTTGAGCGCCTTCGGGGCGAACCATGGTTGAAGTGCTTGCTAGAGAGAGAATCGGAATGATGAAGAAGGTGACGAGCCAGATCAGGCCCGGTGCAAGCAGAAGATATGGAGTAATGGAGCGCGATTTGATTCCACTCTTTGGACCTGAGTGAGTCGCAGTCGCGCCGTGGAGAAATGCCATTACTTACTCGTCGTCGAGATCTGCGCCAGCGTTAACATCTTGTGCGCCATCGAGGGCGAAAGTATGTTCAGGATCCCATTCGAGTGAGACCTTATCCCCTACGCGAAGATCATGAAGGCCTTCATCATTCTGTTCAAATACAACGAGCTCAAGATCCCATGGAGTGCGGACCAAATATTGAGTTGATGTTCCCACGAATGAGCGATCTGTAACGACGCATTCTTTAATTGAATTAACACCTTTATCATCAAGGCGAAGTTTTTCCGGACGAACGCCGAGAAGTACCGAGTCATTCTCCGTAGAAACTCGCGATAGTGGAACTTCGAAGGTTAATCCTTTTGCTGTGACAACTGCTTTACCGCCGGTACGTGATTGAACTTTTGCTTTGATGAGATTGCACTGACCGAGGAAGTTTGCAACGAATGCAGTCTTAGGAGCCTCATAAAGATCTGTTGCCGAACCCATCTGTTCGATCTTGCCCTGATTCATAACAGCAATGGTGTCTGCCATCGTCATTGCTTCTTCTTGATCATGGGTCACGTGAATGAATGTGATGCCCACTTCCATCTGGATGCGTTTGAGTTCAATCTGCATCTGGCGACGGAGTTTGAGATCAAGTGCGCCAAGGGGTTCATCAAGCAAGAGAACTTCAGGACGGTTAACAATTGCACGAGCAACTGCGATGCGTTGTTGCTGGCCACCCGATAGTTGGCCTGGTTTGCGTTCCGCAAGGTGTCCGAGTTCTACAAGGTTCAGTGCATTTTCAACTTCTGTTTTGACGTCTTTGAGTCCTCGACGACGAAGTCCAAATGCGATGTTTTCAAAGATTGTGAGATGCGGAAAGAGAGCGTAATTCTGGAAAACGGTATTGACGTTACGGCGATATGGTTTTTGTGTGGTGATGTCAGTGTCGCCAATATGGATAGTGCCTTGTGATGGCTCTTCAAGGCCAGCAATCATGCGAAGTGTTGTGGTTTTTCCACATCCTGATGGTCCAAGAAGTGCAAAGAATGAACCATCAGGAACGGTTAACGAGAGATCATCAACTGCGCAGAAATCCCCATAGAACTTGGAGACACGATTGAGTACTAAGTCGCCAGTGTCTTGCGAGACTTTGGAGTTCGCCATCAGCGGCTACGTACCAAGCCCCTAGTTGCCGACAGCTTCGTCGAATGCGGTCTGGAACTTCGTGCTCTCATCAGCTGTGAGAGAACGGAAGACTTTGACCTTTGCCAACGTAGCTTCGTCTGGGAATATGTAAGGGCTCGCTGCAAGATCTGGATCAATCTTCTCGAGTTCTGGCTGAGCTGCTTCGACTGGGCAGATGTAGTTCACGTAGGCAGCAACTTCAGCAGCAACAGCTGGGTCGTAATAGTGATTCATCAACAACTCAGCATTCTTCTTATGAGTTGATGTTGATGGAATGAGCATGTTGTCGCTCCAGAGCATTCCGCCAGATTCTGGGATTGCGAAGTCGAACTTGCCGTCATTCTCAGATTTGAGGATGAAGAGATCGCCAGACCAGCCAATAACAGCAACTGCATCGCCGTTGACGAGGCTCTCTGAATAGGAATTACCCTTAACTTGACGGATAAATCCATCAGCAATCTTTCCTTTAAGGAAATCAATCGCATTCATATATTGGTCTTCAGTGAAATCACCGGATGGATCGACACCTTGGTACTGCATGATGATTCCTACGGTGTCGCGAAGTTCGGAGAGAACCATGACGCGACCCTTATTTGCGGGTGCAAAAAGGTCTTCCATGGTGCGAACACCTTTAGGAATCTTCTGAGTGTTCCAACCAAATCCACCAAAGCCTGACTGCCAGGTCAATGAGTAGTTACGGCCTGGGTCAAAGGAAACATCATTAAGAAGAGCGCGAATATTAGATTTGTTGGGGACATTTGCGGCATCAAGTTTCTGTGCGTATCCCAATTCAATCCAACGCGCTGCCATCCAGTCGGTTGGGGTGACAACGTCATAACCGATATCGGAACCGATACCAAGCTGGCCCTGAACTTTTCCGTAGAAGGTGTTGTTGTCATCAATATCTTCGGTATAGGTAGCGGTGATTCCCGTGGCGTTTTCAAAAGCTTTGAGAGTTGGGTACTCCTTGGTGTCCTCGTTGTAATCCAAATAGAGAGGCCAGTTTGCCCAGCGAACAATCTTTTCTGTGTCGCTAACGTCGACTACGCCTTCAGCACCGGTTTCTGATGAGCCGGTTCCACAGGCAGCAAGAGTTGTGGCGCCAGCGATTGCACCCGCACCAACAAGAAGTGAGCGACGTGTGAGTTGGGCGCGAATAATTGCGCGCGCTTCAGGTGATAGTGATTGTGGATCTTTCTTCATCGTTTCACTTTCTCGAGTCGGGTCTTTTTAATTTTGGGGAAATCTATCAGGCGTTGAGATTTGTCATGACGTGTTTGATGCGCGTGTATTCCTCAAATCCATAACCTGAGAGGTCCTTGCCGTGGCCAGAGTGCTTAAAGCCACCATGAGGCATCTCGGCAACCATAGGAATATGGGTATTGATCCAGACACATCCGAAATCAAAGGCCTTTGCCATGCGCATGGCACGTCCGTGATCCTTAGTCCAGACGCTTGAGGCGAGTCCATATTTCACACCATTGGCATGACGAACAGCTTCAGCTTCATCAGTAAATTTCTGAACCGTAATAACTGGGGCAAAGATTTCGTTTTGAATCATCTCATCATCTTGTTTGAGATCTGCAACAACAGTTGGATTCCAGAAATAACCTGGGCGATTAATTGCTGTTCCACCAGCCGTAACGCGAGCATGAGCAGGCACGCGATCCAAGAAGCCTTTGACTCGAGCAAGTTGATTGGCGTTATTCACTGGGCCGACGAGAACATCTTCATCTGGCATACCAACCTTGATGACGTTCTTAGCTTGCTCACTGAGTAATGCGACGACATCGTCATACGCGCTCGCTTCAACCAGAACACGAGTAGCTGCAGTGCAGTCCTGACCAGCATTGAAGTAGCCAGCAACAGCAATCCACTCGCAGGCCGCTTCGAGGTTGGCATCATCGAAAATTACAACAGGTGCTTTGCCGCCAAGTTCAAGATGGACGCGCTTGAGATCTTTTGCGGCAGAACTTGCAACTTCCATACCTGCTCGGACTGAACCAGTAATAGAAATGAACTGTGGAATTTCATGTTCAACTAGATGCTTGCCTGTATCGCGATCGCCGACAACAACGTTGATAACGCCTTCAGGTAAAAACTCCTGCATAAGTTCTGCCATCCAAACCGTTGAAACTGGAGTGGTATCACTTGGCTTGAGGACGACGGTGTTACCTGCGGCAATTGCAGGAGCCCACTTCCATACCGCCATCATCATCGGATAATTCCAAGGAGTGACTTGTGCGCACACTCCGATTGGTTCGCGGCGAATAAAAGAGGTATGACCTTTGAAATATTCAGCTGCTGAACGCCCTTCAAGATGGCGAGCTGCGCCAGCGAAGAAGCGAATCTGATCCAACATTGGACCGATTTCTTCCGCACGTGTCACAGCAATTGGCTTACCCGTGTTTTCACTTTCAATTTGAATCAATTCTTCAGAGCGAGCTTCAATAGCATCTGCAATCTTATTGATGGCTTTCTGACGTTCTCCCGGTGTGGACTCTTTCCAAACTTCAAATGCTTTCTCCGCAGCTTTCATCGCCTTATCAACATCTGCAGCGTTAGAAACTGGCGCCTTGGCAAAGACTTCGCCGGTTGCTGGATTGATGAGATCTTGAGTTTTATCAGAGGACGATTGAACTTTCTGTCCATTGATGAAATTTTGCAGGGTCTTCACAAAAACCTCCGGAAATAGATGAGGGTTTGAGTTTAGTTAGCGGAGCGCCCCTGTATCAAGGAGATCGGACCTGTTATTTTGTGTTTACTTCGGCAGCGGCAAGTTGACCGCAAGCCCCGTCGATTTCCCGGCCCCTCGTATCACGAACTGTTACCGGAACTCCATAATTTTCTAAGGTTCGGACAAAGGCACGTTCATCTTCTTTCCGAGATGCGGTCCATTTGGATCCCGGGGTTGGATTTAAGGGAATCAAGTTAACGTGGGCGTGCCGATTCTTAAGCAAGCGTCCCAAAAGATCTGCTCGCCATTGTTGGTCATTGATATCTCGGATGAGTGCATATTCGATGGAATAGCGCCGTCCTGTTGTTTCAGCATATTTATCTGCAGCAGTGAGAACTTCCTTCACCTTCCAACGCGAGTTGATGGGAACCAAAGTGTCACGTAATTCATCATCTGGTGTATGCAGAGAAACAGCGAGCGTTACTTGCAGATCCTCTCCCGTTAATTTCTCAATTCCCGTTACTAAACCTACGGTTGAAACGGTTACCGAACGTGCTCCAATTCCCAGTCCATCAGGTTGAGGTGTGATGATATTTCGAACGGTACGTAGCACTGCGTTGTAGTTTGCCAGCGGCTCTCCCATTCCCATAAAGACAACATTCGATAGTCGAGTTGGTCCCCCAGGTAATTCACCTGTTGCACATGCCTTTGCCGATGCAACAATCTGTGCGGTGATTTCTCCTGCAGTGAGATTTCTTGTTAGCCCTGCTTGACCCGTTGCACAGAAAGGACAATTCATTCCGCAACCCGCTTGAGATGAGATGCATACTGTCGTGCGATCGGAGTACCGCATTAAGACAGACTCAACGAGAACTCCATCATGGAGGCGCCAGAGATCTTTGCGAGTTTTACCGTTATCACAAGTAATCGAACGGACTAATGTGATGAGTTTTGGCAAGAAATGTTCTGCAACAAGAGGTCGCATCGCAGCCGGTATATCAGTCCATGATTCTGGATCATCGTTGTAATGAGTGAAGTAATGCGTTGAAATCTGATTGGCACGGAAAGCCGGCAGGCCAAGTGATTCAGCCTTAGCGCGTCGCTCTTCCTTCGTTAGATCAGCGAGATGTTCTGGGGCTTTCTTCCGCTGTTTGGGTTCTTCAAAGACTAACTTCAATTCAGTCATGCGAATCGCTTTAAGAGTTCAATGCAGCACCACATGACAGGCGCAGTAATCAGTGCAGAATCTAGGCGGTCCAACATTCCACCATGGCCAGGAAGAAGTGTTCCCATATCTTTAATAGAAAGGTCTCGTTTGATTGCGCTCTCGACTAAATCACCCACGGTTGCCGCTAAGACACCAGCGAATCCAGCCAAGGCTCCAATCGCGGGGTGATGATCAAGAAGATAGTGAAAAGCAAGAGCGCTCCCAATTGCCGTGAAGACTAATCCCCCAACAAAACCTTCCCATGTCTTTTTAGGTGAGATCTTTGGAGCTAGCGGATGCTTTCCAAGCAATACTCCGAAGACATAAGCGAATGTGTCATTACAACCTACAAGAATTACTAGCGTTGCAATATACGAAAAACCTTCACCAGAGCGAGCCAATAAGAAGATGAAGCCAGCAACAAATCCAGGATAAAGGAGTGCAAAGGCGCTCGCAGTTGCGTTCTTAATGAAACCTTCGGTTCCGCGCAGCAGTACTAGAAACAGATTAACGATAAGCGCAATCGCAACAGATACTGCAAGACCAGGTAATCCACCGACCCATGAACTCGCAAGTATTAGAGCGGTAGCGACACTTAGTTGAAGATAATTGGTGTGAATATCTCTGGCTTTAAAGGCAGATGTGAGTTCATGAAGGGCGATAAGTACAGCGGCGCCAACAAAAACTGCGAAGAGCACAGGTACGTAAGCCATTGTTGAAAAGATGATTGCTAATAGGAATAGTCCAACTGCGATAGAAGGCAGAAGTTTGCGACCGGCGCGCTTATTGATCGCCTCGTTTATCGAGTGGAGGTCGCTCATATTTTTACCTCAAAGTTAAACTTCGAGAAGTTCTGCTTCCTTATGCTTGAGAAGCTCATCAATCTTTGCAACGTGATCCGAGGTGACTTTCTCAAGTTCCTTTTCGCCGCGAGTTAGATCGTCTTTACCAATCGAACCATCTTTTTCGAGCTTCTCCATCGCTTCTTTTGCGGTGCGTCGGATAGCGCGGATAGAAATCTTGGAGTCTTCTGCCTTCGCTTTAGCGACCTTAATAAAGTCTTTACGGCGTTCTTCGGTCAATTGCGGGAAGTTCACGCGAATGACATTTCCATCGCCACCTGGGTTTACTCCAAGGTCTGATTCACGAATCGCCTTCTCGATTGAAGGAATAGCGCCTTTATCAAAAGGTGTCACAAGAGCAGTGCGAGCCTCAGGAACTTGAACAGTTGCAAGCTGTGAGAGCGGAGTTGGAGTTCCGTAATACTCGACCATAATCTTGGCAAACATTGATGGATGAGCACGTCCAGTTCGAATCGCAGCAAAATCTTCTTTTGCAACATCGACGGCCTTGTTCATCTTGGTATTGGTATCGGCAATAATGGCTTGGATTGTCATGGCGCTCTCCTGGTTAGTTAACTAGCGTTCCGATTGGTTCGCCGCGAACTGCGCGAGCGATATTTCCTTTTTCTAACAGATTAAAGACGATGATTGGTAACTTATTTTCGCGGCACAAGCTAAAGGCCGCAGCATCGGCTACCGCAAGAGACTTTGATAGCACATCGTCATAAGAAATGAACTCAAACTTTGTAGCGCTCTTATCTTTACGAGGATCCGCAGAATAGACGCCATCAACTCCACTCTTTGCGAGCAGAAGTGCATCGACACCAATTTCTAGAGCGCGTTGCGCGGCGACTGTGTCGGTAGTGAAGAAAGGCATTCCAGCGCCAGCGCCAAAAATCACGACGCGACCTTTTTCTAAATGACGGATAGAGCGACGTGGAATGTATGGCTCAGCGACTTGACCCATTGCAATGGCGGTTTGAACGCGAGTATCAATACCTTCTTTTTCCAAAAAGTCCTGGAGCGCAAGGCAGTTCATAACGGTTCCGAGCATTCCCATGTAGTCAGCGCGAGCGCGATCCATACCGCGTTCTTGAAGTTCTGCGCCGCGGAAATAATTACCGCCACCAACAACAATTGCGACTTCTACGCCGCCGCGAACGACTTCTGCAATTTGGAGTGCAACATCATGAACCACATCAGGATCAACGCCAACGCCTTTTTCGCCACCAAAAACTTCACCAGAAAGTTTAAGGAGCACTCGTTTATAGCTCTTGCGTGCATTAGCCATTCGAGTGCTCCTTTCTTACTGCAAATCTACCGATATAGGTTACTGACCTACTCGGAATCGATAGAAGGCAGACACGGAATTTCCGGCATCTGCGAGGATTTGTTGGACTGATTTCTTCTGGTCCTTCGCGAAAGCTTGCTCAAGTAGCGAGACTTCCTTGACGAAACCAGTAACGCGACCATCAACGATCTTGGCAATCGCCGCATCAGGCTTGCCTTCATTGCGGGCAGTCTCTTCCGCTACGCGACGTTCATTCTCGATGACATCAGCGGGAACTGATTCACGGTTGAGATATTGAGGAGCAAAGGCTGCAATATGTTGTGCGACATCTTTACCTACAACTTCATCAGCTTTGCCGAGGGCAACAAGGACTCCCACTTGTGGTGGAAGATCCGGACTGGTGCGGTGAAGGTAGAGCGCATTTGCTGAACCATCGATGACGGCAATGCGACGGAGTTCTACTTTTTCTCCAAGAGTTGCATTGGCTTCATCAATTGCTTCTTGTACACCTTTTCCTGAAGGAAGTTTTGATCCCACAAAAGCTGCGAGATCTTTCTGCTTTGAAGCAAAGAGATGCCCGAGCAATTCATCAGCAACTGCTTGAAAACGATCGCCTTTAGCAACGAAATCCGTTTCGCAATTGAGTTCGAGCATGACAGCGGTATTGCCATCTGCTTTTGCTGCGATTAAGCCATTTGAAGTAGAGCGACCTTCACGCTTGGTGACGCCTTTAAGTCCTTTAACGCGGATGATTTCAACAGCCTTGTCGAAATCTCCACCAGCTTCATCGAGTGCTTTCTTGCAATCGACCATGCCAGCAGCTGTGGCTTCACGTAAACGCTTTACATCTTCTGCTGTGTATGCCACTTATGCTCCTGCACTTTCGTTTGATTTGTTCTCAGCTGCGTCTGAAGCCGATTTACCCAAAAGTTCTTTCTCCCAATCAGCGAGTGGTTCGCCCGCTGCAACAGTTGCTTCGCCAGCCTTAGCTGCTTCGGTAGCTTCCTTTGCAACATTTGCAGAGCGAGCTTGGAGACCAGCAGCAACAGCATCAGCAATGACGCGAGTCAACAATGTGACTGAGCGGATCGCATCGTCGTTTCCAGGAATCTTGAAATCAACTTCATCTGGATCGCAGTTAGTGTCCAGGATTGCAATCACAGGAATTCCG
This sequence comes from Candidatus Nanopelagicaceae bacterium, assembly GCA_035441345.1. Taxonomy (GTDB): domain Bacteria; phylum Actinomycetota; class Actinomycetes; order Nanopelagicales; family Nanopelagicaceae; genus MAG-120802. The sequence goes on from DAOROE010000022.1 coordinate 10,049, forward strand.
AGCTTATGTGCTTCGGCGACTGCGAGATGTTCTTTCTTTGTATCTACGACCCAGACCGCTGCAGGTAGCTTGGTCATGTTGCGGATGCCGTCGAGGTTCTTGTGAAGCTTTTCGCGTTCGCGGCGTAGCAAGAGAAGTTCTTTCTTAGTAAGAACCTGATCATTCGAAGCTTCGAGCGCTTCGAGTTCCTTCAAACGCTGGATGCGCTTATAAACAGTTGGGAAGTTAGTGAGCATTCCACCGAGCCAACGCTCTGTTACATATGGCATTCCAACTCGTGTTGCTTGAGATTGAATCGGTTCTTGTGCTTGCTTCTTGGTTCCAACGAAAAGAACATTGCCGCCTTTAGCAACGGTGTCTTTGATGAAGTCATATGCCTTATCAATGAGTGCAAGTGACTGTTGGATATCGATGATGTAGATGCCATTGCGCTCTGTGAAGATAAAGCGCTTCATCTTTGGATTCCAACGACGAGTCTGATGTCCGAAGTGAACACCGCTGTCGAGGAGTTCTCGCATTGTTACAACCGCCATGGCGGCACGCTCCTTTGTGCGAACATTGTCGTTCGCATCGGTTGATGAACCAACAATTTGTTGGCTCTCTAGCGTCTAAGCACCGACTAACTCTTTCGAGTCAGACCGAAATGGTTTCTTCTTTCAATCGCAGCGTGTGCGACTGGGAAGTAGACGCGTGAAGTCACAGAGGTTTATTTCTGTGCGGTCCGAATCCTACCTGACGCACAAGGCCCCTTTTTCCACTAGCTATCCCCATTTAAATAGGTAAAAGTAGCTCTTTGGGCAGAGTCCAGCTCATGAAATTCGCCGCCATCGCGACCTCATTCCT
>DAOROE010000023.1:0-10661 GCA_035441345.1 Candidatus Nanopelagicaceae bacterium
CCGATCGCTGTTATCGGCGAATTAGAATCAAAACGCGATCACCCCGAACTTGGATATTTTGCCCGAGCCGCTCTACGTCAATTAGACGACTTAAGAATTTCCCACGGCAGGCTCGATAAACCATTGAAAATCACTGCTTCTGGAGGCACTCTCTCGGTAGAACTTAATCACACCGATACTTCTTCACTTCCACATGGATTCTTACGCGATGGAACTAATGATTCACGCATTCTTGCGGTAGCAAGGAACTTAGTCAGTGAAGGTAAAGATGTTGTCCTGGTAACGAAAGATCTCCCACTTCGCGTTAAAGCTTCTTCGGTAGGAATCACTGCCGAGGAGTACCGGGCCGAACTTGCTCCCAACAGTGGTTGGACCGGAATGGTTGAAGAGACTGTTGGCAGCAAACTTATCGATGCTCTCTATGCGGGCGAGAAGGTCAGTGATCCCCTCACCAAAGATCTTCCTTGCCATACCGGCGTTGTACTTCACTCTGAAAAGGGAAGCGCTCTAGCTCGAGTGACCGCCGACAAGTCGCTCGTTCTGGTTCGCGGCGACAAGAGCGCATTTGGAATTCATGGAAGGTCGGCAGAACAACGGATTGCTCTCGATCTTCTTCTTGATAATGAGATTGGAATTGTCTCCCTCGGCGGTCGAGCGGGAACTGGAAAGTCAGCTCTTGCTCTCTGCGCAGGACTCGAGGCGGTCCTGGAACGTCGCCTCCATAAGAAGATAGTTGTCTTCCGCCCGCTCTACCCCGTCGGCGGTCAAGAACTTGGCTACCTGCCCGGAACCGAAGGGGAGAAGATGTCGCCCTGGGCCCAAGCGGTCTTCGATACCTTGGGCGCATTGGTTTCAAATCAAGTTATTGAAGAGATCATGGATCGTGGACTTATTGAAGTTCTTCCTCTAACCCATATCCGAGGCCGCTCACTTCATGATGCCTTTGTCATCGTGGACGAAGCCCAATCCTTAGAACGCGGAGTTCTCTTAACAGTGCTCTCTCGAATCGGCCAAGGTTCTCGCGTTGTTCTGACCCATGACATCGCTCAGCGAGACAACCTCCGCGTTGGTCGCCATGACGGAGTTGTGGCAGTTGTTGAATCCCTTAAGGGCCACCCGCTCTTTGCCCACGTCACCTTGACTCGGTCGGAGCGCTCTCAAATCGCAGCCCTGGTCACCGAGCTACTCGAAGATCCAGTCCAGCTCTACGCATAGCAGGCGCCTCATACCCCCGAAAATAGGGGTTTCATTACAAAACGGATAAATCGGACTCTATACGGGCTGAACAGGGCTTTTCTTCTCCACAATTCCTGTGAGATTGTCTTTTTTTCCGCCACTCGCAGGTTTTAATTTGCGACTCACCCTCTCCTTTGTCACCCTAAAGCCCAATTCCCCCCAACTTAAACCTCAATTGAGAGATCAAAACGAGGAGGTCGATGCATGCTGAGACGACGAGCCGTTGTCGCTGCCATGGCTTTTGCCACCCTTTTTATCTCCTCCGTTGAAGTGACCTACGCCCAGCCGGCGATCAACGGTGAGGTTGAGCTACTCGTTTCTGCGCCAAGCTCTGAGCAGCTCAAGGCGGCTGTCTCTACCGAGAATGAACCAACCTGGCCAACCTTGATTGAGATGAGCGATCGCTCCTCGGTCCTGGCCTGGGACATGATGATGGTTTCGGTCATGATGAAAAAGGTCGAGCAGGCTCGTACCCCGAAAGGCGCTCGCGCCATTGGTAAAGAAATGGCGAAGGAGAAGTACGGATGGGGCAGCTATCAGTACTCCTGCCTCGACACTTTATGGACCAAAGAGAGCCACTGGAATTATCGAGCTCGCAATAAGAGAACTGGCGCCCACGGAATTCCGCAAGCGCTTCCTGCCACAAAGATGGAAGTGATTGGAACTGATTGGCGCACTAACCCAGTCACCCAGATTCAATGGGGACTTCACTACATCGATGTTCGTTATGACACTCCATGTAAAGCGCTCGCTAAATTCAAGCGCTCGCGTTACTACTAATTTTCTGGCTTCAACCCGATAGTCAAAGGCTTCGCAGTTTCAGCGAAGAAATCATTTCCTTTATCGTCGACAACGATGAATGCAGGGAAGTTTTCGACATCGATCTTCCAGACTGCCTCCATCCCCAACTCTTCATAATCCAAGACTTCGACTTTTTTGATGCAATCTTGCGCTAGGCGAGCAGCCGGTCCTCCAATTGAACCAAGGTAGAAACCACCATGTTGCTTACACGCATCAGTTACCTGCTTGGAGCGGTTTCCTTTTGCGAGCATGACCATGGAGCCACCTCGAGATTGGAAGTACTCCACATAGGAATCCATACGTCCTGCAGTTGTGGGACCAAAGGAACCTGAGGCGTAACCGGCAGGAGTCTTTGCTGGACCTGCGTAATAAACGGGATATTTCTTGAAATATTCAGGAAGTGGTTTTCCGGAATCAACCAATTCTTTAAGTTTGGCATGCGCTAAATCACGAGCCACAACCAAGGTTCCCGAGAGGGAAAGTCGAGTTTTCACTGGGTGCTTGGATAGCTCGGCCAATATTTCGGCCATCGGCTTGTTGAGATCGATATTGACGACGTTATCGTTGAGATGTTCATCGGTGGTCTCAGGCAAGAAGTGAGCGGGCTCCGTCTCCAATTTCTCAATAAAGACGCCATCTTTGGTGATCTTTGCTTTGGCCTGGCGATCTGCCGAACAGGAAACGGCGATTGAGATTGGAAGTGAAGCGCCATGACGTGGCAGGCGGATGACTCGTACATCGTGGCAGAAATACTTACCGCCAAATTGGGCGCCGATTCCAAGTTTTTGGGTGAGGGTAAATACTTCCTTCTCTAATTCAAGGTCCCGAAACGCGCGACCAGTCTTGGCATTGCCTGTTGTAGGTAGCGAATCCAAATATTTGGTTGAGGCTAGTTTTGCTGTCTTGGCGGTGAATTCTGCGGAAGTTCCACCGATCACAATCGCAAGGTGATACGGAGGGCACGCTGCAGTTCCGAGGGAGCGGAGCTTCTCTTCTAACCATGCGATAAATGAGGTCGGATTAAGGATTGCTTTGGTTTCTTGGTAGAGGAATGACTTATTAGCGCTACCTCCACCCTTGGCGATGAAGAGGAAGTTGTATTCATCTGCGTGGTCAAAATCGGAGTAGATCTCCACTTGGGCTGGAAGGTTATTGCCGGTGTTCTTCTCTTCCCATGTGGTGACCGGTGCGAGTTGGGAATAGCGCAGATTCAATTTAGTAAAGGCATCATAGATACCGCGCGAAATAGTGACTTCATCGCGTTCAGAGGTGAGGACGTGTTGCCCCTTCTTTCCCATCACGATCGCAGTTCCAGTGTCTTGGCACATCGGCAAGATTCCGCCGGCGGAGATATTGGCATTCTTCAATAAATCCAAAGCCACAAAGCGATCGTTAGGTGAGCTCTCGGGATCCTTGAGAATATTTGCGAGTTGCTGGAGATGATCGGCGCGCAGGTAATGCGAAATATCGTGGAGCGCTACTTCCGTCAGATTGCGGATTGCTTCTGGTGAGACCTTGAGAAAAGTCTTTCCATCCGCGTCAAAAGTCGAAACACCTTCTTTGCTTACGAGGCGATATTCAGTGGTATCAGCGCCAACCGGAAGTAGATCTTCGTAGATAAATTCCGGCATGAGTTACTCGGCTTCTGCTTCAGACTTTGCTGCTTCGAGTTTGGCGCGCGCTCCGTCGAGCCACTGTTGGCAGATCGCAGCCAACTCCTCGCCGCGTTCCCAAAGCTTGAGAGATTCTTCAAGTCCTACGCCGCCGGCTTCAAGAGCTGCAACAACTTTGGTGAGTTCATCGCGGGCTTCTTCGTAACTGAGCTGGGCCATATTCGTAATCTACTCGCTTTTCTTTTCTAGCTTCTTGCCGGTAGCTGTCGCAAGCGCCACACCTTTAGCTAGACGGAGGCGAATCTCCTCGCCCACACTTAGTTCATCGGGGTCTTTCACAATCACACCATCACTCTTCTGGACGACTGAGTATCCGCGATCCAAGGTTGCTTGTGGTGAAAGGGTGCGGACTCGAGCCGCAATGTGAGCGACTTCGTCATAGGCACGCAGCAGCCGTGAGTTCATACTCATAAACGAGCGCGCTACAAAACCTTTAATGATCTCCTCGCGAGAGGTAACCATCACCAATGGATCTTTCATGACAGGGCGTTGGATGAGATTCACAATCTTGGTCATTTCCAGAATCACGAGATCATTGATTTTGCGGTCGGCGCGATCACGTAGATTTTTGATTTTGGTCTGCTCTTCTTGAAAATCAGGAACGACGCGTTTTGCGGCATCTGTGGGGGTTGATGCTCGAAGGTCAGCTACGAGATCTAGAAGCGGGGTATCTTGTTCATGTCCAATAGCGCTCACAATCGGTTTCTTACATGATGCAGCAAGACGCACGAGGCCTTCATCAGAGAACGGCAATAGATCTTCAAAAGATCCACCACCGCGGGTAATGATGATGACATCGACTTCGGGATCAGCGTCGAGTTCACGGAGAGCTGCAGAAACTTGAATCACGGCATCTGCACCTTGAACTGCTACTTCCCGAGTTTCAAATCTCACTGAGGGCCAGCGGCGACGGGCATTTTCTTTTACATCTTTCTCAGCGGCGCTAGCGCGACCACAGATCAGACCAATCTTGTTGGGAAGAAAAGGAAGTGGTTTTTTCCGTTCTTCGGCAAAGAGCCCTTCAGCAGCGAGCACTTTCTTTAAGGCTTCAAGGCGAGCGAGTAATTCGCCAACTCCTACTTGGCGAATTTCTTTTGCATTGAGAGAGAGGCGCCCTGTTGGGGTGTAGAAATTAACTTTGGAGTGGATAACAACTCGAGCATTCTCAGTCAGTGGCGCAATTGCTTTAAATACTCCACGTGGGCATGTAACTTCTAAATACATATCAACGCTGGGATCACGCAAACGCATGTAAACCATGCCAGATCCAGCGCGATCATTGAGTTGTGCGATTTCTCCTTCAACCCAGATCTGCCCTAAACGGTTGATGTAATCGCTAATCGCCTCTGAAACAACGCGGACCGGGACCGGTTTATCGCTTGAAGTTTCGAGCATGGCGTAATGCTAATAGGATGCACGCATGGCTAAACGAGTCCTGCTAGCTGCGCCGCGCGGATATTGCGCTGGTGTGGACCGCGCCGTTGTGACGGTGGAGAAAGCCCTTGATTTATATGGCGCTCCCGTTTATGTCCGCAAACAGATTGTTCACAATGTTCATGTTGTTTCATCCCTTGAGAAGAAGGGCGCAATCTTCGTTGATGAAACTGACCAGGTTCCTGAGGGCGCCATTGTTATATTTTCTGCTCACGGCGTATCGCCAAAAGTTCATGAACAAGCAGCCGCTCGTAATTTAAAGACAATCGATGCGACCTGTCCGTTGGTGACGAAAGTTCACCAAGAAGCGCGCCGTTTTGCTGCCGATGATCTCCAAATTCTTTTGATTGGCCATGAAGGACATGAGGAAGTTGAAGGAACCGCAGGTGAAGCCCCAAACCATGTGAAGTTAGTCGATGGCCTTGATGGCGCCAGAAACGTTGAGATCGATCCCAATAAGCCCGTTGCCTGGCTCTCACAAACCACTTTAAGTGTTGATGAAACTCTGGAAGCGGTAGGAATTTTGAAGAGCCGTTTTCCAAATCTTCAAGATCCGCCCTCAGATGACATCTGTTACGCCACTCAAAATCGCCAAGTCGCAATCAAACAGATTGCACCACAAGCTGATTTGGTGCTGGTTGTGGGTTCTAAGAATTCCTCTAACTCAGTGCGCTTGGTTGAAGTGGCTTTGGAATATGGCGCAAAATCAGGCTATCTCATCGACTATGCAAGTGAGATCAAGGATGAGTGGTTTGAAGGAGTAGAAACTATTGGGGTATCTAGCGGGGCTTCAGTTCCTGAAATTCTCGTCAAGGATTTATTGGAAGAGCTTGATCGTCGTGGATATGGTGATGTTGAAACCGTAACTGCGATGGAGGAACATCTCCTCTTTGCGATTCCGCCAGAGCTCCGAAAAGATCTACGCGCTGCGGGCAAGTAGAGTTTTACGTTCTTTAAAGTAATACCACCAACCAAATAACGCGCCCGATAACAAGAATGGCGCAACGCTGGCAAGTCCTGAGACTAAATCAACTCCGAGCCTGGTGATACTTAATGAGAATCCACCAACTGTGGGAAGTAAGAGAATTGCAGCAGCGCCAAATGCGATGGGTGGATTAACAACCGCAACGTAGGTGGTGCCAGGACGTCCATAGATCAGCGCTCCGTAATACGAAGCCCAGATTGCAATACCGGTAAGGAATCCAACATTGGAACGGAAGAAGATTTCAATGAGCGCAACAAATGCGATAAAGACAAATTGCAGAATCACTATCCCAGGTTTGGTGAGGCCAGCGCCCTTAATCGGGTTCTTAATCGGGGGTTGGGGGAGGTTACTTGTCATCGTTATCGCTTTCATCGAGATCATCATCTCCATCGAAGAGATCAGGGGAATTTAGCTCCTTCGGAGCAATCTGACGGACTTCATCATCAACATCTTCGAGTGCTTTGAGTTTACTTGCAGATGGGGCGCCAAGTTTGACCATCTTTCGCGCTGGCTTGATGACATTCTCTTCTGCGCTCTTAATCAAATCATTAAATGCTCGCTCCGTAGATTTAATGCGATCACCAAGAGTTTCAATCTTGGAGTGGACCTTTCCAATGCGCTTAAGGAGTTCGCCAGCTAGGTCCTGAATTTCTTGGGCATTTTTCGCTAGCTCTGAGCGGCTAAAGACATAAGCCACGGTGCGAAGTAAGGCCATCATGGTGGTCGGAGTCGCGATAGTTACATTCTTTTCAAAGGCTTTATGAAGAAGCTGGGGATCGACATCGAGGGCTTCACTCAAGATCGATTCAAAAGGAGCGAATAGCACTACATAATCAGGGGAGTTTCCAGTCTCTTGATAACCACGTTTTGCAAGGGCGTTAACGTGGCCCAATAAATCTTTTGCGTGGGCCTGCATTAAACGAGTTCGCTCAGCGGGATCCTTCTCGACGACTGCTTCAAGGAAGCGATCAAAGGGAAACTTTGAGTCGATGAAGATTTCGCTTCCACCAGGTACTGCGATTTTGATATCTGGTTTCGAAATTTCAGTACCAGTTGTTCGGTAATCTTGTTTGAAGAAGTGAACATTCTCGAGTAATCCAGCGTTTTCGAGAAGTGTTTCGAGTTGGGCTTCGCCGTATTTTCCGCGGGTTTGAGAATTAGAGAGTGCGCCCGCTAACTTTGTGGTTTCGCGAAGCAGCGTCTCGTTACCTAATTTCATATTCTCAATCTGGGTACGCATCTCAGATTCAGCACGAGTACGTTTCAATTCAGCTTCTTGGGTTTGGGTGGTGAGTTGGGCCATTCCCGTCGTCACAGCGCGGAGTTGTTCATTGAGAGTGGTGAGACGATTTTCTTCTTCACGCATCGCATCGATCTGAGAGTTGAGAAGCGTCACTTTTCCGCGCTCGGAATTGAGTCGGAGCGCGCCGATGACAAGGCCTACTCCTAAACCAATCACGAGGCCGATAATCAGATACGCCGCACCATTCATGCCCTTATCGTGGCAGGAAGGACTGACATTGACGGTTAGGCTCTACCCCTTGTGAGCCTCTCCATCGGAATCGTCGGTCTACCGAATGTCGGAAAATCGACCCTCTTTAACGCCCTGACAAAGAACAATGTCTTGGCCGCGAATTACCCATTCGCCACTATTGAGCCCAACGTCGGCGTTGTCGGCGTCCCTGATTCTCGTCTTGATGTCCTTGCCAAGATCTTTGGCTCCGAAAAAATCATTCCTGCCGCAGTCTCTTTCGTTGATATCGCTGGCATCGTAAAAGGCGCTTCCGAAGGCGCTGGCCTTGGAAATAAGTTTCTTGCCAACATCCGCGAGAGCGATGCAATCTGCCAAGTCATCCGCGTCTTTAGCGATGGCGATGTCGTCCACGTCGATGGTCGCGTTGATCCCGCCAGCGATATTGAAACTATTAATACCGAACTTCAATTAGCTGATCTTCAAACTATTGAGAAAGCAATCCCTCGTATCGAAAAAGAGGCGCGCCAAAATAAAGAGCGCGCTGCAGTTCTTGATGCCGTGAAAGCGGCTGAAAAAGTGATTGCCGATGGAAAAGTACTTTCCCAATCCGATGTAGATCTTGCGCTCATCAAAGAACTCGGTCTACTGACCGCAAAGCCATTCCTCTATGTCTTCAATGTCGATGCTGCCGAATTAGCTGATGCAGCGCTCCGCCAAAAATTATCTGCCCTTGTTGCTCCAGCCGAAGCTATCTTCTTGGATGCAAAGACGGAAGCAGAATTAAGTGAACTTGATGATGCTGAAGCGCTCGAACTATTGAAGTCAATTGGCCTAGAAGAACCAGGCCTTGCCACTCTTGCCCGTGTCGGATTTAAAACTCTTGGACTTCAAACCTATTTAACTGCCGGTCCAAAAGAAGCGCGCGCATGGACCATCCATAAAGGCGATACTGCACCTGCTGCCGCGGGGGTAATTCATACTGATTTCCAAAAAGGTTTTATCAAAGCCGAAGTAATTTCATTTGATGATCTCGTAGCTGCGGGCTCCATGAATGAAGCCAGAGCAAAGGGGAAGGTTCGAATGGAAGGCAAGGAATACATAATGCGCGACGGAGATGTAGTGGAGTTTCGTTTCAATGTCTAAATCACCTCATTTAAATGGCTTAGCGCTGAAAAGCCGCGAAGAGCTCCGAAATATCGCAATCATCGCCCACGTTGACCATGGCAAGACCACTCTTGTTGATGCCATGTTGTGGCAATCCGGCGCTTTTGAAGCCCATAAGAATCAATCTGAATCCCAAGATCGCGTTATGGATTCGATGGATTTGGAGCGCGAAAAAGGAATCACCATCCTTGCTAAGAACACTGCTGTGAAGCGCGGTAACACCATCGTCAACATCATTGATACCCCAGGCCACGCCGACTTCGGTGGCGAAGTGGAGCGCGGACTTGAAATGGTGGATGGCGTTGCACTTCTTGTTGATGCATCCGAAGGTCCACTTCCACAAACTCGTTTCGTACTTCGTAAGGCCTTACAGAAAAATCTTCCGGTTATCTTGATCATCAATAAAGTCGATCGCCCCGATGCTCGAATCGCAGCAGTTGTGGATGAGGCATATGGATTATTCCTTGATCTTGATGCCACTGAAGATCAAATCGATTTCCCTATCGTCTACACATCCGCAAAAGCAGGTCGCGCTTCTTTAAATAGACCAACCGATGGCGGAATGCCTGATGCAGAAAATCTTGATGTTCTCTTCGACGTTATCTTCAAAACAATTCCAGCTCCGAAATATCACGAAGGTGCACCTCTCCAAGCACACGTCACCAACCTTGATTCATCTCCATACCTTGGTCGCCTTGCGCTCTGCCGCGTCCATGAAGGCGTAATCAAAAAAGGTCAGATGGTCACATGGATTAAAACCGATGGATCACAAGAGAAGGTAAAGATCTCTGAATTGATGATCACTGAAGGTCTAGAGCGAGTTCCTGCGACCGAAGCTGGTCCGGGAGACATCATCGCTGTGGCTGGAATTGAAACCATCACTTTGGGTGAAACTTTGGCCGATGCCGAAAATCCACACCCGCTGCCGTTAATTACCGTTGATGAGCCAAGTATTTCGATGACAATCGGTATCAATACATCGCCACTTGCAGGTCGCGTTGGAAAGAAATTGACTGCGCGCTTGGTAAAGAATCGCCTTGATGCAGAACTCGTCGGAAACGTCTCACTTCGCATTCTCCCGACTGATCGCCCCGATACCTGGGAGGTCCAAGGTCGCGGAGAACTTCAACTCGCAGTTCTTGTTGAAATGATGCGCCGCGAAGGTTTTGAATTAACAGTTGGAAAGCCACAAGTTGTCACAAAGATGATCGATGGCAAATTACATGAACCGATGGAACGCCTTACTATTGATGCTCCAGAAGATTATCTTGGTGTTATCACCCAACTCATGGCGCTCCGCAAAGGTCGCATGGAGCAGATGGTGAATCACGGAACTGGATGGATCCGTATGGATTTCAAAGTTCCATCACGCGGTCTTATCGGATTCCGTACCGAGTTCCTTACTGAAACTCGTGGAACGGGACTTCTCCACCATGTCTTCGATGGTTACGAAGCGTGGAACGGTGAATTGCGTACTCGCAACACAGGTTCACTCGTTTCTGATCGCGCTGGAACTGCGACGTCATATGCCATCTTTGGATTACAAGAGCGCGGCACGATCTTCTGTCAGGTCGGCGCCGATGTCTATGAAGGTATGGTGATTGGCGAGAACTCTCGTCCTGAAGATATGGATGTGAATATCGTTCGCGAAAAGAAACTTACCAATATGCGCGCCTCAGGTTCCGATGAGAATGAGAAGTTGATTCCACCAAAGATTCTTAACTTGGAACAAGCTCTGGAATATTGCCGCGAAGATGAGTGCGTTGAAGTCACTCCAACGTCGGTGCGTATCCGTAAAGTCATCTTCGACCAGAACGAGCGCTCGCGCCTCACCTCCAAGGCCAAGAAAGCCAACCAAGAGGGCTAGACACGCCGTTTTGCCGCATAAATAGCC
>DAOROE010000024.1:0-10127 GCA_035441345.1 Candidatus Nanopelagicaceae bacterium
TAACGATGGCGGGTTATGTTGATGACGGCGAAACTGAATATGCATTTGCAATTCTGGCCGACGGAATCACGCCCACTTTCACTTCACGGAATCGAGCACGAGCGGCGATGGATCGGTTATTGGGCGTTATTGTGAAGGGGATTCACTAAATACTTTTATCGAACCACCATAACAAGCAACCCAGACTCTCTTATTGAGTGGTTCGTATGTGATTCCAATGGGCTCGTTACATGCCTTTATCTTCTGCAAGATTTTGAAATCACTAGTCCTTACCTTTGCAATCGTATCGCTGGTGTAATTCACTACATAAAGTGCGCTTCCGTCAGTGGAGATATCAAGACTGCGTGAAGCTGAACCTGTTTTGACTGACTTCACCACTTTATTAAGCGCAAGATCAAAAGCCACGACACGACCGGAACTATTCAACGTGGCATAGAGCATCGAGTTATCCGGGGAGAGAACAACAGCGCGTGGATTAGAACCAATTTTGAGTTGCGCTTTTTCAAAGTTATTCAAGTTGATTTTGTGAATCACAGCGCCGCCCATTTGTGCGACGTAAGCAAATTGAGAGTCTTGCGAGACTGTGATGCCACGCGGATAAGCGCCAATCTTTATGGTCTTCACAACTTTCTGTTTTTCAACTGAAATCACCGAAAGATCGTAAGAGCACCAATTACTTACCAGGATGTATTTGTTGTCTGGAGTTACCTCAACAACCTTAGGTACAACCCCAACTCGATAAGCAGCATCGATTTTCCAATTAGATGTATCAATTCGGTAGACAAAGGAACGATCATAATTATCGGCCGGCTTACATACATCGGTACCTTCGCGGTTAAAACCCTTGCCATACATGGCGTAATTGGTTACGTAGAGATAAGAACCATCTGGAGAATAAGCGCCTTCAACAGGTGCGCCGCGATGAAGCCCGGAAAATCCACTAAAACCAAGACTATTTAAATTAACTTGATCAGAGATTGTGGAAACTAAATTCAGGCTCTGGGCATCATAAATTGTCACCGAATGTCGATACATCATGTTATGTGCCGAGACAAAGCCATTTTTAGAAGCGCGAACAGATTTAGGAGAGATATCACCCGTAATGGTTTTCTCTAGCTTTAATACCGTGAGATCCGAGGCCACATCTGCTTTGGTCGGGAATGTTGTTACAAAGAGTAAGGCGAAAACTATGGTCCACCTCACCGAAATACGCATGCCCGCAATCTACAGGGTAATCTCGCGATGTGTTCTCGCCATACATCGCGCTGATGAAATTGCGAGTGGTGGAATTACTTCTCGTCACCACTCTTCCAGCACTTTTCTTAGCAGCTGATGGAATACCGCCACTTGATGTAACAATCGCAACTCTCATGGGTGGAACTCTTGCTGCGGGAGCTGCGAACGCTTTCAATATGGTTATTGAAACCGATATCGATCAACTTATGAACCGCACTTCAAAACGACCAATTGTTAATAATCAAGTAACTGAGAATCAAGCGCTGGGTTTCGCAACAATCATCACCATTCTTTCCTTAGCGATTTTCTGGTTCTTCACAAATCCGTTGGCAACTGCTCTAACAGTCAGCGCAATTGCTTTCTATGTATTTGGATACACCATCGGATTAAAACGGCGGACATCGCAGAACATAGTTTGGGGCGGAATTGCAGGTTGTTTGCCAGTCCTTATTGGCTGGGCCGCAGTAACGAATTCATTATCGTGGACTGCACTCTGGTTCTTTATGGTTATTTTCTTCTGGACACCACCACACTTCTGGGCCCTTGCCATCAAATATAAAGATGACTACGCAGCGGCAGGAATTCCGATGTTGCCAGTTGTTGCACCAATCCGAAAAGTTGCACAACAAATGTGGTTGCATGCCGGCGCGATGATTGCGACCTCTTTCCTCACACTTTCCAGCGCTGGTCTTGCGCCTTGGACTTATGTAGTAACTGGACTTCTTGGTCTTATTTTCGCTTTCCAGCTTCGAGATCCCGAGAATAATTCGGACCGAATCTTCCATGGCTCCATCACTTACCTGAGCCTTTACTCAATTACTCTTGTTGTTGGGGTATTCATCTAATTTAGGCATCATAGTGGGATGGTTATCACGCGACACCAAGGGATTTATCAGCAAGATTTGTGAAGGTCCCCTTTATCCTTTTCATCAGTAACTGACCCCCACATTCCCCAGGGAGCCACGAATTGAGATCTAGACGAGCACGAGTTCTCTCGCTCAGCCTCTCCACCATATTGATATTTACATTGACGCCTGCGCTCGCAAATCCACCAAAGCCAACTCTCGCCCAGATCGAAGCTGCCAAAAAAGCTGAAGCAGAGAAGAAGAAAGCTGCAGATGCGGCAGCCGCCAGACTTAACAAAGCAAATCTCACACTTCGTCAACTCACTGCCGTTGCGAATGCAGCTCGCGCTAAATACGAAGCAGCGAAACGCGAACTAGCCATTGCAGTAAGTGAAGCTCAAGCCGCAACGGCTGCATACAACGCGGCAGTCTCAGAAGTGAAAGCAGCGCATGATGCTATTGGTCGTCTAGCGACAAATGCATACATCATGGGTGGTGGGTTTACTGATCTAGATTCGCTTCTCCATTCAGATGGCCCACAAGATCTCATAGATCGACTCTCGACTCTGAATAGTCTTGGCCAACAGAACACCACCGCGCTATTTCGTTTCAAAACTGCAGAAGAAGCTGCAAAAGTAGCGAAAAAGAAAGCTGATGCAGCAAAAACTGCGCAAGAAGTAGCAACCAAGAAAGTTGAAGCCACAAAAATTGAAGCAGATGCTGCTCGTAATGCACAGCAGAAAGAAGTAGATAAGTTACAAAAGATTCAAGATCAAGTACTTAAGGAATTGCTAGCGGCACGTAAGACTCGTGTGACTTTAGAGCAACAGCGACAGCTCGCACTTCTTGAAGAGGCAAATGCAAACATTGCAAATAACACAGCCATCTACACAAAGATCTGGCCCGATATTGGCTTTAAAGGTCGCTCAACATCACGTTCTACTCCTGAAATGCGATCAGCAGCCGTTGCTTTTGCGAAGAAACAAGTATTGGCACGTAAGCCTTATATCTGGGGCAGCGAAGGTCCGAACTCATTTGATTGCTCGGGCTTGGTTTATGCGGCATATCGCTCAGCAGGATTAGGTTGGCCAAACTGGGATCGTCTTAACTCCTCGTTGTATTTCAGTTACACGAAACATGTCCCAATAAGCCAACTCCAACCTGGCGACTTACTCTTCTATTCATATAAAGGAACTGTGAACTCCATCCATCACATCACAATTTATGCGGGTGACGGGATGATGTGGGAGGCAAACTCCAAAGGTAAAGGTCTGCTCTTCTCCAATATCTACAGCATCAAAGGCTTGATGCCATATGGAGGCCGGGTCTAGAAATACATAGGCTTAGCCTTATGGCTGAAGCAACTCCGCTCTATCAAATTCGCCTTGCAGTCCGACGCGAGTTAGAAGATATTGCCGCAGGAGAAACTGTCATTGTTGCAGCATCTGGTGGCGCAGATTCATCTGCATTAGCTGCAGCTTTACTTCCGGAGTGTGAAACCAGAGCCATCAAAGTTGTGGCGCTTATTGTTGATCATGCGTTGCAGAAAAATTCTTCTGATGTTTCTCATCAAGCAAAGAAAGAATTAGCAAAGATCGGTTATGAGAATATCGAGATTCGAAAAATTCATGTTGAAGTAACGGACGGCGTAGAAGCATCAGCCAGGCGAGCGCGCTACGCCGCCTTAAATGATGTGGCTCAACTTCATAACGCAGTAGCTATTTTTCTCGGCCATACAAAGGATGATCAGGCTGAAACCGTTCTACTTGGATTAGCGCGCGGTTCCGGAACTCGTTCGCTCTCCGGAATGGCGCAACGTATTGATCAATATCGTCGACCACTACTTTCCATCACTCGCGCTCAAACCGAAGCCGCATGTGAAGAAGTGGGAATCAAGTTTTGGCGTGACCCACATAATCAATCGATGGAATACACCAGAGTTCGCGTCCGCGAAAATGTTCTTCCAATGATGGAGAAAGAGATTGGTCCTGGCGTTGCAGATGCCCTAACGCGTTCTGCGAAGTTGCTCCGTGATGATGCGGACGCCTTGGATCAATGGGCTGATGAGATTTTCGATGATCTCGATCCAATCTCCTTAGATATCGCCACCCTCGAAAGCTTGCCGCGCGCGATCCGCACCCGAATCTTCCGCAAGGCGATTTATCTCGCAGGCGCCCCATCAGGCTCGCTTACAGCTGACCATATTGAGCCTGTTGAGTCTCTCGTCACAGGATGGAAGGGACAGGGCCCCGTATCGCTCCCTGGCGGTGTGACCGTAGCGCGGATTTCAGGCAGACTTTCGCTCTCCTAAAGCCTGCCAAAGTTCACCTGAAAGGAAATGTGTGGATCTCGCATCAGTTCAGAACGAAATAGAACGCGTCATCGTTACTGAAGAGCAGCTACAAAAGCGCCTCAAAGAAATAGCGCAACAAATTGAAGCTGATTACAAAGATGAAGATCTCCTACTCATTGGCGTACTCAAAGGCGCTGTTATGGCAATGGCAGATCTATCGCGCCACATCAATCGCCATCTCGATATGGATTGGATGGCAGTCTCGTCGTACGGTTCCGGAACAAAGTCTTCGGGCGTTGTGCGTATCTTGAAGGATCTTGATAAAGATATTACTGGGCGAAATGTTCTCATTGTCGAAGATATTGTCGATACCGGACTTACTTTGGATTGGTTAAGCAGCAACCTCAAATCACGCGGCGCAAAATCAGTAGAAATCATGACGGTGCTCCGTAAACCAGATTCGGCTCAAGTAAAAGTAGATGTGAAATATGTTGGCTTTGATATTCCCAAAGATTTCGTGATTGGTTACGGCTTAGATTTCAATGAGAAGTATCGCAACCTTCCCTTTATTGGTGTGCTCGCAAAGCACATGTATGAGTAATCATGGCCGATAAGAAAATCAAAAAACCTCGGTTGCCTCAGCAACGTGGCGGCCAACAAACCGGTAAAGGGCAACAACGTCCACGCTTGACCCGTCGTCCACTTTTCTGGATCTTTGTTGCGATTATTGCGGTAACAATCTTTGGCCAGATCTCATCGGGAAGTAATCAATTCACCAAAATTGACACTTCTCAAGCGATGGCAGCCATTACTCGTGGCGAAGTTGAATCAGCGAATATCGTTGATCGCGACCAGGTTATCCAATTAGTCCTCAAGCCGGGCCAGGCGATTAATGGAGCTACGAAGGTAGAAGCCTCATATGTGACGGGGCAAGAGCCGATTTTGATTGATTTACTTACCGCAAATCAGCCTCCAAAAGAGTGGGATGTAACGGTTCCGAAGACCAATATCCTCGTCTCAATTCTCTTTACTCTTGGACCAATCATTCTTCTGGCTTTCCTTTTATTCTTCTTAATGGGCCAAGCGCAAGGTGGATCTCGAGTATTTTCCTTTGGTCGCTCTCGCGCCAAACTTCATAACAACGAAGTCCCACAAGTTACTTTCGCTGATGTCGCCGGAGCCGACGAAGCGATTGAAGAATTTAAAGAGATTAAGGACTTCTTAGCTGAACCAAAGAAATATCAAGAGATTGGCGCCAAGATTCCGAAAGGCGTATTGCTTTTTGGCCCTCCTGGTACCGGTAAAACACTTTTGGCACGCGCCGTTGCTGGCGAAGCAAAAGTTCCGTTCTATTCCATCTCAGGTTCTGATTTCGTAGAAATGTTTGTGGGCGTCGGAGCTGCTCGCGTTCGCGATCTCTTTGCACAAGCGAAGGCAAATTCACCCTCCATTATTTTCGTAGATGAGATTGATGCAGTCGGTCGCCATCGCGGTGCAGGTATGGGTGGTGGACATGATGAGCGGGAACAGACTCTTAATCAATTACTTGTTGAGATGGATGGCTTTGAACCGCATGATCAAGTTATTTTGATTGCTGCTACAAACCGACCTGACATTCTCGACCCTGCACTTTTGCGTCCAGGTCGTTTTGATCGCCAGATTGGAATCGATCGTCCTGATGTCAAAGGTCGAGAAGCGATCATGAAAGTTCACGCCAAGAACAAACCACTTGAAAAAGATCTTGATTTGTTGGGAATCGCACGCCGTACCCCAGGTTTTACCGGTGCAGACCTCGCAAATGTCCTTAACGAAGCGGCGCTGCTGACAGCGCGCGAGAATCGCAAGATTATTTCGCGTGATGATGTTGATGAGGCAATTGATCGAGTGATGGCCGGACCGCAGCGTAAATCAAGGCTTATGAGCGAAGAAGAGCGTCGTGTAACGGCGTATCACGAAGGTGGGCATGCACTTGTGGCGCACGCACTTCCACATACCGATCCAGTTCACAAAATCACCATCATGCCGCGCGGACATGCGTTGGGTTACACCATGGTGCTTCCAGATGAAGATAAATATTCAACAACGCGTAATCAGATGCTCGATCAACTTGCATACACAATGGGTGGACGCGCTGCAGAAGAACTTGTATTCCATGATCCAACAACAGGCGCATCAAACGATATTGAAAAAGCTACGACGCTAGCGCGCGCCATGGTTACGCAATACGGCATGACCGAAAAACTTGGCGCCATCAAACTTGGAACCAGTGATTCTGCTCCATTCCTTGGTCGCGATTATGGTCACCAACGAGATTATTCGGAAGACATTGCATCAGCTGTTGATCAAGAAATTAGATCTCTGATTGAAGGTGCGCACCATGAAGCATATGAAATTTTGGTGGAGAATCGTTCAATTCTTGATGCGCTCGTCGAAGAGTTGTTAGAGAAGGAAACCCTCCACAAAGAAGAGATTGAAATTATCTTCAAGCATGTTGCGATGCGTCCGAAGCGTCCAGCCTGGACCGGTTCATCAAATCGAGTTCCCTCAAAAGTTCCACCCGTAGCAATTAAGCCGCGTAACAATGGAGTGACGGAAGAGAAGCCAAAGCGAAAGAAGAAGGCTTCCGCCAAAGATGAGTAAGAACTTCGATTCCGAACGCGCGGAGCGAGCAGTCACTGAATTACTTCATGCAATTGGCGAAGATCCCACACGTGAAGGGCTAAGAGATACACCCAAACGAGTAGCGCGGGCACTCCAAGAAAATTTCCAAGGTCTGTATCAAGATCCCAAAGATGTACTGACAACCACATTTGATATTGGGCATGACGAGCTCGTTATTGTGAAAGATATTGAGGTCTACTCACATTGTGAGCACCATTTAACGCCTTTTCATGGGGTCGCCCATATCGGTTATATCCCGGGACCTTCCGGAAAAGTAACGGGGCTTTCAAAGCTGGCTCGCCTAGTTGATTTATATGCACGTCGTCCACAAGTTCAAGAGAGACTCACTACGCAAATTGCAGATGCGATGGTTGAGATTCTGCAACCAGGTGGGGTTATCGTCATTATTGATTGTGAGCATCTATGTATGTCGATGCGTGGCGTTCGTAAATCAGAAGCTCGCACCGTCACAAGTGCAGTTCGTGGCATGCTCCGAGATCCTGCTACTCGCGCAGAAGCAATGTCTCTTATCACCACAAAATAATGTCAACCTTGGTAATGGGGATTCTTAATGTCACCCCAGATTCTTTTGCCGATGGTGGTCGATATTCCACAACAGAGTTAGCACTCAAGCGCGCTGAAGAGATGATCAACGAAGGCGTCGATATCATTGATGTTGGTGGTGAATCAACAAAACCAGGCGCGGAACGCGTTACCCAAGCAGATGAAGTTGCTCGCGTGATCCCAGTAATCAAAGAACTAGTTAAAAGAGAAACCCCTATCTCAATCGATACCACTCGAGCATCAGTTGCAGAGCAAGCAATCAAATTAGGGGCAAGTTATGTTAATGATGTAAGCGGTGGGCTAGCCGATCCCGATATGTATACCTTGATTGCTAAGCATCCTAAAGTTCAGTACATCATCATGCATTGGCGCGCTCACTCGAAAACCATGCACGAACATGCGACATATAAGGATGTCGTGAGAGAAGTGAAAGAAGAGTTAGAAGCGCGAATCGAAGCTGCGATTGAAGCAGGAATTAATCCGGAACAGATCATCATTGATCCAGGTTTGGGGTTCGCCAAACGTCCAGAACATAACTGGGAGTTACTAAGAAATATTGATCGCATTGCGCTTTTGGGATACCCCATCTTGATCGGAGCCTCCCGCAAGCGTTTTCTGGGGGAGTTAACGGGCTCCACAAACCCCGATGATCGAGAAGCTGCCTCTATTGCCGTCACCGCAATGGTCGCTAAACAGAATGTGTGGGGCGTACGTACCCACTCTGTGAAGCCACATCGTGACACGATTGCGACGGTTAACTCTTTCGCAAAGAAATAGCAGGAGTAAAGTGGAGATATGAGCGACACGATGCGCGTCACCGGCATTGAAGCGTTGGGTTATCACGGACTTTTCGATGTGGAACGCCAGAACGGCCAACCCTTTATCGTTGATGTCGAATTGAAAATGGATCTGGAAAAAGCGGGAAAGTCTGATGATTTAAATGACAGTATCGACTACAACGATGTTGCAATCTTGATTCACAACGAGATCATCGGACCACCGGTTACTCTCATTGAAGCTCTAGCTGAGAATATTTCCACCAAGATTCTTAAGACCTATCCCGCTGTCGAAGAAATCAAAACCACGGTCCATAAACCCCGAGCACCTATATCAGTCGCCTTTGGTGGAATTTCAGTGACCATCAAACGGAAACGATGAAAGTTGTCATCGCTCTAGGTGCCAACTTGGGTGATCCACGTAAACAGATCTCTCTCGCAATTGATGCACTGCGGGAGATCATAAAAGTAGAAAAAGTATCATCTCTCTACGAAACCGCTCCATTTAAAGTTTCTGATCAGCAACCTAACTACATCAACGCAGTTCTTATTGGCGATACTGAATTACAACCCAAAGAACTCATCAAGGAATTGTTGAAGATCGAATCCACTCTTGGTCGCCAACGCACAATCCCCAAAGCGGCACGCACGATTGATATTGACATCATTGATTACGAAGGATTCTTTCTCAAGAGCGAAGAATTAACGCTGCCACATCCTCGCGCCCATGAAAGAAAGTTTGTTCTTGAGCCATGGGCCGAGATTGATCCCGACGCTGAACTCTTGGGATATGGCCCAATAAAGGAGCTTTTGGCCGCGCTGGAATAGCGCAGTAGACTTCACTCTGCCTGGTACCACTAACGGACTGGAGCTGTATAAGTGAAAGAAATGAAAGTCCTCACGGACCTCAATCGCCCATGCGCGTTTGTTCCCACCATGGGAGCGCTTCATGCTGGCCATCAATCACTTATCTCCAAAGCCCGTGAGCTCTGCGATGAAGTAGTCGTATCAGTTTTTGTTAACCCACTTCAATTTGAAGATAAAGATGATCTAGCGAAATATCCGCGCACTCCAGAACGTGATGCCGAGTTAGCTGAGGAAGCAGGAGCCACAATTCTCTGGACTCCCGAATATGAAACTATTTATCCCAATGAAATTACCAAGCTCTCTGCAGGAGAGTTAGGTACAAAGTTTGAAGGCGTACATCGCCCAGGGCACTTTGATGGCGTACTTACGGTCGTCAATCGCCTCTTCGAATTGGTACAACCGCGTTATGCAATCTTTGGTGAGAAAGATTTTCAACAACTATTTCTCATTACTAAGATGGCTGCTGAACTACATCCTGATATTGAGATTGTCCCGGCGCCCACCATCCGCGAAATTACAGGCCTTGCTATGTCATCACGAAATGTTCGTCTGAGTGAGGAGGCAAGAACTGCAGCTGAGATTATTTCTCAGGTTCTCCGTGAATCGTCACAAAAACCAGATACTGCAACAGCTTTACTTGCGCTAAAAGAAATCTCTCACGAGCCTCTCTTCACCCTTGATTACGCCGAGATTATTGATGAGGAAACTTTTGATGTAGCAAGTGAAGAAACCGAGAAGAGACGAGCCATCATTGCGGGCTGGATTGATGGCGTCCGTCTGATTGACAATATGGCGATGAAGAGCGCATTGGTGCGAGCATGAGATTGAAAGCTCCACTTCCAGGATGGACTGCGAAAGCAGATGTTGTTGTGATTGGTTCTGGCG
>DAOROE010000025.1:0-9885 GCA_035441345.1 Candidatus Nanopelagicaceae bacterium
CGCCACCAAGAACGTAGGTGGAAGGTCCACCAACTGCTTTCATCGAACCCCAGAAGTCTGTAGTGGTGGCTTGATATGCAACATCCTTGAGTTGTCCGATTATCTTTCCATTCTTGATGCGATGGAATTGTTGTCCTGTGAACTGGAAGTTATAACGTTGCATATCGATTGACCAAGATTTATCGCCCAAAATATAAATTCCATCTTCAACCGATTCGATGAGTTTCTCCAAGGTAGGACCTTGTGGATTGGGCTGAAGTGAAACATTTGGCATACGTTGGATGGGAACGTGTGCCGGAGAATCAGAGAATGCGCACCCATTACTGCGCTCTTTGTTGACGTGCGCAGCGATGCGGCGATCGAGTTGGTAGCCAACCAAAACGCCATCTTTGACGATATCCCAACGTTGCGCAGCAACGCCTTCGTCATCCCAACCGACAGTGCTGAGGCCATGCTCGGTATTGCGATCTCCGGTGACATTCATCAGAGCTGATCCATATTTAAGGTTTCCAAGTTTGTCTGGGGTAGCAAAAGAAGTTCCTGCGTAATTGGCTTCATAACCGATTGCGCGATCAAGTTCGGTGGCATGTCCAATTGATTCGTGAATTGTTAACCAGAGATTTGAAGGATGAATGAGCAAGTCATAGCGACCGGGTTCAACCGATGGTGATGCCACCTTCTCAGCAAGTAACGAGGGGAGCGCATCAATTTCTGCATCCCAATTCCAAATGGAATTTCCCATCCACTCCCAGCCGTAACCAGCAGGTTGAGCCAAGGTGCGCATCGATTCAAAACCATGTGCACCGATAGAGATTGCTTCAATCTGGGTTTGAACGCGGACGCGTTGTTGTGTGGTGCTGGTGCCAGCAAGATCGGCATAGTGCTTCTGCTCTTTTACATACATGGTGTGCGCACTTGTGTGATTAACTGAAGATGAGGCAAGAAGTTTTGAACTAAGTGAGGCCAAGCGATCCTTCTTATCGGCATCAGAGACGGAGAACGGGTCGATTTCGTAGGCTGATACCCAAGTCTTGTTCGCATAGACAGGTTCGGGAACAAGAGAGATTTCTTCAGTCGATAGTGGCTTAGATGTTTTGGCCATCGCTACGGCGGTCAGAGCTAGTTTCTTTGCAGAGTCTTCTGATACGTCGGGAGATGATGCAAAGCCCCATGCACCGTTGACGATAACACGCACGCCGATTCCAAAATTAGTTTCATCGCTCTGTGTTTCAGGTTTGGCATCACGGAGTGAAAGAAATCCAGTTCGAGTTCTTTCGATGCGAACATCAACATGTGATGCACCTTGAGATTTCGCCGTTGAAATTGCGGCATCTGATACAGATTGAAGGGGCAGAGCTAAGAAATCTTGATCTACTTGAGTAATCACTCACGCACCTTATCGCTGGTTGGGACTAGGGTGAAGTCATGAACTCTGCGTCGGGCAAAGTGCCGAGCAATATTGTGGCCAAGATCTTGACGATGGTATTTGGGGATTATTCAGATGTACTCACCCCAGTCCTTCGTCGACTCTTCTTCGGTAATTTTATGAGCGGGCTCGGGACTGGAATGACGCTCTCGCTACTTCTGGTTTATCTCCATGATATTCGCGGCTTTAGCAACACCTTTGGCGGATTTGTTCTCTCTTTCATGGCAATCGTTTCAATTATCTTTTCCGGGCCGGTTGGTTGGCTGGTAGATAAATATGGCCCAAAGAAGATCATTGTCACAGGTTTAATTTTTGAAGGTTCTGGCGTTGCACTCTGGTCCATCGTTTCGACTAAAGAGCAAGCAGTATTCGTTGCAACGATGAGCGCAGTTGGAACATTGATGATTTGGCCTCCCCAAACCGTGATGATTTCTCGCGCCTCACAAGAGGAGCAACGGCAAAAAGTATTTGCATTGAACTTTATGCTCTTTAATCTTGCGATCGGATTTGGCGGAATCTTTGCTGCGCTCATCATTCAAGAAGGAAACCTTAGGAGTTTTCAAACACTTTATATTCTGGATGGACTTTCCTACATCATCTATCTCTTTGTAATCCTTGGTCTCAAGGGTAATTTCCACGCTTCTCCGGAAGTTCGCGCTCAAGAGTCTGGGGGATATAGGGAAGTTTTCAGAGACCGGGTATTTCTCAAAATTGCAGGCGGCGGGTTGATTTACACCATCTTTGGGTACGCCTCACTTCAGGGCGGTCTTGCAATATTTATGACTCAACACGTAGGTCTTTCGCCAAAGTGGTTAGGAATAGTTCTTACCGCAAATACTGTGACCATCTTCTTGCTACAAGGAGCGGTGCTACGCGTCATTTCAGCGCGCGATAAGTTCTCGGTCCTAAGTTGGCTGGGATGGATTTGGGCTCTTTCGTGGGCAGTTATCGCAATCGCATCTCTAGCGAAGGGGTTTGTTGCTGGGGCACTTATTGCCTTAAGTCAGGTCGTATTTGCAGTGGGTGAAATGATCTGGTCTCCGACTCTTCCTGCAGTTGCAAATGAATTGGCGCCCGATAATTTGCGAGGCCGCTACAACGCAATCACAGGTATGCAATGGAATGTTGCCAATGTATTTGGTCCAGCATTAGTTGGAGTTCTTATTGGTAGGGGATACACCAATGAGTGGTTAGCGCTCATGATTATTGGTTCTCTTGTGCCAATTGCAATTATGCAATCAGCACATCGAGAACGATTACGACTTCGAGCTAGCTAAGTTTTCCATTCGCTTCAATCAGTGCGGTTTCGCCGCTGAGTAATTTCACAGCAAGGTCATCGCCTGCAGAACCGGGGCATGAAAGCGCCCAAGTAAATGTCTTTGATGCGCCGGCAGCGAGAGGTTCAATAGGGGCGCCACCGATGTTGTTATCACCATCAAAAACATCGACACATGCACCGCTGTTGGTGCTGCCTTGAACGATGAGGACTGCGAGATCTAGGTCAGCGCTTCCACCATTATTTACTGTTACCTCAAAACGATAATTGGACTGACCTGGAATGATGCCTGAAGCAAATTTGCCTGGGGTGAATTTAGAAGGAGAAGAGAGAATATAACTCTCACCCGTAGGGAGTTTGATTTCGCTATCAAAACCTCCGGAAGCCTGCGCTTCTTGTTCTGGCGCCTCGACCAGCTCTTGTTTTTCTTCTGTGGGTCCTTCCGCTGTATCTGAACCACCACAAGCGGTAAGACCGAGAGCGAGGATTAAGCTGAGGATGGCCATGAGCCAAGTTTTCTTCATATGAACCTCCATAAATTCCCAAGTTATCGCACAAGCGAGAGTCGAAGTATAGCCGCGGAGCGTTGAATGACCCTTGTTGATGAGATACCTTTACGGGACGACGAGAGGAATTATGAGTACACAACTCGAAACGGTTCATCCTGAAATTGCGGGACGTAGCCCAGGCCAGATTGCATGGATGCGATTCAAGCGAAACAAGATTGGTGTCGGAGCTGCCATCGTCAGCATCACCATCCTTGGCCTCTCAGCATTTGCGCCGATTGTCTGTCGCATCATCGGAATTGATCCGAATACTCTCAATTTAGAAGCGCTTGATACCAGCGGCGTTCCAATTCCTTCCAAAGGTGGAATTAGTCTCGAACATCCACTTGGTTTAATTCCAGGTACTGGTCGTGATCTTCTTGCACAACTTCTCTATGGTTCACGAATCTCATTTCTTGTCGCTTTTCTTACTACAGCCCTTGCATTAACTGTGGGCCTCTTCGTTGGAATCATCGGAGGATATTTCCGTGGGAAAGTTGATGATGCGCTTGGTCGCTTCACAGATTTCTTCTTGGCATTCCCTGCTTTCTTCATGATTGTTGCTTTGAGTACTCCTGTTGTGCAAAGAATTCAGAGTTGGAATATTGGTGGAGATAATTTTGCTCGCATCGTATTTTTGATTTTCTTCTTATCTTTCTTTGGTTGGCCTGGATTTTCCCGACTTATTCGCTCACAGGTTTTAAGTATTCGCGAGCGTGATTACATAACGGCAGCCCAAGCTATGGGAGCGAAGCGGAGCAGAATCATCTTGAAAGAAATCCTTCCTAATGTGTGGGCCCCAGTGATTGTTGTTGTTTCGCTCTCACTACCCGGATACCTGGCAGCAGAATCGGTGTACTCCTTCTTAGGTCTCGGAATTCAGCCTCCTGCCTCGACTTGGGGAATCTTGCTCTCCAACGCCTCCCGCTACGTCACAGCGATGCCGAGCTTCTTCATGATTGTGGCTGGTTCACTTGTTATCGTCGTATTGGCATTTAACCTGGTGGGCGATGCGCTACGTGATGCACTAGACCCTCGCGCAGAGCGTTAATTTCTCTCAAATCCTTCTCAAATCCCTCACAGAGTGGTTGACTAAAGACACGACGCGGTCCCCTTGGCTGCGTCTTTGTAGCTTCATTGTCGAAAGGAGTACTACATGAGCAGATTTTCTGCTCGTGCCCGTGTTCTAGCAGTTGCAGCTTCCACTTCTCTTGTTGTTTCCGGATTTGTTGCAGTCAGTACGCCTGCTCAATCTGCGACTCCACAAGCTGGTGGAATCCTCACCTTCTTAGAGCATGAGCCACGTTTGGATCATCTTGACCCAACTCGTATTTACACTGGTCGCGATCTCGCGTTTATGAATTCATTCCATACTCGCACCCTCGTCGCGTATAACCCAGTCCCAGGTAATGCAGGTGCTGGCATCGTGCCAGATCTTGCAACCAATACGGGTGTCCCAAGTAACCAAGCTAAGGTCTGGAAGTTCACACTTCGTCCAGGCACTAAGTTTGAAGATGGAACACCAATTACCTGCGAACATGTTCGTTACGGCGTATCTCGCGTATTCGCACAGGATGTTCTCCCAGGTGGTCCTACCTATCTCATCTCTTGGCTAGATATTCCAAAAGATGCTGAAGGAAATTCCATTTACACCGGTCCGTACAAGAACACACCAGCTGGCGTAAAGGCCTTCAATAAAGCTGTTGCATGTTCTTCAGACAACCGCACAATTACCTTTACTCTCAATAAGTCAGTTGCTGACTTTAACTATTTGGGAACGTACGGAGTTATTTCTCCAGTACAGAAGAGCAAAGACACTGGTGACAAGTACGACTTGAACCCACAATCAACCGGCCCATACAAGATCGTTGAAAACAGCGATACCCAGTTGAAGATGGTTCGTAACAAGTACTGGTCAAAGGCTTCTGACCCAGTCAGAACTCCTTATCCAGACGAAGTTGTCATTCTTTACGGTATGGATGAAGAAGTTATCGATCAGTTGATGTTGGAAGACACTCTTCCTGCAGCAATGAACTTCGGTGGCCCACTTCCAACAAACCGTGACAAGTTCTTTAACGATGCTAAGTTCAAGAATCGTCGCATGAACAATGCCGATCCTTATGCTCGTTATTACGCATTTAACTTGAAGAAGATGCCTTGCCTTGAAGTACGTGCAGCGATGTACTACGCATGGCCAATTAAGGCGCTTCTTGATTATTCAGGTGGACCTACCTATGCAGGTTCCTATGCAACTGGCGCAATCAGCCCACTTGTAGGACTTGACTTCGCACCTACCAAGGTCGTTGGTCCAGGAAGCCCAGACTTTAAGCCAGAAGGAAACTTCACCAAGGCTCAGTCACTTCTTGATTCTGCAAAGACAAAGTGCCCTGATAACTACAAGAAAGCTACAGAAACCGGCATCACACTCGATGTTCGTCAATCTGTAACTCTTAACGACACCATTCCTATCGTTGAGGCAGCAATGTCCAAGGTTGGAATTAAAGTTAAGTGGAACATTATTTCTGCTGGTTACTACTCCACAGTTATGAATCCAGATAAGCAGAGCGATATGTCTGCATCTGGTTGGGGTGCTGACTGGGCTAACGCATCAACCGTTATCCCTGAACTCTTCACATCATCTGGTGGATTTAACCTCACACAGAACAGCGACGATCCGAACTACAAGTCATTCGAAGCGAAGGTAAATGCTGCGATGAAGCAGACGGATCGCAAGAAGCAAGCTGCTTTGTGGAAGGCCCTCGATAAAGAAGCAGCTGGATACTTCTGGCACCTACCAACAACATTTGGTAAGGCGCAAGAAGTTTGGGGTTCACAACTCCAGAACGTCTTCTTCTGGGTCCCACAGGGTAACCCTGCTTACGGAAAGATCTGGATTAAGCAATAACGCTTAATTAGGAATCATTTCCTTACATAAGTAAAAGGAAATGCTCTCGGAACCTCTACACTGGTTCCGAGAGCATTTTCACGGAATAAAATTGAAAATAAGGCTTTAGGTAAGAAAGGTCGTGGACTGAGCTAATGTTGTATTTTGCAGCTCGACGACTTGGATTCTCCGCTCTTACTCTTCTTGTAGTTTCTTTTGCGGTTTACGTGATTTTCTCAATTCTGCCTTTTGATCCGGCAGCTCTCACCTGCGGTCAAAAATGTAATGACATCATCGTTGAAGCAAACCGCGTACGTCTTGGTTTAGATAAGCCACTCCTCGTTCAGTACTGGCTCTTCTTGCAAGGTATCTTTTTGGGACGTAGTTATGGCGTTGGCCAAGCGGCCTTTGTCTGTCCTGCACCAAGCCTTGGATATTCTTTTAATGAAAATGCTTGCGTCACAGATCTTCTTAAGAGCACTCTTCCTATCACTGTAACACTTGCTATCGGCGCTCTATTAATGTGGTTAGTAGTAGGCGTAACTCTCGGTGTGCTTGCTGCAAAATTCCATGGGCGCACTCCCGATACTGCAAGCTCTGTTTTTGTTCTTCTCGGCACATCACTTCCTACCTTCGTAACTGGTCTGGTGCTTCTTATCTGGGTATCAATTAAATGGAAGATTGTTCCGCTGAGCTTTACCGGTTATGTCTCATTCTTAGATAGCCCTATTGGTGCAATCAAGTACTTCATATTGCCGTGGATCACTCTCGCTATTGCTTACGCCGCTTTATATACGCGATTTACTCGCGCCGCAGTCCTAGAGACAATGAGCGAAGATTATGTGCGCACTGCGCGAGCAAAAGGACTCGGAGAACGCACAATCCTCTTTAAGCACACTCTCCGCGCGGTTCTAGCACCGATTACGACTTTAGCAGGCCTTGATTTTGCTGGACTTATTGGCGGTGCGATCATCACTGAAACAATCTTCAACCTTCCAGGACTTGGGCGACTTACGCTGCGATCCGTCAATGAATTCGACCTCTCTGTTGTTGTCGCCACCACGATCTTGGCCGCAGCAGTTGTCATTGTGATGAATTTGATTGTTGATATGTTCTACGCCGTTCTTGATCCGAGAGTGCGCGTGAAATGAAAGAGATTCTCTCGGTCGAAAATCTTAAGGTTTCATTCCCAACCGATGATGGCCTCGTACGCGCTGTTGATGAAGTAAGTTTCACGCTCAACGAAGGTGAAACCGTTGCAATTGTCGGTGAGTCCGGTTCTGGAAAGACTGTTACGAGCCTTTCGATTATGGATTTACATAACAAGAAGAATGCTCAAGTCTCGGGATCCATCAAATTACGTGATGGCAATAATGTTGTCGATGTTGTAACTGCAGATCCAGAAGAAACACGGAGCCTACGTGGCCGCGTTGTCTCGATGATCTTCCAAGATCCGATGTCCTCACTTCACCCTTATTACAAAATTAGCAACCAACTCTGCGAGAGCTATCTCGTTCATCACCCTCGTCAGAAGAAAGAAGCGCTCGATAAAGCCATCTCGATGCTCGAGCTTGTTGGAATCCCACAACCTGATAAACGCGTCTTTGATTACCCGCACCAATTCTCAGGTGGTATGCGTCAACGTGTGATGATTGCTATGGCGCTCATGAACGATCCCAAAGTTTTGATTGCAGATGAACCAACCACCGCACTTGATGTAACAGTCCAAGCTCAGATTCTTACTTTGCTGGGGGACCTGCAGAAGAAGCTGAATATGGGAATTGTTCTTATTACTCACGATCTTGGCGTAGTTGCTCAAGTCTCTGATCGCGTTAACGTGATGTATGCCGGAAAAATCGTAGAGAGCGGTTCGGTTGAAGACATTTTCTATCGTCCACTTGCTCCGTACACGCTCGGACTTCTGAATTCGATTCCACGCGCTGGTGATAAGAAAACGGGGCGCCTGAGCGCTATTGCAGGTCAACCACCCTCACTTATTAATCTGCCCACTGGTTGTTCTTTTGCTCCACGCTGTGATTTCAAAGAGAAAGTCAGCGGCGGACTATGCAATTCTGCGATGCCAGAACTCAAAGGTAGCTCCGCAGATCACCGCACCCGTTGCCATCTCGACGAAAAAGAGCGTCAGAAACTATTTCCTACTTTGGCGGTGAAGTAATGGCGAGCAATGATGTGATTCTCTCTGTCTCTAATCTCACCAAACACTTCCCGGTCTCAAAACGCGTTACGCGCCGTACCGGCTCGACTGCTGTTAAAGCCGTTGATGGAATTAGCTTTGATCTTCAGCGCGGCGAAACTCTTGGACTTGTTGGAGAGTCTGGTTGCGGCAAGACCACCGCAGGTCGCACCATTCTTAAATTAGTTGAACCAACTTCGGGATCCATAACTTTTGAAGGTCAGGACATCTCGAAACTTAGCCCAAGTCAGATGCGCCCAATTCGTAGTCAGATGCAGATCATTTTCCAAGATCCATATTCTGCTTTGAATCCACGCCAAACTGTCGGACGAATCATTGCTGCGCCCTTTGAAATCCAAGGTATAGAGCCAAGTGGAGGAACAAAAAAAGCTGTTCAAGAAT
Source organism: Candidatus Nanopelagicaceae bacterium (assembly GCA_035441345.1). Classification (GTDB taxonomy): domain Bacteria; phylum Actinomycetota; class Actinomycetes; order Nanopelagicales; family Nanopelagicaceae; genus MAG-120802. The sequence goes on from DAOROE010000025.1 coordinate 8,728, forward strand.
TAATGGAGCGCGTCGGACTTAATCCTGAGCATTACAACCGCTATCCACATGAATTTTCTGGGGGACAGCGTCAACGTATCGGTATTGCACGTGCAATCGCGCTCAAGCCAAAACTTATTGTTGCTGATGAGCCCGTAAGCGCTCTCGATGTTTCTATCCAAGCCCAGGTCATTAACCTGCTTGCTGATCTCAGCAAAGAGGACAACATCAGCATCGTCTTCATCGCACATGATCTCTCAGTAGTGCAACACATTTCTGATCGCGTTGCCGTTATGTATCTTGGAAAAATCATGGAGATTGGTAAGAGTGAAGATATATTTGCTAAGCCATCTCATCCATACACAAAAGCGCTCTTATCTGCTGCTCCAAAACCAGATCCCAAGCTAGAACGCAGTCGTGAAAGAATTATTCTGCAAGGCGATCTACCAAGCCCGATGAATCCACCAAGTGGTTGTGTATTTAGAACTCGTTGCTGGAAGGCGCAATCTAAGTGCGAAACTGATGTTCCCACACTGACTCATCACAAAACGCTCGCAACTGCTTGCCATTTCCCAGAATAGTTTGCTTCTTTCGTAATCACTGTTCTATTCTTCATCTCAAGAAGAGTCGCCCGGATCACCGCGTTATGAGTAGATTTATTTCGACTTGTACCGAGGAAAGTCCGGACTCCAATGGGCAAAGTTGTGGGTAATTCCCACCCGGAGCGATCCGCGGGATTAGTGCAACAGAGAGTAAACCGCCAATAGCAATATTGGTAAGGGTGAAACGGTGGTGTAAGAGACCACCAGTACGTGTAGCAATATGCGTAGCTAGGTAAACCCAACTTGGAGCAAGACCATGCAGGTGGCGTTTGAGTGTGCCCACACAAGTCACCGGGTAGGTTGCTTGAATCTGTGAGTAATTACAGATCTAGATGGATGGTGATCTCGCTAGCAATAGCAAGACAGAATCCGGCTTATAGGGCGACTCTTCTTTAAATTAGACGAGGCGGGACAAAATCCCGCCTCGTTTCATTATTTCTTTTGGAATCATTTCTGACAAAACTGATATCAAATTAACCTAAAAAAACGGGCAAATGAATCGGGCAACGGGCAGAAAAGCGGGCAGATTTTACCTCCGTAATACTCTTCAGAGTTGATACGCTCGTGTGATGAGAAT
>DAOROE010000026.1:0-9172 GCA_035441345.1 Candidatus Nanopelagicaceae bacterium
GTTTTTGGGTCGATTCAAGGCTAAAGTCGAAGTTTAGACCACAGCCTGTGGATAACTTTGTGGATTTCTTACAGAAAGAGGAGATATGTCCTTAACAGAAACGGGCCTTCCAACCCCCGGTGTTATTGAAGAGGACCTCCAGGCGCTGTGGAGTGGGGTCGTCAACTCCGTCTCACACGACTCCCCCCAGAACCGCGCCTTTCTTACCCTGACAAAACCTTTAGGGCTCCTTAAAGGTGATGGTGGATCGAACCTTCTACTAGCTGCCCCGAATGTTTTTGCCAAGGATGTTTTAGAGAGCCGTTTAAAGACTGTTCTCAATGATGCGCTCTCAGCCAAACTCGGTGAAAAGATTAATATCGCTGTCACGATTGATGAATCCCTTGATGCGCCCCAAGTTGATTCGGAAGTAGTTGAAGTTGAGTTTGAAGCTCCCCGCGCCGGAACTGGTCGTCAGGAAGCCCCATCTAAAACTGTTGAGTCCTCTCAATTAAACCCGCGATACATCTTCGAAACTTTCGTTATTGGTGCTTCGAATCGATTTGCTCACGCCGCGGCTGTTGCAGTCGCTGAAGCTCCTGCTAAGGCCTACAACCCGCTATTTATTTATGGTGAATCTGGTTTAGGAAAGACCCACTTGTTGCACGCTATTGGAGCGTATGCAAAAGAACTGTATGGCAGCGTCCGAGTTCGTTATGTCTCATCTGAAGAATTTACTAATGACTTCATTAACTCAATCCGTGATGATAAATCTTCAAATTTCCAGCGTAGATATCGCGATCTTGATGTTCTATTAGTTGATGACATTCAGTTCTTAGAAAATAAAGAGCGCACCCAGGAAGAGTTCTTCCACACATTTAATACTCTTTATAACGCAAACAAGCAGATTGTTATCTCAAGCGACCGTCCACCTAAACAATTAACAACACTAGAAGATCGCTTACGTTCTCGTTTTGAGTGGGGATTAATTACGGATATCCAACCACCAGAACTTGAAACACGTATTGCAATTCTCCGCAAGAAAGCAGCGCAAGATAAATTAAATGCGCCAGATGATGTTTTGGAATATATCGCTTCAAAGATTTCTACCAACATCCGCGAGCTTGAAGGTGCTTTGATTCGTGTTACAGCTTTTGCTTCGTTAAACCGCCAAGCTGTAGATATGAATTTGGCTGAGATTGTTTTGAAAGATTTAATTCCTGATGATTCCGCTCCAGAAATTACCGCGAATTTAATTATGGCCCAGACCGCTTCTTACTTCAGCCTTACTATTGACGATCTTTGTGGTACTTCCCGTTCGCGTGTTCTTGTTAACGCGCGCCAGATCGCAATGTATTTATGCCGCGAAATGACAGAGTTATCTTTGCCAAAAATTGGACAGACTTTCGGAGGACGTGATCACACAACCGTGATGCATGCTGATCGAAAAGTGCGCCAATTAATGGCAGAGCGCAGATCTATCTTTAACCAGGTATCTGAGCTCACCAACCGGATAAAACTGCAGGCGAAGGCCTAATTCCTGTTATTGACAGGGGTTGGGGATAACCTGTGGATATCTGTGGATAATCTGTTGGTAAAGGGTGGGGTTATATCGCCCCTGTTTTTACCTCAACAATTCCCCACAGTTAACACACAACGTTACGCACAGAAAAAGGTGGTTTAAGTGGAGAGAAAAGCAGCGTTGAACTGCGGTTTTCTAACTTCTCCACAATTACAACCGTTGGTTATTACGAATAGTTCTATAGATAGAGAACAAGTTGTGCGCGAACCTCTCGCACTTTACATAAATATGAACGAGTTAGGCTGATAGGTATGAAGTTTGTTGTAGATAGCGCAACACTCACAGATAGCGTTAATTGGGTTTCTCGAAGCCTTTCAACTCGTCCGATTATGACCGCGCTCCTTGGAATAGTGATCGATGCGGGAAACGACATCACACTCAGCGCCTCTGATTTAGAGACATCTGCAAAATCTTCCTTCTCTGCTGAAATTAAAGAGAAAGGGCGAGTGTTAGTTCCAGGGCGTCTACTAGCTGAAATCTCTCGCGCTCTTCCTAATAAACCAGTGTCATTCACACTTGATGGAAGTCGAGTTTTAGTAACAGCGGGATCTGCAAAATTCACACTTCCAACTCTTCCTATCAACGAATATCCAAACCTTCCAACCATGCCGGAAACCTCAGGCCAGATTGCAAGTGATTTATTTGCAACCGCAGTAAACCAAGTAGCTGTTGCTGCAGGACGAGATGATTCACTTCCAACACTTACCGGAATTCATGTCGATATCAATAAAGAGACCATCACATTTGCCGCAACAGATCGCTACCGCCTTGCTGTGCGCGAAATTAACTGGACCCCAAATAACCCAGAAGAAACCGTCACTGCACTACTTCGCGCGCGCACTCTCGCCGATGCAGCGAAAACCATTTCTTCAACCAAAAACATCTCTTTCGCAGTAGCGCCAAGCTCCTCAAACGAGAGATTGATTGGCTTCACAACAGAGCAGAAATCAATGACTTCCCGCCAGCTCGACGGCACCTTCCCGCCATATCGCCACTTACTACCTTCCGACAGTATCGCCACAGCAGTCATTGAAGTCGCAGCTCTTTTAGATTCCGTTCGTCGCGTGGCGCTTGTTACCGATAAAACTGTCCCACTCCGACTTAAGTTTGCCAACAACACACTGCAACTCGAAGCCGGTGCTGGCGATGAAGCGCAAGCCACAGAAGAAATCCAAATTTCTTATACTGGCGAGGCGATTGATATCGCATTTAACCCAACATTCTTAGCAGACGGTCTTAATGCACTCGGCACGACTTATGTAAATATTGCATTTACCGGCTCTAATAAACCCGCAGTGTTATCTGGAAAAAACAAAATTGATGGCGAGATCGATAGCACGTATCGATACTTATTAATGCCGATGCGCTACGCCTCATAATAGTTTTTAAATGTTTGTCTCACATCTGTCATTGACAGATTTCCGCTCCTATTCCAACCTAGAGCTTTCTTTTAAACCTGGCCAAAATATCTTCATTGGGGAAAATGGCGAAGGTAAGACAAATATCATCGAATCTTTAATGTATCTCGCCTTACTTTCATCTCATCGAATTTCTTCGGATCAACCACTAGTAAAACTTGGCGCTGAGCGAGCATATGTACGGGCCAAGGTTGAATCGGAGGAGCGAACAACACTTGTTGAATTAGAGATAAATGCCTCGAAAGCGAACCGAGCTAAAGTGAATCAAAACCCAGTTCGTAGCCAGAAAGAATTAGTTGGGATTGCAAAGAGCATATGTTTCTCCCCTGAAGATCTTGATTTAGTAAGGGGCGACCCAAGTGAGCGGCGCTCCTTTCTCGATCAACTTCTCGTACAAAGAAGCCCCAGGTTGGCAGGCGTCATTAGTGATTATGAAAGGGCTTTAAAGCAGCGTAATTCCCTACTAAAAAGCCGCGCCCCACAAAGTTCACTTACGCCATGGGATGAGCACCTTGCCAATTTCGGCGGTGAAGTTATTGCGGGACGACTCAAACTTATTTCAGAGATTGAACCGCTATTTCAAGAGGCATATAAAAATCTCTCTGAGAAAAAAGTGGCGAGATTGGGCTACAAATCTAGCGTTACAAACGCCGATACAGATAAAGACGCAAATAGAGAAAGAATCCTTGCGTCTATCGCCGAAATTAACCCCCAAGAGCGAGAACGAGGGATTTCATTAATCGGCCCGCACCGCGACGACTTACTTCTAAATTTAGGAGATCATCCAGTTAAAGGCTATGCCAGCCATGGAGAATCATGGTCTATTGCGCTCGCGCTACGGTTAGCAAGCTATCAACTATTTATCAATGATGGCGATAAACCAATTTTGATTTTAGATGATGTTTTCTCTGAGTTGGATGAAAACCGTCGCGAGAAGTTAATTGAAATCTCTCAAAGCGCAGAACAAACCTTTATCACAGTTGCAGTCGAAAATGATCTTCCTAAATCAATTAAAGGCGCAAAGTTCAAAGTCACAACCGGGAAAGTTGTTGCGTTATGAAGCGCGATATCGCACGCGAACTTTTCCGCTCATACCGAAGCGGCCTTCGAAAAAAGAAAGATATAGTTCAAGAAGAGCGAACCGAATTAGGCGACCCACAAAATATTGGCGCGATTCTTAATGAGTTAGTAAGTGCGCGAGATTGGCGCCAAGGAATTGCAGAAGGAAATCTTTTTAGTGATTGGCGCGAAATTGTTGGTGCGGATATTGCAGAGCATTCAACACCCATAACTTTGTATGAAGGCAAATTAACAATCCAAACTTCATCGACGGCGTGGAGTACACAACTACGTTTAATGCAGGGCGATCTCTTAAAAACCATTCGCCAATCTGCCCCAGGGGCCCTTGTAGAGGAGTTGGCGATCATCGGACCACACGCCCCATCCTGGAAGCGGGGTCTGCGCACAATCCGCGGCGCCCGTGGCCCTCGCGATACTTTTGGCTAAATAAGACCCTCACCCCAGCGTTAAAAGTCCGTCTAATCCACACCTATCGCCCTTTTTGGGCTATCCAGTATCTGGTTTACCACTAGGATTCGAGGGTGCCTAGGCCGAAAACGAGGCGAGGTTTGTCTCTGGCGGGCGTTACCTATCGATTAAGTAAGGGGTTTTAGTGGCTGAGAAGAAGGTTTCGCGGGCCTATGACGCCAGCGCAATCACCGTCCTCGAAGGCCTCGAGGCGGTCCGCAAGCGCCCCGGTATGTATATCGGATCTACCGGCGAACGCGGCCTCCACCACCTGGTTTATGAAATCGTCGATAACGCAGTCGATGAAGCTCTTGCTGGTTATTGCACCGAAGTAAATGTCATTCTTCTTGCTGATGGTGGCGTGCGCGTCACAGATAACGGTCGAGGAATTCCGGTTGATATTCACCCAGTAGAGAAAAAACCTGCTCTTGAAGTTGTGCTTACTGTTCTACATGCTGGTGGAAAGTTTGGCGACGGCGGCTATTCAGTTTCTGGCGGACTTCATGGCGTTGGCGTCTCTGTTGTTAATGCCCTCAGCCGCGACTTAAGTGTTGTCGTTCAACGCGACGGTTTCTTCTGGGAACAAAGTTACAAACTCGGAGTTCCCAATTCGCCAGTAGAAAAAGGCGTTGCCACAAAAAATACCGGAACCGAAGTTACCTTCTGGCCATCAGAAGAAATTTTCGAAACTACTGATTTTTCTTTTGAGGTTCTCTCAACTCGCTTCCGTGAAATGGCTTTCTTAAATAAAGGTCTCACCATCACATTGCGGGATGAACGCCCTGGACATGTTAATGAAAAAGGTGAAGTTCTCGAAGTCCGCTATTGCTACGAAGGTGGAATTATCGATTTTGTAAAGCACCTCAATGTAACTAAAGGTGTTACCCATAAATCCATTATCTCTTTTGAATCTGAAGATACAAAAAATAAGATGTCGCTCGAAGTTGCGATGCAATGGAACACAAGCTTCTCAGAATCGGTCTATACCTTCGCTAACACCATCAACACCCAAGAAGGTGGAACCCACGAAGAAGGCTTCCGCACCGCATTAACATCACTAGTTAACAAATTTGCCGAAGAATGGGGTTATATCCGTCGTAAAGAAGATCGTCTCACCGGAGATGATATTCGTGAAGGTCTCACCGCAATCGTTTCAATTAAAGTTGCGGAACCACAGTTTGAAGGACAGACCAAGACAAAATTAGGAAATACCGAAGCGAAATCATTTACCCAAAAAGCCTTAAATGACGCGGTGGGTGAGTGGTTTGAGAAGAATCCTTCCGAAGGAAAAGAAATTGTCCGTAAAGCAATTGATGCCGCAACCGCACGTATCGCGGCCCGAAAAGCGCGCGATCTATCTCGTAGCCGTAAAGGATTGCTAGAAGGACGCGGCATGCCAGGCAAGTTAGCTGATTGCCAATGGACCGAACCAGAAAAGTGCGAGCTTTATATTGTCGAAGGTGATTCCGCTGGTGGCTCCACAAAAGGTGGACGCGATTCACGCTATCAAGCAGTCCTTCCTATCCGCGGCAAGATCCTTAATGTTGAAAAAGCACGCATCGATCGCGTCTTACAAAACAACGAAGTACAAGCGCTCATCACTGCGCTAGGAACTGGTATTCATGATGATTTCGATATCGCAAAGTTGAGATATCACAAAGTTATTTTGATGGCCGATGCTGATGTTGATGGACAACATATCCGCACCCTTCTTCTTACTTTACTTTTCCGTTTCATGCGCCCACTTATCGAACAAGGTTATGTCTATCTCGCCCAACCACCGCTTTATAAAATTAAATGGGGCGGTAAAGAACCTGTCCAATACGCCTTCTCTGATAAAGAGCGTGATGGTTTTATCCAAATTGGACTCGATGCCGGAAAGCGACTTCCAAAAGAAGATGGAATCCAGCGCTTTAAGGGCCTTGGTGAAATGCCAGCAAAAGAGCTATGGGATACCACTATGGACCCAGCACACCGCGTACTTATCCGGGTAACTCTTGATGATGCAGCCGCAGCAGATGATCTCTTCTCAGTACTTATGGGTGAAGATGTTGAACAACGCCGTCAATTTATTCAACGGAATGCAAAAGACGTTAGGTTCTTGGATATTTAACAATGCAAAATCTCGAAGATAACAACCACGACAAAATTGAAGCCGTTGATCTCCAAGTCGAGATGGCGCGCTCTTATCTTGACTACGCAATGTCGGTCATTGTGGGCCGCGCGCTACCTGATATCCGCGATGGCCTAAAACCAGTTCACCGCCGCGTGCTTTATGCGATGTATGACGCGGGGTATCGACCAGATAAGGGTTATTACAAATCATCACGCATCGTCGGTGATGTCATGGGTAACTACCACCCACACGGTGATGGCGCGATCTATGACACCTTGGTTCGTTTAGCTCAACATTGGTCGCTGCGCTATCCACTTGTAGACGGAAATGGAAACTTCGGTTCTCCAGGAAATGATCCAGCAGCTGCGATGCGTTACACCGAAGCTCGCATGGCCCCACTTGCCATGGAGATCATGCGCGATATCGATGAAGAGACTGTTGATTTCATCCCCAACTATGACGGACGTTCTCAAGAACCGGTTGTGCTTCCAAGTCGCTTTCCCAACCTTCTTGTTAATGGTTCGGCTGGTATCGCAGTTGGTATGGCCACCAACATTCCGCCACACAACCTGCGTGAAATCGCAGCCGCTGTGGAGTGGGCGCTAGAAAACCCCGAAGCATCGAGTGAAGAAACACTCACTGCGCTACTTGGAATTGTTAAAGGACCTGATTTTCCAACCCGCGGAATCATTGTGGGACGCCAAGGAATCGAAGAGGCATATCGCACTGGCCGTGGCTCCATCACTATGCGCGCTGTTGTTGAGATTGAAGAGATTAATAAGCGCACATGTTTAGTTATTACTGAACTTCCTTATCAAGTAAACCCAGATAATTTAGCTCTGAAGATCGCAGAACTTGTGAAAGACGGAAAGATCAAAGGCATCGCAGATGTTCGCGATGAAGGAAATGAACGTCTCGGTCAACGCCTTGTGATTGTTCTCCGTAATGATGCAACACCAAAGATTGTTCTTAATAATCTTTATAAGCACACCCAGCTACAAGATTCATTTGGCGCCAATATGTTGGCCTTGGTTGACAATGTTCCGCGCACACTTCGTCTTGATGAATTTGTCCGTTATTACATCCTCCACCAAGTAGAAGTAATTGTCCGCCGCACCAAATATCGCTTATCTGAAAAAGAGAAGCGCGCCCACATTCTTAGGGGTTACCTCAAAGCACTGGATGCTCTTGATGCTGTGATCGCGTTGATCCGCGCGAGCGCAAACTCTGATGAAGCGCGCGAAGGTCTGATGAAACTTCTTGAGGTAGATGAACTACAAGCAAATGCAATTTTAGATATGCAACTCCGTCGTCTTGCAGCTCTTGAACGCCAGAAGATTATCGATGAATATGAATCACTCATGGCGGATATCAAAGAGCTAACCATCATCTTGAATGATCCAGCAAAACAACGAAGCATCATCAAAGAAGAACTCAAAGATATTGCCGATAAATATGGCGACGATCGCCGCACCCAGATCATTGCGGGCGACACTGATCTATCAGTCGAAGATCTCATTCCAGATCAAGATGTTGTAGTCACAATTACCCGCGGTGGCTACGCAAAGCGCACAAAAGCCGATCTTTATCGCTCTCAACGCCGTGGTGGAAAAGGCGTTAAAGGCGCGGCTCTTAAACAAGATGACATTGTCGAACATTTCTTCACCGCCTCAACCCACGATTGGTTGCTCTTCTTCACCAATCAAGGTCGGATCTATCGCGCCAAAGTGCATGAACTTCCCGATGCTGGACGCGATGCGCGCGGACAACATGTAGCAAATCTCTTGGCATTCAAACCAAATGAAAACATCGCATCAGTAATCTCTATTGCTAACTATTCATCACTACCACATCTTGTGATTGCAACCAAAGGCGGAATCATCAAGAAGAGCCCACTTGTGGAATATGACTCACCTCGAACAGGTGGATTAATCGCGATCACATTAAAGGATGGCGATGAAGTTGTTGCAGCCTCTGCAATCACATCTCAAGATGAACTGCTTTTAATTTCAAAGAAGGGTATGTCACTTCGCTTTACCGCAGATGATGAATCACTACGTCCAATGGGACGCTCAGCTACAGGTGTCATCGGAATGAAGTTCCGCAGCGGTGATGAGTTACTCACCATGTCCACCATCCGCAATAGCGATGGTAAATCAGAGAATTATGTTCTTACCGCTACTGATGGTGGGTTTGGAAAACGCACCAACCTTGATGAATATCGTTCTCAAGGCCGTGGCGGCATCGGAGTAAAAGCTGCAAAAGTTGATGAAGATTCGCGTGGTGGATTAGTGGGAGCACTTATTGTCAGTGAGAAAGATGAAATTCTTGTCATCACATCTGGCGGCGTTGTAATGCGCACACCAGTCAAAGAAGTTCGCGAAACTGGTCGCGACACATTAGGAGTTCGTCTCGTCAACCTTGATCAAGGGACCCATGTGGTCTCGTTAGCAAAGGTGAGCGACGACGAATAGGTGTGAAAATTAAGCGCTCAAAAAAGTGCTATTTTTGCGCCCGCCCGCAAGTCAGGTAGCCTTGCGCTTCCGTTTT
>DAOROE010000027.1:0-9060 GCA_035441345.1 Candidatus Nanopelagicaceae bacterium
ATTCTGGCTTCTTGGAGTGATGCCATGGAAATTTGGAATGTAATCCTTGAGAAAGTTCATGGATGTGGCGGAAGAGCTGCAGGGCTTGGTGCGCGTGACACTTTGCGAACCGAGATGGGCTACCCACTCCACGGCCACGAATTGTCGATGGATATTTCGCCAGTAGAAGCGAGCGCTTCATGGGCAGTTACATGGGATAAGGAATTCTGGGGTAAAGCGGCTCTCATGAAGCAGCGTTCCGAAAAAAGCCATCGAATTCTTCAAGCCATCAAGATAAGCGACCGTGGAATCCCGCGAGCGGGTATGGATGTTCTGAATGAATCAGGTGAGGTAATTGGGAGAGTAACGAGTGGAACGTTCTCGCCTTCGCTCAAAACTGGAATTGCACTCGCATTGCTCAATCAAAAACTTCCACTCGATTCAAAAGTAGTGATTGATGTACGTGGTCGTCAGAGCTCTGGAGTTATCGCGCGCTTACCGTTGGTTGCATCGCACGTAAAGTGAAATTGAGACGGTTCTGAGCCCGACGCAGTGAATGAAGAAGCGGTCTAGCGGTGAGAGCAATAAGAACGGAAGTGGTGATTGCTCGCGGGATATCCCACGCCAACGCGGTCGCTAGATGAAAGACTATAAAACGTTGGAAGTTCTCCAGAATTGCCCCGCCTGCGATAAACGATAGCTGGGTATCGGTACTCGTTATCCACGGCCAGAGCTGAAGATCCATGAGAAACCCAAAAGTTAAAGATGATAAAAGTCCGATAAGAACCAAAGAGAGAATTTCAACTGTTAACTTAAATCTTCGTGTAAGTCGCGCGACTGAACCAGCAAAGAGTCCAATCCAACCTGCCGCCAACATTTGAAATGGCAACCAAGGGCCAACCCCGCCAGTCATGAGAGCTGACACCCCCATCGATATAACTCCAAGTGCGAATCCAAAGTTGGCTCCAAAGACGTATCCCGAAATAATCAGAAGAAACCACATCGGCTCAATACCGATGGCACCTGCGCCAACAAGTCGAAGTGCTGCAATGAGCGCTGCGAGAACTCCAAGGAGTGCGACCGCTTTGCTATCCAGAGCGCCTTGTGAAATGTCGAGCGACACGACGCCTATGCCGATCAGCGCAATCAGAATTGCAAATGCGCGTGCTGAGTCAGGTTGAAAGAAAAAGAAATTACTTTCGGGAAGATAGAGCGGCCATGAGAAAGAAATAGCGCCTAGAAGTGAACCGAGAAAAAGTAGTATGAATGAGGTTCTTCTATTTCTGCGCATTAACGTAGCTCTCTACTTCAGCAACCGTGAGCCATGTTGATTGTGGCAACGCTTTGGAGACTTGCGGTGCGAATGCGGGGGAGGCCGTCAGTACCTGGCGGGTTGTTCCATCGGCAATAACTTCACCGTCAGCAAGAAAGACCACTCGATCTGCTACCTCTGCAACAAGTTCAACATCATGCGTTGAGATAAAGACCGCTCGCTTCTGTCGGTGTGCGATATCTTTCAGATTTTGCACCAGAACTCTTTTAGCTTCGTAATCCAAGCCCCGAGTGGGTTCATCTAAGATCACTACCTTCGGTTGCGCAGAGAGAATGATGCTGAGCGCTAATCCCAGGCGTTGGCCTTCAGAGATATCTCGCGGATGTGCGCTAAGGCTGGGGATATTCATGAGCTCGGAATAAATCTTTAAAGTGCTACCGCTCTGTACTTTGTTATCTCGATCAGCAAGAGCGCACTCTTCTTCAACGCTCTGTCCGTAAAGCAGGTCGCTTGGTTCTTGTGGAACATACCCAACAAAAGTAATGAGCTCTTGATCGGTAAAGGTTCGAGGGTCGCGACCTAATACCTCAATCGATCCGTTGATAATTGGCGCTTGCCCGACAGCACACTTAAGCAAGGTAGTTTTTCCCGCGCCATTGCGACCCATCAAGGCAACAATTTCGCCCGCGTGAAGTTCAAGATTTATTTCTGAGAGTGCGTACATACTGTGTGAATCTTCATATGAAGCGCTGAGATTCTTCACCTGCAAGACAGGCTCTCCAACCTTGTGTAAATCGTCAGACGAAATATTAAGCGCTGCCTGAATTGTGGGCGCAATCTTTCTAAACTCACGAATACTTAACGGAATCTTAGGAAGTTTCAACGCGCGCGCTAGTTCGACAAGAGGAGGTGCTATTGGTGAATCCTTGAGGACTTCATCGGCACTTCCTAGCTCCAACGTGCCATCACCGTGCACCAGAATGATGCGATCGACAAATTGAATAACACGTTCCAAGCGATGTTCTGCAACGATGATGGTTAGTCCAAGATCGTGAACTAATCGATGCAAAATGGAGAGGACTTCTTCAGCAGCGATGGGATCAAGAGCGCTCGTTGGTTCATCGAGAAGTAACACCTTGGGATTTGCGACAAGCGCAGAAGCAATAGCAACGCGTTGCTGTTCGCCGCCACTGAGTTCGGAGATCACTCGTCTGCGCAGGGGAGTGAGCGCAAGAAGATCTAAAACTTCTTCTACCCGCTTACGCATAACTTCCGGAGCAATCCCTAAAGTTTCTAAACCAAATGCGATTTCCTCTTCCACGATGTCAGAGACAAAACCATGAACGGGATTCTGACCAACAATCCCAACAACATCAGCCAATTCGCCAGGTTTAAGAGCGCGCGTGGATCGACCCGCCACAGAGATTTCACCCGAAAGAATTCCTCCCGTGTGATGCGGCACGAGACCATTAATGAGTTTCAGTACTGAACTCTTTCCAGCGCCAGTAAGACCCATCAAGAGAACAAACTCACCCTCGTGTACATCAAAACTGGCATCCTCAACGATGGTGCGTTCTGAATTTGGGTAGATCAGAGAGACGTTTCGGAATGTAATCATGAGGCCAACACCGGGGTCGAGATGCAGATACAAAGAAGGAGTGCCAACCACATTGGTGGGAAATTGAGGGTCACAATTGCAAGGATTGCGTAGAGCGGTCCACTTAGCGCAAAGAGTTCGCGCTGCCCCCATTTCTCGGGTCGATATTTTGTGGGTTTATCAAAATATCCGTAACCACGACTTTCTAAACTGGCTGCTAAATCGATCGAACGCTCTAACGAATCTTCTAAAACAGGAAGTGCAACGCTGCGCCATGACTTGATACCAATGGAGGGTTGGCCTCGCAATCGTTTTGCATTACGAACCCTCGTGATACTTCGGGCGGCCTGAGGAGCGACTGAGCTTGCAATAACACTTGCTAATCCAATTCCGTAAAATTTTTTTGGAAGTACGCGTAGCAGATTATGGGGATTGCTCAGAGCGTTAGCTCCGGCAAAGACCAGAATGAGTGCGACGAGAAGTAACGCTTCATCAAGTGCGCTCAACAAGCGCTGACTTGTGACATCTCCACCTACGCGGATGCCAACTAGAAATTCTGGAAGTTTGATTTGAGGAAGTCTGAAGAGAACAGTTCCGGGCATGGGAACTCCAATGATGAAACCGATGGCCATGCGAAGAGTGAAAGCGATGAGTGCAAAGCGAATTGCCCAACGCATAGTTTGGAACCAATAGGAAGAACTTCTATTCCAGTAAACCACGAAGAGAGTGGCAGTGATGACCGCTACCGATGCCCATCGATTATTGTGTAAAAAGAGAATGATCGTGGTGAGGGCAGCCCAAAGCCACCACAGCAATGGGTGAAATTTGCTGTGCGTGGCTCGAGCTTTAGTTTGCAACTATCTGTTCCGGCGTCGATTAAAGATAAAGCCAACGAGCAACATGGCCGCGAGCACCGCCATGAGTAGTGGGGTGGATCGGCTGGCCTGCTGCGCGTCTTCGATAGGCGCTGAAGTAGTAACCGCTTCTTGTGCAGTTGGCGCTTCAATTTCAGCACCGCATTCTTGAGCGGGGTATCCAGCGATGCCGCAAATCAAACCCGAATCTCCGGCGCGAACATCGAGCACGCTTTTGAGAACATCAAGGCCAACTGAACCTGTTGGGACAACAACGCAATCTGAGAAGAACTCCATGGGAGTTTCACCTGATGGAGCAATATTTGCATCACCAAAATCAACTACGAGCCCCACGCGCACTTTTCCAGCAGTTTCTGGAATGCCATCGCAGAGCGTTGCAAAATCAGGATCCATCATTGGTGCAATCGCAGGAATGTCATTATTGCTAAATACAAATGTCCATCCTTCGACATCGCCATCTTTGACTTCAACAGATGGGCCAGTCATTGCCGCAGTCCATGACGTGGCTCCACCTTGAGCTTGGAAATAACCCCAATAGCGATAACCAGTAGCGGCGTTTGAAGCAGGGATAAAGATGGAACTTGCGATGATCAGTAGCGATAGAGAAATTAGACGAGCGCTCTTGCTAAACATGTGAACCTTTCAAATAAGAAAAGGGATTCACGATGGCGAAAAAAATCTCCGCCCCGCAAACCTCGACGGGTGGTAACAATGCTTCACGGTTGGTAATCCGACTTACATGCAAAACAAGTTGCAGGCTTACGGTTGCGGGTCAGCGCCGGATTCTCACCGGCTTCCCCAATCCATGAGGCTATTAAGTTGTGTGCGAAATAAACCATCAAAGTGACCACCCTGCAAGGAGGCGCTACGCTCGCCCTTATGGAATATAGACGCCTCGGCAGTTCAGGTATGTACGTCTCAGAGATTACTTATGGAAACTGGATTACACACGGCTCCCAGGTCGAGCAAGACGCAGCCTTTAAATGTGTTCGAGCAGCGTTTGATTCCGGGATTACAACTTTCGATACCGCCGATGTCTATGCGGGCACGCGCGCTGAAACAGTTCTTGGTAAAGCGTTAAAAGGCGTCAAGCGTGAATCCTATGAACTTCTCACCAAGGTCTATTGGCCGACTGGTCCCGGCAAGAATGATCGCGGCCTGTCTCGTAAACACATTATGGAATCAGTTCATGCCTCATTGAAGAGATTACAAACTGATCACATCGACCTCTATCAATTTCATCGATTTGATTATGAAACGCCGCTGGAAGAGAGCCTTTCGGCTTTTGATGATCTGATTCGTCAAGGCAAAGTTATGTATATCGGTTTTTCAGAGTGGAACGCTGATGAAATATCGCGCGCTCTTAAAATCCAAGATGCCAAGGGCTACACCAGGTTTGTCTCGAGCCAGCCGCAATATTCAATGCTGTGGCGAGTAATCGAAAGCAAAGTGGATCCAGTATGTAGAGCAGAAGGAATTGGCCACATAGTTTGGTCTCCAATCGCCCAAGGTGCGTTAACCGGAAAATACCTTCCAGGGAAGAAACCACCTTCGGGTTCTCGCGCGACCGATAAAAAAGGTGGCGCAAATATGATTTCGCGTTGGATGAATGATGAAGTTCTCACTGCTGTTCAGAGACTAAAACCCATTGCGGAGCAAGAAGGATTAACGCTCGCACAACTTGCAGTTGCGTGGGTTCTCAATAATCCAAATGTGTCGAGTGCGATTATTGGAGCCACAAAACCTGCACAGATTAAAGAGAACGTGAAGGCAAGTGGCGTGAAGCTGAGTGCAGAAACACTGAAGGCTATTGATAACGCCCTTGGAAATTTGCCGGAGAAAGATCCATCAAAGACTGTTAGCCCAAAGCCTCGCGCGTAGCAACGCGAATTTAGATTTTTTCGCCGCGCTTAACTTGAGGTAATGGAGCGCGCAAACGTCGAATCTGAGTGGAGCGGAGCCACCCATACATTCCGAGCCCCTTCAAAGGAGCATCGGGGAATCTTTGTGACACTTCTCGTTTGATCCTTCGAGATAAGAAGAAGCCATCGATAACCGAGAAGAGCAGCGCCGAATACATTAAGGCGATTGCGGCAAATTGAACATAGACCAGCGGAATCAATGTCATGAAAAGAACGAGAACAATAATTGGTAAGAAAAATTCGCCGATGGAGCGACGAGAATCTACATAGTTGCGGATGAATTTTCTTACAGGTCCCTTGTCACGAGGTGGCAACGCATTTTCATCACCGCGCATATAGGCATCACGTTGCTGGGCACGGAGAACTCGAGCTTGCGCTTTTTGAAGTTTCTTCGCCTCTTTTGTGGCGGCGGGAGCTAAGCGATTCACAACGCGTTGCTGTTCAGCCTCTTTGCGCTTAGGAGTCGGGCGTCCTTTTTTCTCTGCAGGTTTCTTCTCGGCCATGAGCGTTACGGTAAAGCCAGCATTCGCTCTAACGCAACTCGGGCAAAATTGGCTGTTGTTGGATCGACTTTGATCTGATTCACCAACCGACCTTCAACAAGTGATTCCATCGCCCAAACAAGATGTGGCAGGTCAATCCGGTTCATGGTGGAGCAATAGCAGACTGTTTTATCCAGGAAGATCACAGACTTGTCTGGGTTATTGGCAGCAAGACGCTTCACGAGGTTAAGTTCGGTGCCAACCGCCCAAGCTGAGCCAGAAGGTGATTCAGTTACTGTTTTGATGATCATCTCAGTGCTGCCCACAACATCGCTATTTCTCACAACATCATGCTGGCATTCAGGGTGAACCAATACTTGGATTCCCGGTACTTTCTGGCGCACTTCATTGATGTTCTCCAGGGAGAAGCGACCGTGCACCGAACAATGCCCACGCCAGAGAATTACTTTCGCATTGATGATCTCGTGATCAGATAATCCTCCATTAGGTTTCCATGGATTCCACAGCACGCAATCACTTAACTCCAAACCAAGTTTAAGAACTGCGGTGTTGCGACCTAAATGCTGATCAGGTAGGAAGAAGACTTTCTCGCCTTTATCAAAAGCCCAGCGCATCGCTCGTTCCGCATTCGAAGAGGTACAGACTGCGCCACCATTTTCACCAGTAAAGGATTTGATGGCAGCGGAGGAATTCATATATGTGATCGGGATTGTTTGGTTTGCGATTCCTAGTTTCTGAAATACCTTCCATGCATCCGAGACTTGATTTGCGGTAGCCATATCAGCCATCGAACAGCCAGCTGCGAGGTCTGGAAGAATCACTTTCTGTTGGTCGCTGGTAAGAATATCTGCGCTTTCTGCCATGAAGTGAACTCCGCAGAAGAAGATGTACTCAGCTTCTTTATTTTCGGCAGCAGCTTGAGCCAGTTTGAAAGAGTCACCAGTGATATCGGCAAATTGAATTACTTCATCTCTTTGATAGTGGTGGCCCAAGACCATTGCCCGCGAGCCAAGAGCGAGACGCGCCTGGGTGGCACGTTCAACGAGATCAGGATCGCTGGGGGATGGGAGTTCGCCGGTACATGAGACGCCGCGTTCGCTCGATAGGTCAGATTCTCGTCCGAGAAGGAGTAAATCTGTTAGGGATCTCATCACTCGGTCATTATCGCGCGAAAAATGGGAATGCGGGGAGTAAAGTAGGCGTTGCGATTCATACAAAGTGAGAGCTAGCTCGATTGGGCCAGCATCGTAGTTCGAGCACATTTAGGTAGATGGAGAGAAAATGACAACCGAGACAACGACCGAGTCAACAACGACTGGTATCAATCTAACTTCTGGAGCGGCTGAAAAAGTCGCTGCGCTGTTGGCGCAAGAAGGCCGTGATGATTTAAGTCTCCGCGTTGCAGTCCAACCAGGTGGTTGCTCTGGTCTGCGCTATCAGCTTTATTTTGATGATCGCGCTCTTGATGGCGATACCGTCTCAACTTTTGGCAGCGTTAAGGTCGTAACCGACAAGATGAGCACCCCGTATCTGATGGGTGCCACCATTGATTTTGTAGACACCATCCAGAAGCAGGGTTTTACAATCGATAATCCCAACGCCCAAGGCTCATGCGCTTGCGGCGATTCTTTCAACTAATTCTGTAATTACCGCTTCGTTCTGATCTGGTTTGAGGGTTAACCTCACGTTTCCATTCTCTGAGAACCCCATGGAAGTAAGTACATGGCTCGGAGATAAAGCGCCGGCGCCACAAGCCGAACCCGCGTCAATGAGGAATCCTGCTTGCTCAACTTTGCGAAGAACTTCTTCTGCAACTGAATTAGGCAGAACGAGCGCAATGAATCGCGGATCGTTTTTCTGGTCATCTCCGACTACGCGAACACCCTTAACTTTGGAGCGCAATAGTTCACGAGTGAAAGCGTTGAGTTTTCTCAAGCGAGCAAAATCTTCAGCAGCGCTCTTCACCCAATTTTCTAGCGCTACCGCCGTAGCCAAGAGCAATGGTTTTGAGAAAGATCCAAAAACTCGTCGGTTATCCAATTCTGGTCCAGGATTTCGCCATTTACTCTGATGTGAAATACCAATCAGAGCAATACCTTGAGGACCACCAAAACTTCGTGGATCCCACAGTGCGCTATCCCATTTTTCTGGGAGACGATTCAGCGGAAATGATGCGGTCATATCGGCGAAGAGCGAGTTGCTCTCATCGATTTTTGGTAGGTCCTGGATAGCGCCCATTTCACGATTAGTGGATTGCCAGGAAACTACCGATGACTTCTTCTGTGCGAGTGCGCTTTGAAAATCAACCATCCCTGTCGAGTTAGGTTTGAGCGACGTAGCTGAGCCGCCCGAATTGATATGAGAACGAGCGAAAGCGTGAACTACCTGGCGATCAATCTCCGAATAGAAAAACTCTACTGAGGGATCTTTGAGAAGACCGCCAAGTGCAGTTTGAAAACCGAATCCCAATTCGCCCACCACTTCAAGTTCGGAATTCTTGATTCCAAGATTGGCAGCGATAGTTTCGCGCGCTGTTCCAATCAGATTTCGTAACTGAGCAGATTGGTGATGCAGTTTGCTTGGGTCAACCCAGCCAGAATCAAAGAAATACGCCAATAAATCGCGCGCCGCAGGATGCAGCGGCAGGTCATTTTGAAAGTCGCGAATTGAGGGAGTGTTCTCTGTGATAGGGGACACCCTTGGAACGGTACCCGCTAATGGGCGTTGATGCGAGGTCGGACTATCCTTAACCCATGCTGCGCCGCGTAACGGTTCTGGCTCTTCTGGCCACTTCGAGCTTCTTAACGGGATGCTCCAATCAGGAACTCACCGGCATTGGCTTTGAAGGAAATGTCACGAGCGTCAATCAATCCTCCTTTGGACTATGGCAAGGCGCATGGCTTGCTGCAGC